>NZ_LR733630.1:2255875-2563964 GCF_902506275.1 Exiguobacterium sp. 8A | reverse complement strand
TTTAAAATTCGTCCCGTCACTTTTTCGCGTTGCCCCTCTGACGCCTCCGAGAAGGCTGGTTCGAGCGCATCGAGTAACACTTGTTTCCCGTCTCCATTGAACACATACACGTTCCATGGCTCGACTTTATTGTGAAATGGTGCATGATGTGCCGATTGCAACACTTCATAAAGCACTTTCGTATCGATTGGTTCTTCCTTGAACATACGGACCGTACGTCTTTCTTCAATTAACTTTTGTGCTGCTGTCTTTGTCATGACCGTCACTTCCCCTTTTTTTCTCTTCTCTATCATAATTGAAAAACGTTCTCATTTCAAAATCAAAAAAAGACTACAGATTGCTCTGCAGTCTTACGTTGATTGTCCAATGACCTCACATGCCACCAAGTCTTCAAACGTTTGGCGACGAACGACAAGTCGATGTGCCCCGTCTTTCACGAAGACAACAGCTGGACGAAGCATCTGGTTATAGTTGCTCGCCATGGAGAAATTGTACGCTCCCGTTGCTTTGACAAGTAATAAATCACCTGGTGTGACAGGGGGAATCAATGAGCGGTTCGAGATGATGTCTCCCGACTCACAGCACGCTCCGACTATTTTTGCCTCAAGCGTTTTCTCTTCATTCATCCGAGTCGCTGCCACGACCTCATACTCCGCATCATACAATGCCGGACGGATATTGTCCGTCATCCCGCCATCGACAGACACGAATGTACGAACGCCACTCACTTCTTTGACGGTCCCCACCTCATAAAGCGTGGCACCCGCATTGGCGACGAGCCAACGTCCCGGCTCAATCCCGATTTTCGGAAGTGGCAATTCACGTGCCTCGACCTCCTCGACCAACGTCTCCATCACTTGCTCCATCGTCTGAGCAAAATCGAGATATTCGTCTTCATCCAAATAAGCGACGCCGAATCCCCCGCCGATGTTCAAGACGTCCGTCGTATAGCCGGTTTCCTGACGAATCGTACCCATAAAGCGCACCATCGTCTTCACCGTGTTGATGAAGAGGGTCGGATCTTGAATTTGAGAACCGACGTGACAATGGATCCCCTTCAACTGTAAGTGCTCAGCTTCTAACGTCGCACGAATCGCGTCTAAATACGTGTCGTCATGCGTCGGGAAACCGAATTTTGTATCAACCCCACCCGTTTGAATCGCCGCATGGGCACCCCCGACAACTTGAGGCACAATGCGGAGAAGCACATCGACTTCGCGATTGTATTCAGCCGCAAGTCCTGACAAGAGACTGATCTCCCGCATATTGTCGATGGTAAAGTGTGTAATCCCCTGCTCGAGAGCATACGTGATGTCAAGAATCGTCTTGTTTGAGCCGTGAACGTGAATGCGCTCCGCCGGTACCCCGGCATGCAGTGCCACGTACATCTCACCCCTTGAGACGACATCGACACTTAACCCTGCGGCCATCACTTTTTCATAAACGGCCGCAATCGATAACGCTTTTGACGCGTATAACGCATACGTGTTCGGATACTTATCTAGAAACGCATTCTGGACAATTCCAAGGCGACGCTCTAGTTCTGGCTCACTCATGATGTATAAAGGTGTCCCGTACGTCGCTTGAAGTTCACGGACGGACACGCCTTCGATCAAACATTCTGATTGATTGGTGGTGTACATACAATTCCTCCTTCAAAGCGATGTGGGACACGCCACGAACGGGCACAGAGCTGTTCTGAGTTGTTGGCATAGCCAACACGTGTCACGTCATCGATTTTCGTCTCGATTCCATATAATGTGACGCGGTCGCCGATTTGTACGTCTTCGTCGACTTTGATGAAGCTATGGCTCATAAAGATGTTACTGATGAACGGGTATGCTTTCCCCTCGATGTGAACAGGCAAGTGACGTCTCGCCCGCATCAATCCATCCCCATATCCGACAGGTAAGACAGCAATCCGTTCTTTCGATTCCGCGGTATATCCCGTTCCATACCCGACATGAGCCCCCGCTTCGATGTCGTGGACGGCAACCACTTCTGTCTCCCAATAAAACGCAGGTACGAGCCACTCAACCGGCTCAACCGACGAATAACCGTATAAGAAAATACCGACACGCACATGTGTGCAATGGTGCAAACGCGAGTCGTCTTGAAGCGTGGCCGCACTGTTCGCGGCATGAATCAATTCAAACGTATGACGTTCCATCAAACGTGTCGACCAGTCGGCAAAGCGTTCGACTTGGACGCTATGCTCGACTTCGGCATTGTCCGCATCCGCGAGCGGAAAATGTGTACATAGTCCGACAAGGTTCAATCCTTCATTTCGGCAGAAGGCAACGATCTGTAGCGCTTCTTCAAACGTTTTGGCACCGAATCGGTTCATGCCGACGTCTAATTTCAAATGAAGGCGAACGCCATCGAGATGCTCACGCTGTGAAACGAGCCATTCATACGAGCCGATTGCGACGTCAAATTCATGGGTATGCACGTGTTCCCATGTGTATATCGGATTCATGACGAGGACGCGAGCCGACTCTGCATGCGCTCGCACTTCAATCGCTTCTTCTAACGTGGTCACCATGAAGTGACGGACTCCTTCATCATACAAAGTCGTCACAACTGGCTCCATTCCTAGGTTATAGGCATTGTTTTTCACGACCGCAAACACGGGGCGCCCGAGCGCTTCAATCCGGCGTTTGTTTTCGCGAATCGCATTCAAGTCAATTGTGACTCCCATCGTGCAAAACTCCTTTACTCTGTTACTGCTGATTTCACGAACGTGATCCAATCGCGGTGTTCCGGAAGCTGTCCTGTTACGGCTTCACGATAGCGTGTCAACATTTCTGTCGCAACCGTCTGGACACCTCCACCAATCGAGATATGGTCGACCTCGATGACGCTCGTCACCTCGGCTGCCGTTCCCGTTAAGAAGATTTCATCAGCCACATAGAGCTCATCGCGTCCGATATGGCGCTCGACGATTTCATAACCGGCCTCGCGAGCCAATTGCATCACCGTTTGACGTGTGATGCCATCGAGTACAGAACAGTCAAGGGACGGTGTCGTAATCGTTTTTCCTTTCACGAGGAAGATGTTCGCGACACTCGCCTCACTGACGTTTCCGTTCATATCAAGGGCAATCGCTTCGTCGAATCCGTCACGGAGCGCCTCTCCTTTTAATAGCTGTGAGTTCATATAGTTCGAGGCCGCTTTCGCTTGCATTGGCATCATTGTAGAAGACACACGGCGATACGAGGCCACTTTCGCTCGAATCCCGACCGTCTTGTTGAAATATTCACCGAGCGGCCAACACGAGATGGCAACATGTACCTTCGTCTCAGCAGTCGGCATAAGTGCCTGCCATGGTGTTCCAAGGAAGACGAACGGACGGATGTAGCATGCTTCAAATCCGTTTCGCTCAATCAATTCCATCGTGGCTTGTTCGAGTTCATCTACCGTATACGGTAGCGTGACGTGGTAGTATGCACACGAGCGAACAAGTCGCTCCAAGTGTTCACGTAATCGGAAGATAGCAGGACCTTCCTCCGTGTGATACGCGCGAATCCCTTCAAAGAACCCGCTTCCGTAATGAATCGCGTGTGTCATGATACTCGTGTTTGCGTCAGTCGGCTCAATCCAAGCCCCGTCTTTCCACATCCATTGTCCATACTGTTCCATAATGCAACTCTCCCATTCCTCATTTTTTATATTTTCTGTCTATTATACGTTAGAGAGAGCGTAAGTCATCAACAAGTTGCGTTTTTTCAGAAGTTTTTTCATCTTTCTGTTTGATGATTCGTGCAGGTGTTCCCGCAACGACAACACCTGGAGGGACGTTTTGTGTGACGACACTTCCTGCCGCGACAACTGCGTTTTCACCGACGCGAACGCCCTCTAAGATGACTGCGTTCGCCCCAATCATGACACCATCCTCGATGATGACCGGATCTTTTGAAGGTGGCTCAAGAACCCCTGCGACCACGGCACCTGCGCCAAGGTGAACGTTCTTCCCGAGCGTTCCGCGTGCTCCGATGACAGCGTTCATATCGACCATCGAACCATCTCCGATGACAGCTCCGATGTTGACGACAGCTCCCATCATGACGACCGCGTTGTTGCCGATTTGAACGTGGTCTCGGATGAACGAGCCTGGTTCGATTCGGGCATTGAGTTGTGTCGTATCGAGCATCGGTACAGCACTGTTGCGACGATCATATTCAAGATGAGAATCTGTGATGACCGATGCATTAGCTTCTAAGAATGCCGCAGCGCGTTCTGCCGTCGTCAAAAACAGTTTCGACTCATCCGTTCCGAATGCTTTCGCTTCCTCGATTTCAAGACCCGCCAATTGACCGTTGACGTAAAGCTTAACTGGTGTTTCCTTCTTAGCATCTTTAATATATTGTGCGATTTCATAAGCGTTTGTGAGTAACATGAGTAGCCTCCTCGTATAAGTTCGATAGATTATAAAGTCCTGCCGGGCGATCGATGATCGTTGCCGCAGCGGCAAGGGCCCCGTTTGCAAAGACGCGTTTCGATAACGCGGTATGTTTCAGTTCAATCATTTCATCATCTCCGGCGAAGAGCACGGTATGCTCACCGAAAATCGTGCCACCCCGAATGGAATGCATCCCCAACTCTTCGATAGCACGCGCTTCCCGACGCGACGTTCGTTCGTAAATCGGTGTCACGTCACGCTTCGCTTCGATGGCACGTGCCAATAATTCTGCCGTGCCGCTTGGTGCGTCCACTTTCTTTCGATGGTGTGCCTCAATCACTTCAATATCATACCCGAGAGTGAGTGGGACGAGTTGGTCGAGCAACTGCTTCAAGAGCGCGATCCCGTATGAGGTGTTGTAAGACTGGAAGATTGGGATGTCTTGCGAAGCCGTTTCAATCTCGGCCAGTTCATCCGGTGTGAAGCCGGTCGTCGCGATGACGAGCGGAATATTGCGCTCCCGTCCGAACGCGAGTAAGCCAGGGAGTAACGCCGGGTTCGAAAAGTCAATCACGACATCGACGGGTACGTCCACCTCATTCAGAGTCGCCGTGTGCTCGTCACTTCCCGGTGAGACGATTGCCGTTACGTTTACACCTTGCGCATGAGCGACCTCTTCGACAATGCGTCCCATTGCGCCAAAACCATGGATGAGAACATTCATTGTCTCACCTCATTGAATTGTTCCATCGCCGATAGTAATTTCGCCTCAGCCGTCGCGCTCATTGGAACGAGCGGCAGACGTGGCGCACCGACTTCAAATCCTCGCGCTTGAAGCGCTGCCTTCACCGGAATCGGATTCACTTCTGCGAAAAGTTCATCGATGACTGGGAGTAAACGAATTTGCCACGTACGTGCTGTCTGCAAATCACCCGCCAATAGGGCGTCTGCCAACGCGACCGTCGCTCCCGGATAGACGTTTGATAAAACGGAGACGACACCTTGTGCGCCCCAAGCCATGTACGGCAAGATTTGATCGTCATTTCCACAGTAAACGGTGAACCCTTCCGGAATATGGGCCATCATCTGCGCCATGACCGAGATATCCCCACTCGCTTCTTTCAAGGCCGTGATGCGCGGATGTTCCGCGAGCTCACCGACCGTTTCCGGTGCCAAGGCGACACCCGTCCGTGACGGAACATTGTAGAGCATGAGCGGAATCGGTGACGCATCCGCAATCGCAGTAAAGTGAGCAATCAGCCCGGCCTGTGTCGACTTGTTATAGTACGGTGTGACGACCATCGCCATCTCCGCGCCAAGTTCGGCGGCCCGTTTCGTTTTCTCAATACTGACTGCTGTATTGTTCGAACCGGTCCCCGCGATTATCACGGCTCGACCGTTTGCGACCTCCACCGCTCGAACGAGCAATGTCTCAAACTCGTCATCAGTGATTGTCATCCCTTCGCCGGTCGTCCCACCGATGACGAGACCCGTCACACCTTCTTGGATTTGGTCTTCAATTAATGCCGCCCATGCTTCTAGATTCAACTGCCCATTTTCTTGAAATGGGGTAGCTAGTGCTGTCGCCACTCCTGTGAACATGTCATATCCTCCTTATTTCGTCGCTGTTTGACTAATCATACATTGTGCGATTTGAACGGCATTCGCTGCCGCCCCTTTTCGGACGTTATCTGCAACGCACCAAAGATGGAACGTATTGGGTTGTGAATCGTCTCGGCGAATTCGTCCGACATACACCTCATCCGTCCCGTTCGCATCGAGCGGTGTCGGATATGTCAATTCGGATGGATTGTCCATTAACACGACCCCTGGTGCATCGGCAAGGACAGCTTTCAGTTCTGCGACCGTCGCATCTCGCTCGAGCGACACCGTGATCGAGACCGCATGACTGTTTCGCACCGGCACCCGGACACAAGTGGCCGTCACCCCGAGGTTTGGCGCATTTAAAATCTTACGTGTCTCATCCATCATCTTCTGTTCTTCTTTCGTGTAGCCATTTTCTTGAAACACATCGATGTGCGGCAACACGTTATCATAAATCGGATACGGATAATTCGTCGGTTCCTCTCCGCGCGCACCGCGCTCGAGGTCATCGATCCCTTTTTGACCCGATCCCGATACCGCTTGATAAGATGTGTACGCGACGCGTGTCAGTCCGTATACTTCCGCTAGAGGCGCGAGCGCCACGACCGATTGAATCGTGGAACAGTTCGGGTTCGCGATGAGCGTTCTCTCCGGACTGAGTTCGACTCGGTTCACTTCCGGTACGATGAGTGGAATTCCTTCTTGCATTCGGAATGCACTTGAATTATCGATGACAATGACTCCTTGCTCACTCAACCGAGGGGCATATTGTTCACTGATGCTCCCACCTGCAGAGAAGAGTGCGATATCGATTGGGTCCGCATAAATCGCATCGGTCAATTCACGAATCACGATCGATTGCCCATTCACCTCGACCGTCTTTCCTGCCGAGCGGGCTGAAGCATAGAGTCTCAACTCGCTGATTGGAAATTCATATTCTGTTAAGACGTCAATCATTTTTTGTCCGACGGCACCTGTCGCACCGACGACTGCTACGTTATACATTATGCTTCCCCCTTATAAGTGAAACCGGGCCGCAATGGCTGCGACTGCCGCTTCTACGTCTTGTTCTTGAATCGTATAGGAAATACTGATTTCAGACGTCGTGACTTGATAGAATGGAATCCCCATCTCACGGAATGTCGCGAAGAGCTCTGATGCGACCCCTGTCGCGTCTCGCATACCGATTCCGACGACAGAAATTTTTGCATGTTCCGTGTGACGATCGATTTTGATTTGAGGCAAGGTCGCTGTCAACTCCGCGAGCGCCTCTTCTAAAAACGCCTCTTCATCGAGCGGACATGTGAACGAGAGAAACACTTCGCCGTCGAATGCCGTCTGTGAAATCATATCGATGTTGACGTGTCGCTCTGACAATCGTTCAAAGATGTCTGCGACTCCCGCCGCCGTATGCGGAATATGTTTGATTGAGACACTGAGTACGTTCTTGACGACACTCACACTCGTGACTGCTTTCTGTTCCATCGCTTGCGTCGTATCCATGATCCATGTTCCTCCTTCGCTCGAAAGCGTCTTCCCAACAAAAATATTGACGTCATATTTCTTTGCGAGCTCCACGCTTCGCATCTCCATCACTTTTGAACCGAGTGCACTCATCTCCATCATCTCGTCATAGGAGACCGTATCAAGCCGTTTCGCCGTCGGATGGATTCGTGGGTCCGTCGTATATACACCCGCGACGTCCGTATAAATTTCACAACGCTGACTGAGGACGGCCGCCAGTGCGACGGCTGTCGTGTCCGAACCGCCACGCCCAAGGGTCGTGACGTCTCCCGCTTCATTCACGCCTTGGAATCCGGCGACAATCAGGACGTCGTATTGACGCAACTTCTCGTGTAACACTTCTTTCCGAATCGCTTTGATTTTGCTCTTCGTATGAATGCCCATCGTATCGATCCCGGCTTGCTGTCCCGTTAATGAGATGGCCGGTACGCCTCGCGAGTTCAAGGCGATACTGAGTAGACTGATGGTCTGTTCTTCTCCAACGGCGAGTAGCCGGTCGAGTTCGCGAATCATCGGGCGATCCGTGATTTGTTTGGCGAGCGACAGGAGCGAATCTGTCGTTTTGCCCATCGCCGATACGACGACGACCAATTTTTCACCGGTCGCCACACGTGTCTGTAAATAGTCCGAAATGGCTTGTATTTGTTCGATTGTGGCAACGGAGCTGCCACCAAATTTCAGTACGGTTGTCATCAAGTTCCCCACTTTCAAGATGTCCACCAACAGAAAAAGCGGCAGACCGGTAGGAAGCACTCTCCCTACGGTCTGCCGCTTGTACGCGCAGTTGAAAAACGATTAAAGAATCGTTCCGTAGATAGCGCTCCATGGTAGTTGACCATGGCAGTGTAGGCGTTATTCACGACTACCCCAGCCTTCATTCACACGCACGTGAACGTCGACTTCGGCGAATTTCCCCTTTCGGCTCGGTCCGGAGTGCGTCCGTTTCAACCAAGCTTACTCATGTCATTCGCAACCTCTATCTGTCAGTTGTTAGTATTAGTTATAACAAAACGAAATCTTCTTGCCAACCTTTTTTTAGAAAAATGGGATATTTCAAAAAAGGATTACCATGTTTTTCGCATCATGCGGTGCGGGATATTGGCATCCAAAAACTCATCTCCGAACGCCTCGTACCCGAGCTTTTCATAAAACGGAAGCGCCGTCAGTTGTGCACCCAATCGTAGTTCAACCAACCCTTGACGTTTCGCGACACGTTCAACTTCAATCATAATGTCTTTCCCATATCCATGACCCCGGGCCGATTGAATCGTCGCCACTCGCTCCACTTTTCCGACAGTCGAGTCGACTGGACGAAGACGCGCTGTCGTCACAGGTTCGGAGTCAAGGAGCCCGACCACATGTGTACACATATCGTCTAAATCATCGTATTCTAAACTCGCATCGATTCCTTGTTCCTGAACGAATACGATCTCCCGAACTTGTTTTGCCTGTTCAATCAACGCTGCTTCGTTTCCCGATTGAATGATCAACATGGTAAAACTCCTTCCTGCAATCGTTTCACGATTTCTTCGATTCCCTTTTCTAGTTCCGCTACGGATGTGAAACGCGCTTGGGCCTGCTTATGGCTTCCACCGCCGCGACCGATTTTCATCTCTTGGAGCGCCGCTTTCAAGAATGTGCCGACAGCGATATCCTGTGTCCCGTCATGCATGACGAACAATTTCTGCGTTCCATAGTTAGCGCCAACGGCAATTCGTCCTGTTGCTGCGATTCGTTCGATGATGGCGGTCGTCAACGTTTCCGCTTCTGTTCTCCCGACATGTAAGGCCACATAGTTATCTTCTTTCAACACTGCCTCCACTTTCGCTTTGGCAATCCGTTCTTCGAGCGTTTTGATTTCTTTTTCACGTTCCAAACGAATCGTATGTTCTTCGATTACACGGGCTGCCACGGATTCATTCGTTGTCGAGAATGTATGGTGAATCGTCCGCAACGCTGCTCGCGCTTGTTGAGTCACCTTGATCGCTCGACTTCCCGCCACATACGTCAAGCGGAGATTCCCCCTCACTTTCTTCATCGCCGTCACATGGATGGTACCGAGTTGTCCCGTTGTCTCCACATGAGTGCCACCACATGCATTGTAATCTAGACCTTCGATTTCGACGATGCGAATCATCCCCGTTCGGTCCGTCTCTTTCCGTAAGCGCGCCCGGTCTACTTCTTCTTTTGGGATTTCATAGACACGAATCGGACGGTTTTCAAAGATGACTTGTTGCATCTCTTGTTCAAGTGCCTCAACGTGCGCCCAGTCCATCATTGCCGTTTCAATCTCAATAGATGAATCGGTCTCTCCGATTCCAAAGCTGAGCGTCCGAATGCCATGACGGTCTTCCAAAATCGCCGTTATCACATGTTGAGCAGTATGCTGGATGGAATGATCCCGTCTGACGTCCTCATCGATTCGAACCTCTATCGTCGTGCCCGCTGGTAATGCTTCTGACAAGAGATGCCACACTTCCCCATCTTTGATTTGTACATCTAGTACAGGAAGAGTCTCAATCCATCCACGGTCAGCCGGTTGTCCCCCACCTTCCGCATAAAACGGACTGTTCTCGAGTGTGTGCCAATGACCGTTGCCGTCTTCCTTTATCGAGGTCACGACTGTATTTGCTGTATATGGTTCCATCTTGTCCTCCACCCTCTCTCTATAATCTGTTCAGACAACTAGTTTAATTTCGTCTATAATGAAACATACATCTTCTCAGTCAGGAGCGAAATGATATGTTAGAAATCGATAAACAATCTCCGTTACCTATTTATTATCAAATTGAAGCGTACTTAAAGCAACAAATTGATGACGGATTGTTAAAACCAGGAGACACCTTGCCGTCAGAGCGTGAGTTTTCCGAGCAATTTCACGTCAGTCGGATGACGATTCGTCAAGCCATTATGAACCTCGTCAATGCCGGTTACTTGAGCCGTCAAAAAGGACGAGGCACATTCGTCGCGAGTCAGAAGATTGCGATGACGTTATCGGGACTGACGAGTTTTTCCGAGGAAATCAAACATCGAGGTATGCGACCGCTCAGCCGTCTCTTGTCATACGAGGTCATTCCGGCAACGGATCGCATCGCGCAGCAACTGAGCATCCCAAATCAAACACCGGTTTATGAAATGAAACGGCTACGACTCGCCGATGATCACCCACTTGCGCTCGAAACCGCCTATATTCCCGTTCATTTATTGCCTGACCTGACGCAAGATGACGCGACGGGATCGATTTATGCTTATGCCGAACAGCATGGCTTACGCCTGAAAAATGCAACACAAACACTCGAAGCCCGGAGCGCCGGTCCAGAAGAAGCCAAGCTCCTCACCATTTCTCCGAACGCACCGGTATTGCTGATTGACCAGCGAACTTATCTCGAGAACGGTGACATGTTCGAGTATAGTCGTTCACTCTTTCGCGGAGATTCATACTCCTTGACCGTCGCCATGGACCGCATATAAAAAAAGTTTGCCCGAGGGCAAACTTTTTTTATTGAGCTTCGTACGTTACCCCGCTCGGGTCTAACGTATACGACTCGAGTTCTGTATCGGACATCGGCTCGACACGATTACCGGCGTCCGCTTGTTGTACACGATAGCGTACTTCTTCAAGAAGCGGTTCGTTCAAGAAATAGTAGAAGTGTCCGTCATCTGCCCGGGCACCTTCTCCAGTCAATTGATATTGCACCGTATTGTGAAGTGCGCCAACATCTTCAATTAAACGCATATAGTCATTCGGTCCAAGTGTCGTCTGCATGTTGTCGCCGACGGCTTTCAAGACCTTGTCGTAATTGTTTAGGAGTGAAGTGCCGAGTGATTGTTCGAGCACGGCATTGATGACTTCCATCTGGCGTTGTCCACGACCGATGTCCCCACGTGGGTCATCGTATCGATTTCGAACGTAGGCAAGTGCCTCTTCACCAGAAAGCTGTTGAAGTCCTTGTTCGATTTGAACTGTCTCACGTGACGCATCGTAACTGTTTTGTTGTGATGAGAACGGAACATCAATCTCAACGCCACCTACAGCATCAATGAAATCAACGAACCCTTGGAAGTTGAGCGAGACGACATGGTCGATTTCAACACCGACTAAATCTTCGATCGTGTTCGTCGCCATCCGCATCCCGTTGTTTGGATTCGATTCATCCATCGAACCAAAGTAGTAAGCGTGTGTGATCTTATCTTGGTCAAGTCCCGTCTTGCCATAAGGAATGTTATATCCCGTGTAGTCAATATTGACATACGAGTCACGCGGGATACTGAGCATCGTCGTCTGCTTTTCTTTCTTGTTTAAAATGACGACAATCATAACGTCCGATCGTCCAAACTCGCCACGCGCTTTCTTCTGTGGCGAAAGGTCTGTCCCTAAAACCAAGAACGTCTCCGTATCTTCTTTATCATAACGAGTCGGCTCAACCGTCGGGTCATCCTCTAATGTGACTTGGGTGCCTGACAACATATTGTGGGCTTTGTAAAACGCTGTACCGTAAATGCTAGATCCAGCAATAATCGCAATCAGCACGAGGGCACTAAATATCTTATAAAACGCAGACGGACCTGTGCGCTGTCTGCGAGCATGTGTTCTAGAATTCATATCGGTCTCCTTCGAGTCAAAATAATGAGCTTCACTCATTATAGAGGAAAGCGAGAAATTTGTCGAAAACGTTTTGATGACAAATTCATTTCTTTACATTTTCCCATAGTTGAACATAGAAAAACCCGCGGAGATGACTCCGCAGGTCCGTTAATCCCGAATGGTAAAAAATCGTGTTGCCGCTTCTTGTCCACGGGCTTGTAAGGATTCCGCACAGTGTGATGCCGCCGCCTCGTCGAGTACGACTGTCACACCAGGATGGGCCTGAAGGATCGTGGCCGGCCAGTCGACCGTCGGTACGCTCTCAATCATGTGCTGCACCGCTTCCGCTTTCCGCTCCCCTGTCGCGACTAGGACGATTTCACGTGCGTTCATGATCGTATCGAGCCCCATCGTGATGGCGTGTGTCGGTACATCTTCTAACCGATCAAAGAATCGACGATTGGCTTCCCGAGTAGACTCCGTGAGTTCGGTCACATGTGTCTTCGCATCGAGCGCTGTACCCGGTTCATTGAAGGCGATATGCCCATTCTCACCAATCCCTAAAAGCTGTAAATCGACACCGAGTGTCCGAACAAGTTCTTCATAACGTGATGCTTCCACTTCCGGGTCCGGCGCGTCCCCTTGAGGGAGGTGACTTTGTTTGAATGGTACCTCATCGAAGAGTCGATCTTTCATGAAGCGGTTATAACTTTGAGGATGTTCGGGCGATAATCCGATGTATTCATCTAAATTGACGCTCGTCACGTGGCTACAGTCGAGCGCGTCCTGTTTAAACATCTGATACATCCCGACCGGTGTGCTACCGGTTGCGAGACCGAGTACGAAGTCATGTTTCCCTGAAATCCGTTCTTTGATTAGCGTATAGGCGATTCGTTCCGCATCGTTCGCCGTCTTTGCGACTAGTACATTCATCTTTGTTCCTCCCGTTCATATACGATTCGACCTTTGACAAAAGTCATCTGAACATGTGTCGTGTCATCCCAAACGACAAGGTCTGCATCAAACCCCGATTTGATGTCTCCTTTTGTCGTCAATCCGAATTCTTTGGCCGCATTCGTCGAAGTCATTTTGACCGCTTCTTCCACCGTACATCCCGTATATGCCTGAATGTTTCGGAAGGCAGCATCCATCGTCAACACACTGCCCGCCAGGTTTCCGGCTTGAAGTCGCGCAGCCCCGTCCGCTACGATGACCGGTTGACCGCCAAGTTCATATTGTCCGTCCGAAAGTCCTTTTGCTCGCATCGCATCCGTGATGACGACAAGTTCATCTGCTCCTTTTAAGCGAAACGCGAAGTCGACCATCTCCGGACGACTATGGATCCCATCCGGAATAATTTCCGCGATGACCCCATCCTCTAAGAGACAATACCCAACCGTTCCGGGTTCTCGATGGTGCAACCCACGCATTTGGTTATAAAGATGCGTCCCGTGTTTGACGCCCGCCTGCTTGTTCTCTTCAAATGTCGCACTCGTATGGCCCGCCGAACCGATTGCACCGGTTTCGCGAAGAACAGCTTCAAACTCACGTGCACCTGGACGTTCCGGTGCATAGGTGACAAGACGGATATGACCGCCGGCAAGCTCTTGCCATTTCCGGAACTGCTCGGCGTCCGGGTCGATAATATATTCTGCCGGTTGTGCACCAGCCATCTCCACGTTGACAAATGGACCTTCCAAGTGGATTCCGATGAGTGTCGTATCCTGCGCTTCAATGACATTTCGGACTGCCTTCAATGCATGCTCAATCGCTTCTTTTGACTGCGTGATCGTCGTCGCGAAAAAGGACGTGACACCTTCCTGTAGCATGTCGTTACTCAATCGTCGAAGTTTTGATTCATCCGCATCCATCGTATCGACTTCATATCCCCCATGGATATGCACATCGATGAGACCCGGTGTCACGAGCGCTCCAGCGACATCAATCACAGGCTCATCCTGTTGTTCAAACTGGTCCATCGATCCAATCTCATCAATCGTTTGACCATTCCATCTGATATATCCACGTTCCCATGTTTGTTCTGCTGACACGATACGAGCATTGATCAATGTCCCCATCGGTTCACCACTCCTTTTTGTTTTCCTCCATGTTATCATATCTGATAAAAGTATAGTTGTATAGACCAATTTTAGATAAATAAAAGATTGTTCACATTTGCGAACAATCTTCTCCTTTTTTATGTCGATTGAACCGTCCCGTAGCGCCGGACAATCCATACTAACCGGAGAAATAACAAGACCGCTCCGGCTGCGAGTCCGGCAATCAAGCCCATCCAATAACCGTCTGGTCCAAATCCGGCGTGCTCTGCCAAGACATACCCGAGTGGTAAACCGATGACCCAATAAGCGACGAGTGAAAGGACGAGCGTGATGTTGACGTCTTTAAAGCCACGTAATATCCCTTGGATCGGTGCCGCGACAGCATCTGACAGTTGGAAGAATACAGCGAAGATCATAAAGTGAGCTGCAAGGTCCACGACCGTCGGATCATTCGTATAAATAGCCGCGACCCGTTCGTTTTGCCAAAACAAAAAAGCACCGGAAAAGATAGAAACACCGAGACAGAGCGCGAGCCCGATTTTTGCATAGCGGACGGCATCCTGCAGTCGTTTCGCGCCAAGCTCATACCCCACGACAATCGTCAATGCGCTCGATGCTGAGAGTGGCAACATGTAAACAAACGAAGCGAAGTTAATCGCCGCTTGGTGAGCCGCGACGATTTGGTCACCGTATGAACTGAGCAATACCGTGACCGCCGCAAAGATGCTGACTTCTGCGAAAATGGCGAGCCCGATTGGCGTCCCAAGTTGTAACAGCTCTTTTTGTCGGAGCCAGACCATTCGTTCGGTCGTCCGTAAAAACTTGTATTCGCGGAACGGCTTCCCGTTTCTCACGAAGAAGAAGGCCATGAAGAAGAGTAGCCAGTACGTGATGCTTGAGGCAATTCCCGCTCCAACTCCGCCGTACGCCGGCACCCCCAGTTTTCCGAAGATGAAGATGTAATTTAATCCGACATTAATGGGTAACCCTAATAGTATGAGGATCATCGAGACTCGCGTCTTGCCCAAGGCATCCATGAGCGTGCGTAACACATTGAACAGGAACATCGGCAAGACACCGAATCCAAGGGCAAGCAAGTATTGCGTCGCGATTCGTTTCCCTTCTACACTGAGCCCCATGCTCTCGATTGCCATCGGCACAAGGAATGAACCCAACGTCAGCGTGATTACGCTTAGCATGATGGCTAAATAGATACCTTGAAACAAGGTTCGTTGAATCTGTTGACGGTCTCGCGCACCAAGCGCTTGCGAAACGATCGGGGCCACCGCCAGCAAGATTCCACTCAGTCCGGTATACACCGGCATCCACAAGCTTGAACCGACTCCGACACCTGCCAAATCGACGGCACCCGCCCGTCCGGACATGACGGTATCAAAAAAGCTAATCAAATAAAAAGACACTTGCGTGACTAAAATTGGAAAGAAAATCGTGAAGAACAGTTTGATTTTTTCGTTTAATGAATGTGTTTGGTACATGGACAACCCTCATCTCTTTTTCAGAAAGGAACTTATAATCATGAATCAACGGCATGCAGAAAAGCTTAAATTTGAACTGTTGGAAACGTGGAACACGTTCAATCACTATGTGACGGAAGCCCTCACCTTCAACAATTCCGAGGATATTCATCGCGCTCGCGTTCATCTACGGAAATTGATCACGTTTATGCAACTATATGAAACGAAGCCGGCGACGTTCCGACAACTCAAACAATTGATGGAGGCACTCGGTCATGTGCGCGACCTCGACGTCCTCATCGAAACGTTTGATTCCAAAACCGAACTCGACCATGCGTTTCTTGAAGCGATGGAGACAGAACGTGCCATCGCACGGACGATCCTTTCGACCCGCGTCAGTGAAAAAATGACCCCGTCGCTCGATCAACAAGTACGTCGTTTCATCGGCGGACCGTTATTTCGTGCGTTCAAAAAAACGAACGCCTCTCCGATGTTAGAAAAGGCGAAAAGCGAGCGCAAGCAACGTGTACGCGTCTATCACGAACAATCCGATGGAAAAGAACAGCTTGAAGCACTCCATAAAGTCCGTTTAGCCGTCAAACGCGAACGTTACTTACATGAGTACTTGCTAAGCTATGAATCGGATGCTTCGATGGACACTGTCCGCACGTTAAAAAAGATGCAAACTGAACTCGGTGATATGAACGACCATGACCAACTGTTAAAGCGTTGGCGCGCCTTCACCCCTCCAGCTGAACTACAGTCTGCATGCGACAGAAAAATTGAAACATTACAGCAGGAACTCGATGCATCCGTGGAGCACCTCTCGATTTAGCGCGAAGTATAGCGCTCAATCAGTAGTTCCAACAACTTCATTCCGGCAATCGAGTTCCCTTTTGAATCAAGTGCCGGGCCAAATATGCCAAACCCAACGTTATTCAAGTCCAGTTCGTGGTTCCCGACCGCCAAGATGGCACCCGATACCCCACTTTTTCCCGGAAGACCGACCCGGACAGCGAACTCACCCGATGCATCATACATGCCACACGTCGTCATGATGGCCTTGACGATTCGGACGACCCGACGTGGAATCAACTCTTCGCCCGTATCCGGGTCTTCTCCATTCCCTGCAAAGACACGCCCGATTCGCGCCAAATCAAAACAATCAATCTCGATGGCACACTGTTTCGTATACACATCAATGATCTCATCGACGTCTCCATCCACAATTCCATGATGACGCATGAAATAGAGCAGGGCACGGTTCAAGTCGGTCGTCTCGTATTCAGAGCGGGCGACTTTTTCGTCGTACGTGACCTCCTCGACCGAGCGATTTAACAACGTCGCTAAAAACTGGCGGAACTGATAGATTTTGAGTTCTGCCGTCTCCCCCAAAATCATACTCGTCACCGCTAACGCTCCGGCGTTGATCATCGGATTCAGTGGTTTTGACGGGACCGTTTCCTCGAGTTTGGCGATGGAGTTGAATGCGTCCCCCGTCGGCTCCATCCCTACTTTCGAAAAGACATAGTCCTCCCCGAACTCCATCAATACATAACAAAGTGTGAGCGCCTTCGATACGCTCTGAATCGTAAACTTGTGATGAACATCCCCCGCGTGAATATACGTACCATCCGGCAAACAAATCGCCACCCCGAGTAAATCGTTTTTCACATGTGCGAGTTCAGGGATATAGTCCGCCACTTTCCCTTGAGCCGTGTACGGACGACACTCATCAACCAAGTGGTTCAACTGTTGTTCGAGTACATTCATTCCATCACCTCATGTTCCATCAAATTTCAACCGGGTCATCTTATCATATTATCCGTCTGGTGGTCCATCATCTTTATACCAGTCCTCATCCGCCCAAATCATCGGTGGACTTTCCTCATCTCCAACCAACTTTTCTCCATGTCGATTCATCGCCACAATAAACCCAATTATGCCTACCATCACAAGAGTCGCAACGATGAGGAAGGAAGCCATTCCATCGTCCCCTTTCGAATTCGTGACAAATTTGTCTAGAAGTCCGTGACACTTATCCTATATCTCCGTCAACATTCTCGGTACCGTTAAGACGACAACAATTTCAGAGAAATGGGTGAATCAATTGAATCGAATCGCGATTATCGGAGGTGGCATCACCGGACTTGCCGCAGCCTATTATGCCAAAGAAGCCGGAGCTCATGTCACATTGATTGAGGCGCAGGACCGTCTCGGTGGAAAAATTAAGACCATTTATCGGGATGGTTTTACGTTAGAGACTGGACCCGACGGTTATATGGCACGAAAGCCGACCTTGACATCACTTATTACAAGTCTAGGTCTCGCAGATCAACTCGTCCGCTCCAGAACCGGGACTTCTTACATTTACGTACGGAAGCAACTGAGACAGATGCCGGCCGGGTCGGTCATGGGCATCCCGACTAAGTTTTGGCCGATGGTCAAAACGGATCTCTTTACTTGGAGAGGAAAACTTCGCGCCGGATTCGATCTCGTGATTCCACGCGTGTATGCAGGAGAGGATATCTCGCTCGACCGTTTCTTTCGGACGAGACTTGGCTCAGAAGTAGTTGATACAATGATCGAACCGCTTCTGTCAGGGATTTACAACGGGACACTCGATGACATGAGCATCGAGTCTACTTTCCCTCAGTTTATCACGATTGAACAAAAAACTCGCAGTCTGATTCTCGGAATGAAAGCACTCACTCCTCCCGTCCAAGCTGGTGTAAAGCCGTCCGAGACTGGTAAGTTTCTGTCGATTGAGCAAGGACTCGGAGCACTCGTCGAGGCGCTCCGTCCGTCGATTGATCGACTCATGTTAAAGACGGTCGTTCAATCCGTTCGACCTCATGAAGTCACATTTGCCGATGGGACGATCGAACAGTTTGATGGCATCATCATGGCCACATCGCCGCATGCACTCGGACCTTTGCTCGGATTCCCGGAAGCCGAACGTTTGTCATCGTTAAAACGTACCTCTTCGATGACCGTACTCGCCGCCTTCGACGAGTCAGAAGTGGATGCGTTAGATGGAACCGGCTACGTCATCGCCAAATCGGAAGGAAACGCTTTGACCGCTTGTAGCTGGATGCATAAAAAATGGCCACACCTAGCACCTAAAGGAAAAGCATTGCTCCGCATGTATATCAGTTCAGAACATGTCCCGTCCCTGCTCCATGAAGAGGATGATCTAATCGCAAACTTCGCTTTAGGCGAACTTCGACGCATTCAAAAAGTCGGGACTCCCCTCTTCACGAAAGTCGAGCGACACATTCAAACGATGCCACAGTATGAGGTCGGTCATAAACAGGACGTCCGCGCGTTCGAAGAAGCACTTTTGAAGTGGGACGGCGTCGAAGCGTGTGGCGCCATTCTCCATGGGGTCGGATTACCTGACTGCGTCGATTCCGCCAAACGGGCGGTCGATCACTTACATCTTCGACAGGCGGTGACGGTATGAAACGTATCGACTATAACGAGAACCCGTTCATCGTCATTTGGGAAGTCACACGGGCCTGTGCGCTCTCCTGCGTCCACTGCCGGGCAGAGGCACAATTTCATCGTTACGAAAACGAACTCGACACGGAAGAAGGGAAGGCATTGATTCGCGAGATTCATGCGATGGATAACCCGATTCTCGTCTTTACGGGCGGTGATCCTCTCATGCGTGAAGATTTATTTGAATTGACCGCATATGCTTCCTCCCTTGGGATGCGCGTCTCGATGACACCTTCAGCTACAACTCGTGTAACTCACGATGCCGTGAAACGGGCAAAAGCAGCTGGTTTGTCACGTTGGGCCTTCTCCATTGACGGACCGGACGCCGTGACGCATGACTACTTCCGCGGTACACGTGGCAGCTTCGACCGTACCATTCGAGGAATCTCATATTTCCGAGAAGAAGGGATGTCATTTCAAATCAATACGACGGTGACCGAATACAATGTCGATCGATTACCGGAAATGGCGAAGCTCGTAGAATCCCTCGGTGTATCCGTCTGGACGCTCTTTTTCCTCGTGCCGACCGGACGCGGATCCCTGTTACAACCCATTACACCAGAGCGACATGAGGAAGTATTGAAATGGGCGTTCTCCATACAAGAGACGGCACCCTTCATCATCTCGACGACGGAAGCCCAATTTTATCGGAGAGTCGCCCGCCAAGAAAATCAGCGACGCCGGGCAGCAGGACTCCCTCCAATCGGACATCCACATGACGATTTGGCAAAAGCCCCTCGTGGGACAAATGACGGCAACGGATTCGTCTTTATCTCACATACAGGGGACGTACAGCCGTCCGGATTTTTACCAATCACCTGCGGAAACGTCCGAACGACACCTCTCGCCGATATTTATCGCCATCATCCGACATTCAAGGCGCTACGTGATCCGGATAGTCATCACGGAAAGTGTGGGTATTGCGAGTATCGTTATCTATGTGGTGGTTCGCGTGCTAGAGCCTATGCGGTCACAGGTGATTTCAAAGAATCAGAACCGTACTGTATCTATCAACCAGAACGTCCTCTCGTGTCACAATAACGATTCCCATTTATTCCCTCTTCGTGTAAGATTGGATTATATGAATCTGATGGTGAGAAGGGAGTCATATAGGTGCAGTCATTACCGATTGATGGATTGTTCTATATTGGGTTAGGTACAATTTTCATTGTTACGGCTTTACTTGGGTTCGGAATCAAGCAATTGACGAAACAAGGCATGGCGGGATTTTTTGTTCTCCTCGCAACGAGTCTTGGCTTTTTCTTTTGGCTACTGCTCTGGTTCCAAGAAGCGACCCGTGCCAGCTTCATGGGAACAATTCCATGGTTATTCAACTCATTTTTCGGGACGGTACTCTACCTCATTTTTATTGGGATCAGTTATTTGATTTTGAGAAGAAGATGTCGGCATACATAAAAGAGGAATCCGATTTTGGATTCCTCTTTCTTTATGCATTGACTGTCGATGGGCGTAACGTCAACGCCCCGTTCTCGACATCGATGATGACCGTTTGCCCATCCTCGACATCTCCAGCGAGGATGCTACGGGCAAGTTTCGTCTCAATCGTCCGTTGTACATATCGGTTGATCGGTCGCGCACCAAATTGAGGTTCATATGCTTCGTCAGCAACGAACGTTTTGGCTGCATCGGTGATGTCGATATGAATCGAGCGTGTCGTGAGCCGTTCGCTCATCCGTCCGACCGCCTTTTCGACGATTTGACCGATTTGATCTTTCGTGAGCGGATGGAACAGAATCGTTTCATCGACCCGGTTCAAGAATTCAGGACGGAAATGACGACGGAGTTTGTCGAGCACTTGACGCTCTTCGTCCTCATCAATCACGCCATCTTTCGCCGCTTCGAGCAAGATGTCCGCCCCAATGTTCGACGTCATGATGACAATCGTATTTTTGAAGTCGACGATGCGCCCGTGCGAATCGGTCAATCGACCATCATCGAGCAATTGTAGCAAGATATTGAAGACGTCCGGATGCGCTTTCTCGACCTCATCGAGTAAGAGAACCGAGTACGGGTTACGACGAACCGCTTCCGTCAACTGTCCACCTTCTTCGTAACCGATATAGCCAGGAGGGGCACCGACGAGACGCGATACGGCATGTTTCTCCATATATTCACTCATATCCAGTCGAACGATATGGTCTTCTGAATCAAACATCGCTTCCGCGAGCGCTTTCCCGAGTTCTGTCTTCCCGACCCCCGTCGGTCCGAGGAAAAGGAATGAACCAATCGGACGGTTTGGATCTTTGATGCCAGCACGTGCTCGAATGACTGCATCGCTGACAAGACGAATCGCATCATCTTGTCCGAACACACGTTTATGCAAGACCGCTTCTAGATTGAGAAGCTTATCCCGCTCTCCTTCTGTCAGTTTCGTCACCGGGATGCCCGTCCATTTCGAGACGACCTCGGCGATTTCTTCTTCCGTCACTTCTTCACGCACGAGTTCACGCGTCACCGAACTCGCCAACTGTTCCGCTTCTTCTAGTTCCCGCTCAAGTTCCGGGATTCGTCCATATTTCAGTTCCGAGGCCCGGTTCAAATCATAGCGACTCTCTGCCTCTTGTAACTCGAGACGTACTTTCTCTAGGTCTCCACGGATTTGTTGTACGCGGTGCGTCGACTCCTTCTCATTCTCCCAACGGAGACGTAACGAATCAGACTGTTCACGGATAGAAGCCAATTCCTGTTGAAGCGCCTCAAGTCGCTTCATGGAAGCGGCATCGCTCTCTTTTTTAAGCGCCGCCTCTTCGATTTCAAGCTGCATGACCCGACGGACCAATTCATCAAGCTCAGCTGGCATCGACTCCATCTCTGTTCGAATCATCGCACACGACTCGTCGACGAGATCAATCGCCTTGTCCGGCATGAAGCGGTCCGTGATATAGCGATTGGATAGCACAGCCGCCGCGACGAGCGCGTTGTCATGGATGCGTACCCCGTGGTGAATCTCAAAGCGTTCTTTTAAACCGCGCAAGATGGAAACCGTATCCTCGACATCCGGTTCAGCGACAAGTACTTGTTGGAAACGCCGCTCAAGGGCCGGGTCCTTCTCGATATATTGGCGATACTCGTCGAGCGTCGTCGCGCCGATACAATGCAGTTCGCCTCGGGCGAGCATCGGTTTCAACATGTTACCGGCGTCCATCGACCCCTCAGACTTCCCTGCACCGACAATCGTGTGAAGTTCATCGATGAAGAGGATGATGGTGCCTTCCGCTTCTTTCACTTCGGACAAGACGGCCTGTAGACGTTCCTCGAACTCTCCGCGATATTTCGCACCGGCAACGAGGGAGCTCATATCGAGGCTGAAGATGGTTTTGTCTTTCAAACTTTCCGGTACATCTCCACGAACGATGCGCTGGGCGAGCCCTTCGACAATCGCTGTCTTCCCGACCCCTGGTTCTCCGATGAGGACAGGGTTATTTTTTGTTTTTCGACTTAGGATTCGAATGACACGACGAATCTCACTGTCACGTCCGATGACAGGATCGATTTTACCTGTCTTCACTTCTTGAATGAGGTCGCGTCCGTATTTCGTCAAGACATCATAAGTCGCTTCAGGCGACTTCGATGTGATGCGACGGTTCCCACGCACAGCGACAAGCGCATCACGGAGTCGTTCTTCGGTGACACCTTTCCGTTCGAGCATCGTCTGTGCCTGACTGCTGTTCAACAAAATACCGAGTAGAATATGTTCGACCGATACGTACTCATCATTCATCCCCGTCGCTTCTCGTTCCGCAGTCGTCAAGACGCTTAAGAGAGAGGCTGAAATCATCGGTGTCGTCGGGTTTTGGAGTTTCGGCGCATGTTTCAGAGAAAGCGCGACTTCTCCTTCAATCTCTGACACGTTGATCTCCATTTTTTGAAACAGCAACGGCGCAATCCCGTCCGTCTGTGAAATCATTGAGGCCAATACATGCCACTCATTGATTTCGCTATGATGATACTGTTTCGCTAACGCTTGTGAACTGACAATGCATTCATGTGCTTTATCGGTGAAACGATTAAAGTCCATCACGATTCCTCCTTATCCATTAACGTTCGATTTTTTCATATACAGCCCGGTACGTCTCATCAAGCGGCAGGTCGACTTCGAGCTGCACGAACAAGTCCGACCGTACTTTCGAACCGGTCATGACACCTCGGCCCGGAATACGCATCCGTTGTCCCGGACGGCTTCCCGGTTTCACTTTCAACTTCACGCGTCCCCCGTCGAGTGTCGCAATGATGACGCTCGTCCCGTCTAAAAACTCAAGCGGTCGCAAACGCTTCACTGTCACGATATGCTCTCCTTCGCGACGATACGTATCGTCATCGGCAAAGTGAAGTTCGACATATACATCACCTCGGTTTCCCGATTGTCCGCCCCGGCTTCCCTTTCCTTTCAAGCGCAACTTCTGACCTTCATAAGCACCTTGTGGAATTTTGACGTTCACGGTACCCGTTTGAAGACGCAGACTCACTTTCGACTCTTTCGTCAATTGACTAAGCGGGATGTTGACACGAACGGTCTCATCCAAGTCTTCGTCGACCGCTTGGTCAAAGAAGCTTCCGAACATATCTTCAAACCCGAACGTCCGCGAAGTCGTACGTGACCCCCCGCCGAATTGTCGGAAGAGATCCTCGAATTGAGATGAGCCTTCCCCGTAAGCCTCCCCACCGCCTCCGAACCCTTGTCCGAATGACGGTCCATCTGGGCTACCATATCGATCATAGTTCGCCTTCTTCTCCGGGTCGCTCAACACGTCGAACGCCTCTTGAATCGATTTGAAGCGATCCTGTGCCCCAGGATCTTTATTGACGTCCGGATGGTATTGTTTCGCCAGTTTCCGGTATGCGCGTTTAATCTCCTGCTCGGTCGCTCCTTTGGAAACACCAAGCTCATCGTAATAGTTTTTAGCCATATGGATTCACCTCACCTTTCCCTTTCCCGTTTCTGTTAACTCTATTCTACTCATTTGGTCAAATAAGGTCAAAGATTATCCTTTCACTTTTCATACGAAAAAAAGAAGAGATTCGTTTCAAAAAAACGAACCTCTCCTCCTTTAGAAGTATACTTTCGGACTATCCATTCCGTCCTCGAACACGATGGTCACTTCAGGGTCTCCACCGAGGGATGTCACGTTAATTCGAACCGGAACGTTCCGATTATATTCCCAACGGTTTTCAAGCAAGCCGACAACGTGTTGTGTGAATCCGACGAGCTCAGCGCGACTGTAAAACTGAATCGGGATATCAATCTCCATTCTCGATAAATCTCCATTCTGATAAAAACCTTTCCCGATCATCCCGCTATAGTCCGGGAAAAGGTCTGCGATCCGATCGCTGAAGAGCGTAAACTTCTGAGCGTCCTCGCGTACGTCAGACGTCGCTGATGTCGACGGGAAGTAGTAGTACTTCTCATCGATCGCTTTCCAGTCGTCCGATTTGACCTGATCCGCCGTCCCAACGAAAGCCGATTTGATATAGTTCCCCGGTGTCGGTGAACCTTGTGTCGATTTCATATAGAGCGCGACATTGATATCGAGATCCTTGAAGTCTTCCCGCTTCCGTAATTGGGAGACGAGCTCGTTCGCCATACGTTCCCCTTCTGCGATCACTTTCTTTTGATCGAGTTTGACGGTGTACGTCGGACCATAGTTCGGTGCTTGGAAGACATACTCACGGTTCAATATGAGTGCAAACGATACGCCTCCAACCTGATACCCGCTGTCCTCTTTCGTCATGTAGTTCTGTTCGACAATGGAAGCTAAATAAAGTGGTGACTTCTTGTTCGCATCGACAAACTTGTCGTCTTCGACTTCTGCCTTGCCATCCGCATATGCCGGGTTCAAGGGTGTCAATCCTTCATTACTTTTATCTTTCCGTGCAAGTAAACGGGACACATCCTCCGCGTTCAACAGCTGTCCCTCTTGATAAGCGAACTTTTCCGGGTCGAACGCGTCCGTTGAATGACGCATGAGACCGAGTTCGACTTCTTCGAGTTCTAACGATGAACTGACTTGACGTTGGGCGAGACCTCTCGCCGCCGCCGGTTTGAACGGAATGACCATCTGGTAATAAGAGTCACGGGCTTCGATCGCTTGTGTGACGCCTTCGGCCGCTGTTTCGTCCCCTGTTGGTGTCGCTTCTTCTTCACCCATCGGTATTTTCATTGAACATCCGCTCAACAATAGCGCAGAGGCGATTGTCGGGATGACGAGTTGTTTCCATTTCATCTATGTCTAGCTCCTTTGAACATCGTTTCCTATTTCACTTTGTCCATTATAACAAAATCGTTCCACGAAAAAAGTATCGAAGCGGAATCAGAACAAATCCCTTCTCGCATGAACGAGAAGGGATGTCGATTTATGGTTTCGTTGACGGGTGGTTGCGACGAATCAACAGTAGGAGTCCTGACGCGAAGAGAAGTGTACCGAGCATGACGTGCCATAGATCATCCGCTTCGCCTGTCATCGGAAGTACGCCTTGTGCGTACGGATCGGCTTCATCGATGTGCTCGACTCGTTTCGCTCCACTCTCTTTGACAACGACTGTCACAGCAGGTGGTGTGGTTTTCACCTCTGTCTTCTGTTTGTTAGCGTCTTGTTTCGGCTCTTCTTTTACCGGAACAGGTTGCTTCACTGCTACCGGTACGTCGACAGAGTGAGTAACCGCAATCCCTTCATCCACCTCGAAGGTGAATGTGGCACGTTGAATCAATTCAGCCCCAGCTCTCATATCATAAGATGTGAGGAGCGGAAGCTCAAACGAGAACGTCACTTCTTCTTCCGGACCGAGACCGTCTCTGAAGGCAGGAATCGCTTCGACCAGCTCTGCGAATCGTTGATTTGCCAGGTGTTGTTCTTCTTTTGTCAAGGCACCGCTTGGCCATGTAAGAACTGCTTTCGCTAAAAACAGGGTGACTCTCGAAGGATTGGTGATCGTATACGTATAGCGAACGGGCTCTCCCGGTTGAACGGTCGCTTTCTCAACCGTTGCATTCACGGTGAAGTCTGGTGTTTGCAAAAGGATAATTTGTTGACTTTCTGACGTGACAACCCGGTCGAATTCATCCACTCCGGTCACCCGAAAGACACTGCCGATCTCAGGATGAGCGTCGAACGAATATCCGGTCTGAATCGCTAAAACTTCTGTCACTTCCACCCGTTCCCCCGGCAAGAGACCGTCTTCTCCTATTAATTCATGCAAACGATCAAATACGTGTTGATTGAACGATTCGATTGATTGATGATCGATGTCTCCGCTCACGTACTCATGAGAGAATTCTGTCACCGTCATCGGCGTTTCTCCTGTGTTTTCTACAATGAACGTATACGATATTTCGCCTCCGACAACGGCTCGGTCGACTGCGGCGATGTTGATTGCTTCAACGGCGAGCTTCGGTAACGTCGGTTCAGTCGTCGGCTCTTCGACGACTGGTTCTGGTTCAACCGGTGGCGTCACCTCTTCTGATGGGTCTGGTTCTGTGACTACAGGCGGTTCCTCCACTTCGACATGATAGGCTTCCGTGACAGTGTTTGGAGAAAACGTATACGGTACACCTTCCGCATCGTAGAGCGTGATGAGGTCAATCAACGAGTCGTCTACTACTTCCGCATCAATCATAAATCGCCAAACGTCAGCTGATTCACGGACCCCGTAATACGTGATTCCTTCATAGACGAGACTTGATTCATATAATGTTTCGCTTTCCTCATCTGTCAAATTCACTTGGATATACCGGAACGTGGTCGTGTCCGCTTTGGCGGTGGGCACCCCAAATAAGGTTGAAAGGAGCATGAGGATGGTAAATACGGCAACGAAGCGCTGGATGTTGTGTGTCATGATGTTGGTCCCTCCTCTAAGGTGAAAACAAGCGCTCGAATCGCAATCGTTCCGATGACGACGTTCACCACGTAGAGGAATGAGAGGAATGTGTGTGTGAAAGTCATGGTGTCAAAGGGTTCTCTCGCAAAAATATATTAGCATTTTGATTTAGTTAATCTATACCCCGCGAACGCATGTGCGAACCTGCTCAATCCCAATTATTTCCGAAAAAAACGTTCGCCGAAGCGAACGTTTATGCTTGTTCCTTTAAAAAGTCGAGCAGCTTGGCTTCATCCCATACTTCGATTCCGAGAGATTCGGCTTTCGCCAGCTTCGAACCTGCCTTTTCACCGGCGACGAGCAAGTCTGTGTTTTTACTCACGCTCCCTGTCACACTCGCGCCGAGGAGTTCAAGCTGCTTCCCAGCCTCGCCACGTGTCATCTCATGCAATTTCCCCGTCAATACGACTGTCTTCCCAGAGAGCGGTGCCCCTTCAGTCGTTGGACGCTTCATTCCTTTGAATGATAAGTTCACACCTGATTCCGCCAATTCTTTGACGAGTTCACGTGCTTCTGGTTTTTCGAAATAGAGGACAATCGATTCGGCCATCTTCGTCCCGATGCCATCGATGGATGTCAACTCTTCGACTGTCGCAGCGATGATTGCATCCATCGTCTCGAACCGTTCTGCAATTAAAGAAGCGGCCTTTTGTCCGACGAGTCGAATCCCGAGGGCAAAGAGCACCCGTTCCAATGAATTTTGCTTCGATTGTTCGATTGCTGAGAGCAAGTTCGTCACTGACGTCTCGCCCATGCGCTCGAGTCCAAGTAAATCATCTCGGTCCAAGCGATACAGGTCGGCCACATTATGGACGAGCCCTGCTTCGTGAAGCTGCGTGATCACTTTCTCGCCGAGCCCGTCGATGTTCATCGCTTGTCTCGACACGAAATGGATGAGTCCTTCAAGCAGTTGAGCCGGACATTCCGGATTGACGCAACGATGATCCGCCTCTCCTTCGAGTCGAATCAACTCCGACCCACACGCCGGACAATGCGTCGGGAATTCAATCACTCGCTCTTCCCCACTCCGTTCACTCGCCAATGCCGATACGACGGCCGGAATGACGTCTCCTGCTTTTTTGATGACGACTCGGTCACCGATATGAAGATCTTTTTCCTTTATAAAATCTTCATTGTGAAGCGTCGCATACGTCACGGTCGAACCTGCCACAGAAACCGGGGCAAATCGTGCCCGTGGTGTGACCTTCCCCGTACGACCGACACTGAAATCGACGTCCTCGATCGTCGTCACGACTTCTTCTGCCGGGAACTTGTACGCGACGGCCCAGCGCGGACTTTTAGCGGTGAAACCAAGTTGTTCCTGTTCTTCATACCCGGCCACTTTAATGACGATCCCATCAATTTCATATGGGAGGTCACTCCGTTTCGTCACGTATGTCTCAATGTAATCCCACAGTTCATCCGCCGTCTGGCATGTTGTATAATCTCCGCTCACTGCGACACCAAGTCGTTTCAAATAATCGAGTGACTCGTCATGTGACGCGACGAGATCGTCTTGCGACACCAAACCGTATGCGAAGAACGCCAAATTTCTTGACGCCGCAATTTTTGAGTCGAGTTGTCGAAGTGAACCGGCAGCAGCGTTTCTCGGATTTGCGAAAAGTGGCTCGCCGATACGTTCTCGTTCATCATTCAATTGTTCGAACGAACGTTTCGGCATGTACGCCTCACCTCGCACTTCAAACGTCACGTCCTCATTTAATCGGAGAGGGATGGAACGAATCGTCTTCAAGTTTTGCGTGATGTCCTCACCCGTCGTCCCGTCCCCGCGCGTCGCACCACGGACGAGACGGCCATTCTCATATTTTAACGAGACAGCGAGACCATCAAATTTGAGTTCTGCCACGAATGTCGGCGTGTAGCCGAGATCTTTCTCGATTCGCTCCACCCACTCGACGAGTTCCTCTTTCGAGAAGACGTTGCCGAGCGAGAGCATCGGCGTGTCGTGTGTCACTTTGACAAATGCGTCGAGCGGAGCCCCTCCGACGCGTTGCGTCGGGGAGTCCGGTGTTCGAAGTTCAGGATAATCGGTCTCGATTTGAATCAATTCGTTCATTAATCGGTCATACTCCGAATCCGGCACGCTCGGGCGGTCGAGTACGTAATACTCGTAACCATATTGATTTAACGTTTGACGTAGCTCTTCTACGCGTTCTGCCATCTCCATATCCTCACCTCACGCTTTTTCGATAGGGGCAAATTTAGCCAACAGGCGCTTGATCCCGACTTCTGGGAATGCGATGTCGACTTCGAGTTGGTCGCCTTCACCACGTGTCTGCACGACCGTCCCTTGTCCCCATTTTTTATGATTCGCTTTGTCGCCGACATTCCAGCCGACCGTTTCGGCACCGGACGATTGGGCGAGTTTCGGCTTCGGTTTCGAACTAAAGCCATTCACCGGTAACTTCCCTGGTGACTCGACCGGGTTCCATGGCATTGGTTTTCTCGCCTTACCGGACCGCTCCAACAACGTTTCCGGCAACTCATGCAAGAATCTCGACTCCGGGTTGTTTTGGAAGCGACCATATAGCATCCGTGACTGTGCACGTGTCAAATAGAGACGCTTCTCGGCACGGGTGATTCCGACATACGCGAGACGACGTTCTTCTTCCATCTCTTCCTCGTCGTTCAAGGCACGGCTGTGCGGGAAAAGTCCTTCTTCCATTCCAATCAAGAAGACGACCGGGAATTCAAGTCCCTTCGCCGAGTGCAACGTCATCAACGTGACTTGATGCGACTCATCGACTTCATCGAGTGAATCGAGGTCTGAGACGAGCGTCAAATCGGTAAGGAAGGCGACGAGCGTCTGTTCATCGCTCTCTTTCTCAAAGTTTTGGGCGACCGACAGAAACTCTTGCAAGTTCTCGAGTCGGCTTTCCGCTTCAAGCGTCTTCTCGATTTTGAGCATCTCTTCATATCCTGTCTTTTTCAATACCTCTTCGACGAGTTCTGAAATGGAGAGATAGTCCGCCATCTGCCGTAAATCCAACATCATTTGGCGGAAGTCCGCGAGTTTCGTCGCAGTGCGTGGGGCGATGCCTGACAATTCGATGTCACGAATCGCATCCATAAGTGAGACGCCTTGCATATCTGCAAAGTCACCTAGTTTATCAATCGTCGCGGCACCGATTCCGCGTTTCGGCTCATTGACGACGCGAACGAACGAGATGTCCTCATCCGGGTTGGCGATCAATCGCAAGTATGCGAGGACGTCCTTGATCTCTTTTCGCTCATAGAACTTCGTCCCGCCGACCATTTTGTATGGGATGTTCGACTTGAGGAGCATCTCCTCGAGTCCACGTGATTGAGCGTTCGTCCGATAAAGGACCGCCATCTGTCCGTAGTCCATCCCTTCCATCTTCAGCTCTTTCATCTGGTTCATGATGAAGAACGCTTCGTCGCGATCGTCCGATGCGACATGGAGCAACAGTTTCTCTCCTTCGTCATTTTCAGTCCACAAGTTCTTATCTTTACGGGAAGCGTTGTTTTGAATGACACCGTTCGCCGCCTCCAAAATCCGTTTCGTCGAACGATAGTTTTGTTCGAGCAAGATGACATGGGCGCTCGGATAATCTTTCTCGAACGTCAAGATGTTGGCGATGTCGGCACCGCGCCAACGATAAATGGACTGATCCGAGTCCCCCACGACACACAAATTCTCGTGTGCCTGCGCGAGAAGTTTGACGAGTGTATATTGGGCACGGTTCGTATCCTGATACTCATCGACATGGATGTACTTAAATTTTTTCTGATAGAACGCCAACACATCCGGCGCTTCTTGGAATAAGTGAATCGTCTTCATAATCAAATCGTCAAAGTCGAGAACATTATTTTGTTTCAACTTTTTCTCATACGCTGTGTAGACGTCCGAGATGATTCGCTCGTACGGATTGTTCCCGACGAGGGCAGCCGCATCTTTCGCCGTACGCAGCTCATTTTTATGATTTGAAATCATCCCGAGAAGGGTACGCGGTTCGTACTTCTTCGGGTCGAGGTTCAATTCTTTCAACACCTGTTTGATCGCTGTCAATTGATCTGAGGCATCTAAAATAGAAAAGCTCCGGTCATAGCGGATGCGATCGATATCACGTCGTAAAATCCGGACACACATGGAGTGGAATGTAGAAATCCAAATGTCCTCGGCGACACCACCCACAAGACGCGCAATCCGATCTTTCATTTCTCGTGCTGCCTTATTCGTGAACGTGATCGCTAAAATGTTCCACGGTGCCACTTGCTTCGCCGCCATCAAATAGGCGACACGATGGGTCAAGACACGAGTCTTCCCAGACCCTGCACCCGCCATAATCAACAGCGGGCCATCCGTATGCTTCACCGCTTCTGCTTGTTCCGGGTTCATCCCTTTGACTAATTCTTCGCTAAGATTATACATAATTGTTTCCTTCCTTGTTCCAAACGTTTGTTCTTATTTTATCGGAGTGCTCGTACAGTCGCAAGTGCTCCAGCTAAGTCTTCATAAATGATATTGCCGACAACAATCGTGTCGACATGTGCACCCATTAATCGTGCCGTCTCTTCTCCCTCGATGCCACCACCGTAAAAGAGATGTGCATCAGGTAACGCCAAACGAATCTCTTTGACGACATCAGGATTCCCGAGTCGTCCACTATATTCGATATAGAGCGAGGGAAGACGGAACAAGTGATGTCCAACTTCCGCGTATGCCACGGACTCTTCGATCGTCAAATCGCATCGTGCTTCCGTCACGTCAGCGACTTTCGCGTCCGGGTTCAAGACGAGATACCCTTGAGCCGTTACAAGACGGGCATCAAAGAAATGGCCGTATCGTTCAAACGCACGAGCATGATGTCCAATGATCCATTCCGGAGTTCCTGCATTCAGCACGGTGGGCACGAAATAATGATTGAATCCGTGGATGACTTGACTAGGATGACTAATCTCAAGTGCGATTGGAATCCCAGCATCTCGGACTCTCGCATATAGCGCAAATGTATTCTCTGCATCAACCCCATCCGTTCCTCCAATCAAAAAGGCGTCGGTCCCAGAATGGATGAGGGCCTCGAGCGCCTCATCTGTGAGCTCCTTATTTGGATCTAGTTTAAACACATGTCGCCACGTCTGAAATTCCAACTCATTCCCTCCTATCGAATCCTTCTCTAGTTTATCGATTTTTTTCCTCCCGTGCATCTCCCCAACAAAAAAAGACTTGCCGAAGCAAGTCACGAACGTGCCGTACGATTCCGATTCCGTTCCCGATCCGTCAACCATTTCGCAACAAGCAAGGCGAATAGACCGTAAACGGGGACGAACCAGAGCGGATTCGCTAAAAAGAATCCGAGCACTGGTATGTCAAGGAGCGGCGAGTCCGGTGAACAGAGTGCCGTTCCATTGACGATGGCGATAAACGGAAGAACCGGAACAATAAAGACGTATCCGAAGTTGATCCAAAATGCTTTCATATGACAATCTCCTTATCCTAAGATGATTGATTCTTTCGGATAGTTATACATCCGCTTCGGTTGTCTCCGTTGCAGGATGAGAATGAAGGCGATGACGCCGATCCGACCGATGAACATGAGAATCGTCAACACCCATTTTCCAACGTTACTAAATTCGGAGGACAATCCGACGGATAGGCCCGTCGTCCCGAACGCAGAACACGCCTCGAATAAGATTCGTGTCAACGAAGCATCCTCAAAATAAGCCATGACCATGACACCTGATAGTAAAACGGCAAGCGAGACCGTAATGATAACGAACGCTTTCCAAATATCTTCAAGGACGATTTCACGACCGAAAATTTTGATGGACGAGTCCCCGCGAATGAATGCGATGACAGCGAGAACGGCTACAGCAAACGTCGTCGTCCGAATCCCCCCACCGACAGACGATGGAGACGCCCCGATGAACATAAGGATGGACAGAAGCAACATGCTCGCTTCAGAGAACAAATTGACATCTACCGTCGATAGACCACCATTTCGTGTCGTCACGGATTGGAACAACGAATCCGAAAGTGCCAACCAGAGCGGCAAGTCTTTAAAGGCATTGTTGTATTCAAAGATGAACAAGCCGACCGTACCGACGGCAATCAAAATAAAGAAGGTCGAAACCGTCAATTTCGTGAACAACGAGAATCGACTTGGGAACGTATGACGTTTTCGAGTGATTCGGCTCACCAAGTACGTTCGAATTTCTACAAGCACTGGGAATCCGATGGCACCACCGGTCATGAGCGCGATTTGTGTAAAGATGACGAACGGGTCCTCACGGAATGGTGCGAGCGAACTTCCCGTAATGTCAAACCCGGCATTCGTCGTCGCACTGACCGACCCGAACAATCCTTGCAAGAAGGCTTCTCCGGCGGTATCAAAATAATTTAAGTAATGGACCCCGAGCAAGACGGCACCGACCGCTTCGATGGCGATTACGGTAATCACGATTTCCGTGATGTATTTGACGATACCAGACATCGACGTCTGGTTTTGGTCACGTAAAATCAGTTGCCGCTCCCTGAACCCAATTCGTTTCCCAAGTAAGATCCACATGATGACGTGCAAACTGATCAATCCGACACCGCTCACTTGGACGATGAACAGGATGATAAATAAGCCGAACGTGGAGAAAGTATCAGTGACTACAATCGGTGATAGTCCCGTGACACTGACACAGCTCACCGCAAAGAAGACAAGATCGGTAAATGTGATCGTCACTCCGGGCTTGTGGGCGATTGGTAAGGCGAGAAGCAAAACTGATAAAATCGCTGCCGCACTATAAATTAATACGAGTGTTTGAACCGGTGTTAAATTTCGAAAGAACAATTGTAAGTTCTGTTTCATGAATTTCTGTTGCATCTCGCCCCTCCCCTCCATCAAAAACAAGATGACTCTTACGAGTCACCTTTTGTTTGTTGTAGACGTTCAAGAGCGAGATCGTATCCGCCTGTCCCATAGTTCAAGCATCGCTTCACACGTGAAATCGTGGCCGTTGAGGCGCCTGTCGCATCCTCAATTTTATGATACGTGTTTCCTTCACGAATTTGCCGCGCCACTTCAAGTCGTTGCGCAAGTGCCTGAATTTCATTAACAGTCGCTAAATCTTCAAATAATTGATAACAGTCTTCGAGTGTCTCGAGCTTCAAAATCGCTTCAAACAATTGATCAAGCTCTCGACCTCGTAATTTATCGAGTTGCATCCGCAAGCATCCTCTCTACTCATACTTCTTTATCATTCTAAAGCAGGGGAGCCTTGGACTCAACTATTCATCGCAAAATCGCAGGAAATAGTACTTGTTTCTTCATGACTTCATAAATGCCGAGAGGTGTCGCCCGAACATACGGCAAATGGGTAGACGCTAAAAATAGTAATGTATAGATCGGGTCTTCGAACTGATAGCCCCTCGCCATGAGCTCGTATCGCAGCTGTTTCTCTTGACCGATGAGCACTTCAAGTGGCTCCGTCGACGTCATCCCACAGAGTGGCAACGGAATCTCCGCAACGATTTCGCCCTTGTCTACGAGGACAATCCCGCCTCCAAGTTCGTTCATTCGTTTGAACGCCTGTAACATATCTTGTTTACATTTTCCTAGAATCAAGTAGTCCCCACTGATCGAGTACGAACTGACAAGTCCACCAAAATCTCGAGCGAATCCTTTCAGGACTGTGTTCAATCGCCATTTCCCTTCTTTATCAAGCAACATGAGAAACGATTCGTCTCCATCACGCGGTAATTCATCTTGACCCGTGTCATGCGTAATTTTAAACAGCTTCATGATGACCGAGTTGATCATGTCGAGTCCGACCGGCATGCTGAAGGACAAGTCTTGTGGCGTAAGCTCGATTGAAACGTCTGTCGACGGCATCATGTCGAGGACTGCTTCCACTAATTCGTTCGGGAAAAGCGATACCCCATCACGATAAATCCATTGCCCTTTCGCGATCACGGCCGTCGGACGCGGTTCCTCGATGGCATCTAGAATGTTCAAATGCGCGATGCGGCCTGGCGCAATTGCACCTAAAATATGATCGAGGTCAAAATGACGAGCCACGTTATGAGAGACAATCCGGTAGGCTTCGATGGCCGGTAATCCCGCTTCAATCAAAATGCGGACGAGAGCATCCTGCATGCCGTCCTCATAAAAGCCCGGTGTCGAACCGTCCGTCGTCACCATGAGATGGTCGAACGCCGTCAATCCATTCGCCAATAGGTCACGAATCATCTCCGGCAGGTCCGGACGAATCGAGGAATGTCGAAGCGTCGTCGTATAACCTAGTTCCAATCGATTGAACGCCTCTTCCGCCGTCATCGCCTCATGGTCGCTGTGTACTCCCATCAACGCCATTTTAGTCAATGTCTTCGGCGACGCCCCCGGAAAATGTCCCTCGACCGGCAAACCGCACGTCTCGGCGTCAAGCATCCACTGAAGCATCTCATCATCGCCCTTCAAGGCGCGTGGCCATGCCGTCAATTCACCTGCCATGACGACGTCCGGATGGTTAAACCACTCATGAACGCGTTCCGAGTCGACAGCCACGCTCTCTCGGTCCAGCTCCGTTTGCGTATCCAATCGTGCCCACCAATACGTACTCGTCGGTAATTGCTGAATCGCATCGAGCTGCGCAAACGCTTGCTCTTTCTCTTGTAAAAAAAGCAGCATGTTGTCATTGACGAGCGTCGTCGTTCCACGCTCTCCTGCATATTTTGACAACGTCGCCGGATTGTATAATTGAAACGGATGAGCGTGAGGCTCGATATACCCAGGTACAATATACTTTCCTGTCACATCGACCGTTTCGACCGCTGATTCTGGTAAGTCTGGACCGACATACACGATCCGATCTCCCTCAATCCAAATATTTGCGGTTCTCCATTGTTTTACATAAACGTTCAAATACGTTGCGTTTTGTAAGACGAGCGAAGGTGGTCGCAATCGATCCACGACTTCAAGTTGTGAACGAATCATCACTTTAGACCACGGTGCCCGCGCCGTTCTTTTTGTTGGCATCGAACCCAATCCTCCCTTTTCCCTTGCAAAGCTATTAAAAAATAGTTTTGAAAGCGTTTTCTTTCCCTGTTTCAAGTTTACCTTTTCTCTGAATGGGTCGCAAGTTATGTTCCCTATTGTAACAAATTTCACATATATTTTTCACAAAAAAAGACGACTCTCCCTGTGAAGAGTCGCCTACATCAAATTTGAGTCATGACCGTTTTTCGTAAGTACAGGTGCAATTGATCGACCGGAATCGGTTTACTGTAATGATAACCTTGAATGAGCGAACCACTATATTCTAATACGAACGCAAGCTGTTCCGGTCGCTCGACCCCTTCCGTGACGATCTCGAGTCCAAGCGTTTGGAAAGTTTGATACAGCCCTTCTAACAGCGCGCGGTCAAACTTATTCTCCGGAATCCCTTTCACGAAGTTCTGATCGATTTTAACGATGTCGAGACGCAGGGATTGCAGGTATGAAAGTGACGATGTCCCGACACCGAAGTCATCGAGTGATATTTTGACCCCGATGGCCTTTAACGCTTGAATGAACTGTTGAAGTTCATACACATTCCCACCGACTTCACTCTCTGTGATTTCCACATGCAACCGGTGTGGGGGAAATCCTGTCTTAGCGAGCGTCTCCTCCAACGCTTCTAAAAACGAGCCGTCTAAAATCTGACGTTTCGAGACGTTAATGGATAAAAATAAATCAAACCGCTCTGCGTACTCTTGAATCTCAGTGATGGCGCGCACAAGCACCCAGCGTCCCACATCTGAGATGAGCCCGAGTTGCTCCGCAACCGGAATGAACACGCCGGGAGAAACGAACCCTTTCTGTGGATGGTGCCAGCGAATCAACGCCTCGACTCCTCTTACTTGAAACGGCTGCGGAGAGACGATTGGTTGGTAATAGAGTTCGAACTCATCATGACGCAACGCATGACGTAAATCACGTTCCATCTCGAGCGCCTGCAAGTAGTGACTCCCATCTTCAATCTCATGATAGGAAAGAATCTGGTCTTTCCCGGATGCTTTGGCTTCGTGTAAGACGACATCGAGTCGCGCCATCATCACCTCATAGGAATGATACGTCGGTCCTGTCAATTCGTCGATGCCGATACTCAAGGTCAAATGGTTCATCCCTTGCTTCAAACCCCATTCGCGCAAATCTTTCACTAATTGATTCGCGATAATCATGAGCTCCTCGGTCGTCCATTTCGAATGAATCAAGATGAACTCGTCCGCTCCGATTCTTGCAACGAAGCCATCCTCTCTATAAAACATCAAACGAGAGGCAAAGAACGTCAGCATCGCATCTCCCGTACGCTGACCAAATTGATCGTTGATCCGTCGGAAGTTGTCGAGATCGATTCCCATCACTCCAATCGACCGGGTCGTTTCCGGTAAGCTCACGAACATCTCTTCGACCGCCAATCGGTTCGGAAGACGGGTCAAAGAATCTCGGAAGGCACGCGTCAACGATTCTTTTTGTGTCTGTTCGAGTGCATCGAGCACCTCGTTCATGCTGATCGCCATCTCTTCAATCTCGTCTTGTTGATTTGGATGCAACTGAATCCGTAACCGACTATTCCGTTCTTTCGTGATCCATTTGAGTTCGTTGACGATGCCCATCAATCGTTTCGTGACAATTTGATTCACCGACCAAAACAGTGTCAACAATAGACCAAGACCGAGCACAAGCAGCCCTAGCATCCCCGTTTCTAACATGGTCTGTGTATTGGTATAGTACGTTCGCTTCACCGAGAAGTTGAGTTCCCAGTTCGCATCTTGATAGACGGATTGAAGCGGTAACGAGACACGTGCAAATTGATTGTCTTCATCGACCGTCAACTGCCGGTGTGAAAGAGGACTGATCGATAATTTCGTTTTTGCTTGGGCACTCATCGCGGCCATGAAGTCTGGACCGATTTTTTGAATGATCACGAGCGTCCCACCCGGCTTTCCTGTCCCATCACTTCTCACAATCGGATGACTCATGAAGACGACCGGACCGAAATCGGTGCCATACACCGCACTTTGTTTGATTCCTGACGAGTTGACGTAACGGATCAAGTCGTTCGTGAATGTCTCTTTGTCCTCTTCACGATCTAATTCATAAAATTGAGTAAACTCCGAGTAGACGACCTCTCGATCACGGTCGAGGAAAATCATTGCGCCGACCCCCAAGTTTTCGAGTGTCTCTTCCCCCATGTTATTTTCAATGAATGTTTCATTCTGATTTTGAACAAAATCATAGGCGTTCGTCCAGACTGACCAATCTACAAGAATTCGTTCGAGCATGAGTCGGTGATTGGCGAACACTTCTGACACACTTTCGATTTGATCACGGGTCATCGCCCTGTCCTGCTCAATACTTTTCTCTACAAAATACGGTTTGATGACGAATAAAATAACACCGATGAAGAATACAATGTTCACGGCTATCGCAATAAATAATTTTGTTTGAACACGCAGGCCGACCACCCTCCTTCTTCCAGCTACTTTATTATTATTGTAGAACAGGATATCGGCATTTCCTTTTTTTCGCATGAAAAAAAGGATGGGTTGACCCATCCTTCAAATAATCTGCGTGAACGCCCGTGACCCGATATCCGTTCGGTGGAACGTCTCAGGTAAATCGAGTTGTGAAATCGCCGCATACACAGCCGTTTTCGCCTCAAGCAGTGTCGGCTTCGTCGCCGTCACAACAAGTAGACGACCTCCGCTCCCTACGACTTGATCGCCCTTCTTTGTCGTGCCGGCATGGAAGACCAGCACATCTTTCGGAAGCGACTCAAATCCTGATAACACCTGGCCCGTGATCGGTCGGTCCGGATACCCTTCGGCCGCAATGACGACCCCCATCGTATATCCATCGACCCATTCAATCAGATACGGTTCTTGACGAACGACCGCTTCAATCATGTCAAGGAGCGGCGTTTTCAAGTTCGGTAGAATGACCTCCGTTTCAGGGTCACCGAAGCGTGCATTGAATTCGATGACTTTTGGTCCATTCGCCGTCAAGATGAGACCGGCGTACAAGAATCCTTCAAATGGAGTACCTCGTTTGACCATCGTCTGCGCGAGTGGTTCTAATACGGTCTTCACCGATTCCTCATACACGTCCTTTGAAAGATGTGGCATCGGGCTATAAGCGCCCATACCACCCGTGTTCGGTCCCCTGTCGCCGTCATAGGCACGTTTATGATCTTGCGAGGTGATCATCGGAATGACACGCTCTCCCGAGACGAACGCCATGAGCGAAAACTCTTCCCCATCGAGGAACTCTTCGATGACGACTTGTGACTGTTGCCCAAATTTATCCGTCGTGAAAATATCACGTACGGCAGCTTCCGCCTCTTCGACCGTAAATGCAACCGTGACGCCTTTACCGGCAGCCAATCCGTCCGCCTTGACGACGAGTGGTGCCCCTAGCTTCTCGATATAGGCAAGCGCCGATTCCGCTTCTGTGAACGCCTCGTATGCCGCTGTCGGAATCCCGGCTTCCATCATGACTTCCTTTGCGAACGCCTTGCTTCCTTCGAGTAAGGCAGCCGCTTTCGTCGGTCCAAAGATGTTCAGTCCTTTGGCACGGAACGTATCCACGACTCCTGCCATGAGTGACGACTCCGGTCCGACAATCGTCCATTCGATCTCGTTCTCTTCTGCGAAATGGGCGAGCGCCTCCACGTCTGTTTCATGGATCGACACACACGTCATCCCTTCCATGAAGTCGTTGCCCGGTGCAACGAAGACGTGATGCCCGTCTTGTTTCAACTTCCACGCGAGCGCATGCTCGCGTCCTCCTCGACCGATGACCAATACGTTCATGACGCAAACCCCTCTCAGTGTTTGAAATGTCTGACTGATGTGAATACCATCGTGATACCATGGCGATTTGCCGCTTCAATCGATTCGGCATCGCGAATCGACCCACCCGGTTGGATGATGGCCGTGATTCCCGCTGCCGCTGCCGCTTCGACCGTATCTGCCATCGGGAAGAAGGCATCACTTCCGAGAGCCGCGCCTGTCGCGCGTTCTCCAGCTTGTTCGAAAGCGATTTTTGCTGCACCGACGCGGTTCATCTGTCCGGCACCGATTCCAATCGTCGTTTCGTCTTTTGTGACGACGATAGCGTTCGATTTGACATGCTTGACGACACGCCATGCAAGTTTCAAGTCTTCCCATTCTGATGCTGTCGGACGACGATCCGTCACGATTTGGCATGAGGCATCATCGAGTGTCATGTCATCCCCGTCTTGTACGAGCAATCCTCCCGCGACAGCCGTGAGGCGCATGCCTGTCATCTGTCCCATATCTAACGTCAACAAACGAAGATTCTTTTTCTCTTTCAATCGGTCAAGTGCTGCCTCACTAAAGGATGGAGCAATGATGATCTCTAAAAAGATGTTGCGAAGGGCATCCGCCGTTTCGAGATCGACTTCACGGTTTAAGGCGACGATTCCACCAAAGATAGAGACCGGGTCGGCCGCATGGGCACGTTCGAACGCTTGAGAAATCGTCCGTCCGACTGCAACGCCGCATGGGTTCATATGCTTGACAACGACTGCCGCCGGCTCAGTCAATTCACTGAGTGCTTCAAGTGCTGCATTCGTATCTTGAATATTGTTATACGAGAGCTCTTTCCCGTGAAGCTGTGTCGCATTCGCAAGTGTCATCCCGTCATATAACGGTGTCTTATAAAACGCCGCTTGTTGGTGTGGGTTCTCTCCATAACGAAGGTCTTGAACCTTTTCATACGTGACAGTCACCTGCTCTGGGAACGTTTCGCCGATTTGACGACCTAAGTAGTCGGCAATTAACGCATCATAGGCAGCCGTATGTCGGAACGCTTTCGTCGCGAGACGTTGACGTGTTTCAAACGATGTACCGCCTCCACGTACTTCATCGGCGACGAGTGTGTAATCACTCGGGTCCACGACGACGGTGACACTCGCATGGTTTTTCGCAGCTGAACGCAACATGCTCGGTCCACCGATATCAATGTTTTCAATCGCTTCTTCGTATGTCGTATTTTCTTTTGCAATCGTCTCTTTGAACGGATACAGATTGACGACCACATAATCGATTGGTTCGATGTGATGATCTTTCATTTGTGCGACATGCGTATCAAGGTCGCGACGTCCGAGCAATCCCCCGTGAACGAGTGGGTGCAACGTTTTGACACGGCCGTCTAACATTTCGGGGAACGATGTCACTTCCGAAATATTTTTGACTGGTAATCCTGCCTGTTGAAGCGCCGCCTCGGTCCCACCTGTTGAGATGAGCTCGATGCCCGCCTCATGCAAGACGGTTGCGAGTTCGACAATCCCCATTTTATCAGAAACACTTAATAATGCTCTCACTTGAAAACCTCCTGTTGATTCAACACTTGTTGTAATACGCGCGGATACAGTTGGTGCTCGATCGTCTGAATACGACGTGTCGCCTCGGTGCGATCACACCCTTCAATCTCGACGGACGCCTGTGCGATGATCGGACCCGTGTCCATCCCCGCATCCACATAATGAACGGTTACACCACTCGTCGGTACGTTGGCGTCAAGCGCCTGTCCGATCGCGTCTTTACCTGGAAAAGCGGGTAAAAGCGATGGATGAATGTTTAGAATACGGTTCGGATATGCGGATAGTAACACATTTCCGATCAAGCGCATATACCCCGCCAACACGATATAGTCTACACGAAGCGTACGGAGAAGGACGAGAATTTCTTCCTCGAACTCTTCTTTTGACGCGTACGCCTTCGGTGTAAACGAAAAACTCGGAATCCCGTGACGCTCCGCTCGATCGAGAACAGCAGCTTCTGGTTTGTCCGTCACGAGCAACACACATTCAGCAGACAAATGACCATCGGTGATTGCTTGCCAAATCGCTTCGGCGTTACTTCCCGATCCTGACGCAAAGATAGCAAATCGTTTCATTGGTCCACTCCTGAGATCCGGATGCCTGGACGACTCTCGACTTTCCCGATTCGGTGCGCGGTCTCCCCGACACGTTCAAGCGCCGCTTCGACGAGTTCCACGTCTTCAGGACGTACCGTGATCATATAACCAATCCCCATATTGAAGACGTTGAACATTTCTTGCTTCGAGATGTTCCCGACTTGTTCGAGCCAGTCGAATACAGGAAGACTCGGCCAACTCGAGGCATCGAACGTGATGCCGAGACCTTCTGGCAACATGCGAGGGACATTCTCATAGAAGCCACCACCTGTGATGTGTGCCATCCCTTGAACCTTCCCTGTCGAAATCGCCGCTTTCGCCGCTTCGGCATAAATCCGTGTCGGCAACAGCAAGGCGTTCCCGAGTGTCGTATCGAGCATCGCAATCTCATCCGTATAATGAAGACCTTGTGATTCAACAATATGACGTACAAGCGAGAATCCATTCGAGTGGACGCCTGAAGATGCAAGTCCGAGCACAACGTCTCCATCCTGAATCGTCGAACCGTCGAGCAAGTTTTCTTTCTCCACGACACCGACCGCAAATCCAGCAATATCATATTCGCCATCCGGATACATCCCCGGCATTTCAGCGGTTTCGCCACCGACGAGGGCGCAGCCGGCTTGGACACATCCTTCCGCAACACCGGCGACGATTCGCTCAAGTTTAGCCGGTTCTGCTTTTCCGGTCGCAATATAGTCGAGGAAATAGAGCGGTTCTGCCCCATGCACGAGACAATCGTTGACGCACATGGCGACGCAGTCGATTCCAATCGTGTCATGCTGGTCGAGCGCGAACGCCAATTTCAGTTTCGTCCCGACCCCGTCGGTCCCGCTCACGAGAATCGGGTGTTTCATGTTCATCGAACCGAGATCAATCATCGCTCCGAAACTACCGAGTCCTGTCATCACTTCCGGACGCATTGTCCGAGCAACATGACGTTTCATACGGGATACGGCCTCGTACCCTGCTTCTAAATTCACACCCGCTTGTTCATAACGAACGCTCATTGCATTTCCCCCTTAAGCCTTTGTCTCTGTCACGAGTTCTGCAAGTTCAGTCGGATAAAGTCCCGTGAAGCATGCAGCACACTGCCCGCGTAGTGCTCCTTCAAATGGACGATCGATGGCTTCGACCGTTCCATCTAATGTGAGGAACGCTAGTGAATCGGCACCAATCTCTTCTCTGATTTCTTCAACGGATTTGGTTGCCGCAATTAACTCTTCCTTGGTCGATGTATCGATTCCGTAGTAACACGGATGTTTGATCGGTGGTGACGTGATGCGCACATGCACTTCCGTCGCGCCTGCCTCTCGGAGTAACGAAACGATTCGACGACTCGTCGTTCCTCGGACGATGGAATCATCGACCATGATGACGCGTTTCCCGTTTACGACACCGCGTAACGCTGATAACTTCATCTTCACGCCGCGCTCCCGTAATTCCTGGGACGGTTGAATGAACGTACGTCCGACATAACGATTTTTAATGAGTCCCATTTCGTATGGGATTCCGCTCGCCTCAGCGTAACCGATTGCCGCGGAAATACTTGAATCCGGCACACCTGTCACGACATCTGCTTCGACCGGTGCTTCTTCAAACATCTTTTTCCCCATGGCCTTACGTGCCGTATGCACGTTGATACCATCGATGATAGAGTCCGGTCGTGAGAAGTAGATGTATTCCATTGAACACATGGCACGGACTGCCGCTTCACTGAATCGCTCCGACGTGATCCCTTCATTCGTGACCATGAGCAATTCTCCTGGTTCAACATCTCGTACGTACGTCGCCCCCACGACGTCAAACGCACACGTTTCCGAAGCGAACACGTAAGCCCCGTCTTCGGTTTGTCCAAGTGACAATGGACGTAACCCATGCACGTCGACACCGACGTACAGTGCATCTTCCGTCAAGAATAGGAAAGCGAATGCCCCTACGAGACGAGCCAAGCTGTCGGCGATTCGTTCTTTCAACGAATTGCCGCGACTTCGCTTGATGAGGTGAGCCACGACTTCCGTGTCGGACGTCGTCTGGAAGATCGCGCCTTCCGCTTCGAGCATATGTTTCAATTCGTTCGCATTCACGAGGTTTCCGTTATGCGCCATCGCCAAATCCCCAGTCAACGACTTGAAATGGAGCGGTTGAACGTTCTCTAACGTATTGCCGCCTGCCGTTGAGTAGCGGACATGCCCAATCGCATGATTCCCCGTGAGTGTGTCGAGTGACGTCTCATCGAACACCTCGGTAACGAGACCGAGTCCTCGTTTCGCATGGAGACGTTCTCCGTCTGCCGTGACGATCCCCGTTCCTTCTTGGCCACGGTGTTGCAAGCTGTGCAGTCCGTAATAGGCAAGGTGTGAGGCTTCGATGTGACCGAACACACCGAAGACGCCGCACTCCTCGTTCATGCCTCGGATGTCATATAACATGGAATAGCTCCTTCCCATACACGTTCCAACTCTTTCACGTCCATTTCAATCAAGCGGTCGCTTGCGCGAACGACAAGGGTCGGGGCTTCTGTCACTGTCCCGATTGCTGTCCCGTTCGTCATGCGCGCGAATGACTCGGCATGTGCCTTGTCTACTGTCACGAGGAAACGTGACTGGGATTCACTAAATAGTGCCGTCACAAGGTCTGTGTCGATCGTCACGTCCATGCCGAACCCTGTTCCAAAGACCAGTTCCGGTAACGCTGCCGCAAGACCACCTTCTGACACGTCGTGTGCCGCCGTGACCAGACCTTCACGGATGGCGTGAAGCAATACCTTCTGTGTCTGACGTTCTTCTTCAAGGTCGAGTGTCGGTGCATGACCGCTCACTTTTCCGTCTTGCAACATTTGAAGGGCACTTCCGCCAAATTCTGCTTTTGTCTCACCGAGTAAGAAGACGACGTCTCCCGCTTGTTTCGCAAACGATGTCGTAATATGTTCTGGTTTTTCGATGAGTCCGACCATTCCAACGACCGGTGTCGGGTAGATGGCTTGTCCGTTCGATTCGTTATACAGCGATACGTTCCCACCGATGACCGGCGTATCAAGCGTACGACACGCTTCTGCCATTCCTTCGACGGCTTGATCGAGTTGCCAGAACCCTTCCGGTTTATCCGGGCTCCCGAAATTGAGGCAGTCCGTCAAAGCGAGTGGTTCTGCACCACTTGCGACGATGTTTCGCGCCGCCTCCGCGACAGCGATGGCTCCACCGACACGTGGATCGAGATAGACATATTTTGCGTTGCAGTCCGTCGTCATCGCGAGCGACTTCTCCGTCTCACGAATGCGAATGACTGCGGCATCACTACCCGGTGCGACGACTGTCGACGTTTGTACCATATGGTCATATTGCTCATACACCCAACGTTTCGAGGCGATGCTCGGCATCGCAAGGACGTCTTTCCATGTCGCGATCACATCTTCGACAACTGGTGTGACCGGCTCCATCGCTTGGAATGCTTCGTAATATGCCGGGACTTTAGACGGTTTATGATAGACAGGAGCGTCTTCGGCGAGTGCATCGACCGGTACTTCCGCCGCGACTTCACCTTGATGAACGAGACGAAGCACTTTTTCTTCAATGACTTCTCCGACTTTGACTGCATGAAGTCCCCACTTCGTGACGATTGCTTCGATTTCGTCTTCATGTCCAGCTTTGACGACGAGGAGCATCCGCTCTTGCGATTCCGATAGCATCATCTCGTAAGGTGTCATGCCTGTCTCACGTTGTGGGACGAGGTCTAGATTCATCTCGATTCCCATCCCTGCTTTCGATGCCATCTCTGCTGACGATGACGTCAATCCGGCTGCGCCCATGTCTTGAATCCCGACGAGCGCCGGGTGCTTGATGACTTCGAGACACGCTTCGATCAAGAGCTTCTCCATGAACGGGTCTCCGACTTGGACGGCTGGACGTTTCTCGTCCGCGTCTTCCCCGAGTTCTTCAGAAGCGAACGTGGCACCATGGATTCCGTCACGTCCTGTCGTTGCTCCGACGTACATGACCGAGTTCCCGACACCTTCCGCGATTCCTTTTTGAATGTCTTCATGACGGATAAAGCCGACGCACATTGCGTTGACGAGTGGATTTCCTGAGTAAGCCGGGTCAAAGGCGACTTCCCCACCGACAGTCGGGATGCCGACACAGTTCCCGTATCCAGCGATGCCGGATACGACATGACCGAATAAATGTTTCACACGTGATTCGTTCAAATCTCCGAAACGGAGTGAGTTCAATAAAGCAATCGGACGGGCGCCCATCGAGAAGATGTCACGGATGATTCCGCCCACCCCAGTCGCCGCTCCTTGATAAGGCTCGATCGCGGATGGATGGTTATGACTCTCGATTTTAAAGGCGACGGCTTGCCCGTCTCCGATGTCGACGATTCCAGCCCCTTCTCCCGGTCCTTGTAAGACGTGCTTGCCGGTTGTCGGAAACTTCCGGAGCACCGGTTTCGAGTTTTTGTACGAACAGTGTTCAGACCACATGACCGAGAAGAGACCGATCTCTGTATAATTCGGTTCCCGGCCAAGCAGTGAGACGACGAGCGCGTATTCGTCGTCCGATAATCCCATCGTGGCATAGATCCGTTCATCACGGATTTGTGTAGCTGTCGGTTCAGTTGTAAGTAACATGTCGTGCCCCCCATTTTACGATTGACGTGAATAACCGTTTACCGTCTTCCCCACCGAGCAACGCTTCGACCGCACGCTCCGGGTGTGGCATCATGCCGAGTACGTTCCCTGCCTCGTTCGTGATGCCGGCGATGTTTTCGACCGATCCGTTCGGGTTCTCTTTATAGGTGAACGCAATCTGGCCATTTACCTTCAATGCCGCAAGTGTCGCATCGTCACAGTAGTAGTTGCCCTCACCGTGTGCGATTGGCACGCGAATCGTTTCCTGTGCCGCGTACTCACTTGTGAACATCGTCTCGTTGTTTTCGACGACAAGGTCGACGGTCTTACACATGAATTTCAAATCGCGGTTTCGCATCAATACGCCTGGAAGGAGTCCCGCTTCGACGAGCACTTGGAATCCGTTACATACCCCGAGTACCGGCCGTCCTTCTTCCGCGAAACGCTTCACTTCAGCCATGATTGGTGAAAACTGGGCGATTGACCCGCAGCGCAAGTAGTCTCCGTATGAGAAACCGCCTGGTAAGAGGACCCCATCGAATCCTTCAAGTGAGGTCTCTGTATGAAACACGTATTCCGCTTCTTCCCCGAGCACATCTTTTACCGCGTGGTACATGTCGAGGTCACAGTTTGATCCTGGAAAGACGATGACCGCAAACTTCATGCGAGTACCCCCATCTCGATTTCATAATTCTCAATGACCGTATTGACGAGTAACTTCTCACACATCTCTTTGACCATGTTTTCTGTCGTGTCGTCCGCTACTTGAAGCTCGATCACTTTCCCGATGCGCACCGATTCAACTCCAGCGAATCCGAGATGTTCGAGCCCGCCTTTTACGGCAACTCCTTGTGGGTCGAGTACACTTTCACGTAATGTCACATACACGTTTACTTTTTTCATTGTCCGTTTCCCCCTATGCGTGTTAACAATTGTCCATACGTCTCAGTCAAAGAACCTAAATCGCGACGGAATACATCTTTATCAAGCTTTTGTTTCGTTTCTTTGTCCCAAAGGCGGCACGTATCCGGCGAGATTTCATCCGCCAAGATGATCGTCCCATCCACTTTTCCGAACTCTAGTTTAAAATCGATCACGTCGATGCCGTGTTGACCAAAGAAATCGAGCAAGACATCGTTTACCCAAAGCCCGAGTTGTCGCAATGTTTCGACTTCTTTGTGTGTAGCAACTTGCAATAATCGGATATGATCCTCAGTGAGGAGTGGGTCCCCAAGCGCATCGTCCTTATAATAAAACTCGACAATCGGTGCGAGGAGCGGTTTTCCTTCTTCCCAACCGAGACGTTTCGCCAGACTACCGGCCGCGACGTTGCGGACGACCACCTCTAACGGAATGATGTCGACACGGCGGACCAACTGTTCCCGGTCTGAGATTCGTTTGATAAAGTGCGTCGGAATCTTGTTGTCATGCATCAATTCGAACAACTGAGTCGTGATGGCATTGTTTAAAATCCCCTTCCCATCAATCGACTCTTTCTTTTCTCCATTGAATGCTGTCGCATCGTCTTTATAGTACACACGAAGCACACCCGCTTCTTCTGTCTCAAATAACGCCTTCGCCTTGCCCTCATAAATTGCTTTCATCTGAACCGTTCCCCCTTAAAAGTGAGAGGGGCTTGTCGCCCCTCAACGATTACAAACCACAGCGTTCAAAAATCGTATCGACACGGCGTACGTGATAACGCGGGTCGAACAACTCATCGAGCTCTTCACTCGTAAAGAGTGCGCCCATCTCTTTGTCCTCTTCAATCAATGTACGGAACATCGTCTCTTCTTCCCATGCCTGCATCGCTTTCGGTTGAACCGCGTCGTATGCTGCTTCACGTGACCAGCCCTTCTCGATGAGACCGAGTAAGATCCGTTGCGAGAAGATGATCCCGAACGTACGGTCCATATTGCGGCGCATGTTGTCCGGGAAGACCGTTAAGTTCTTCACGATGTTACCGAAACGGTTCAACATGTAGTTGAGGAGAATCGTCGCATCCGGAATGATGATTCGCTCTGCTGATGAGTGCGAGATGTCACGTTCATGCCAGAGTGGGACATTCTCGTATGCTGTCATCATATGACCGCGAATGACGCGTGCAAGACCCGTCATATTTTCAGAACCGATTGGGTTACGTTTATGCGGCATCGCAGATGACCCTTTTTGTCCTTTCGCAAAGAACTCTTCCACTTCGCGTGTCTCTGTTTTTTGAAGTCCACGAATCTCGGTTGCCATCTTTTCAATCGATGTGGCAATCAATGCGAGTGTTGACATGTACTCGGCATGACGGTCACGTTGGAGTGTCTGTGTCGAAATCGGTGCAGCTTGGATACCGAGCTTGTCACAGACGTATGACTCGATGAACGGGTCGATATTCGCAAACGTCCCAACCGCTCCGCTCATCTTCCCGAATTCAATCGTTTCGCGAGCTGCCATGAAGCGTTTTTTGTTTCGTTTCATCTCTTCATACCAGAGGGCGAGCTTCAGACCGAACGTGGTCGGTTCCGCGTGAACGCCATGGGTACGTCCCATCATGATGTCATACTTATGTGCCTTCGCTTTTTCTGCGAGAATACCGATGAAGCGATCTAAATCGGCTTCTAAAAGATCATTCGCCTGTTTGATTAAGTACGAGAGTGCCGTGTCGACGACATCCGTCGACGTCAATCCGTAATGTACCCACTTTTTCTCTTCTCCGAGTGTCTCGGAAACGGCACGAGTGAACGCAATCACATCATGACGTGTCTCTTGTTCAATCTCTAGAATGCGATCAACATCGAACGATGCCTTGTCCCAAAGAACTTGTACATCTTCTTTCGGGATGATACCGAGTTCACTCCAAGCCTCACAGGCATAAAGTTCAACTTTTAACCAAGCCTCGAATTTGTTTTGATCAGTCCAAATGTTTGCCATCTCTGGGCGGGTGTAGCGTGAAATCATAAAACGGTCTCCTTCCAAATTGCCAGTTGTTCGATGGTATGAAGCGCTTCTTCGACCGTGTCACCAAGGACGTTCAAATGTCCCATTTTGCGACCTGTCTTCGCTTCATCTTTTCCATACAGATGTAGTTTAACATTCGATGGCAATGCTTTGACATGAAGTCGTGGCATATGCTCGCCGAGAAGGTTGACCATGACGACAGGCGATGTCAATCTCGTCCGTCCGAGGCGCATCCCGGTCACGGCTCGAATGTGTTGTTCAAATTGTGAGGTTTCACAAGCGTCAATCGTGTAGTGCCCGGAGTTGTGCGGACGCGGCGCAAGCTCATTCACATATAGACGGCCATCCGCCATGACGAACAGCTCGACAGCGAGCGTTCCCATTAAGCCGATATGGTCTGCAAGCTGGAGAGCGAGGTGTCTTGCATCCTCTTGAATCTCATTTGATACGCGAGCCGGTACAATCGATAAATGTAGGATGTTGTTGTGATGAATGTTTTCACTGATTGGGAATGTCGACGTTTCGTCATACCCTCTCGTCACAATGACTGAGATTTCTTTTTCAAATGGCAACCAAGCTTCGGCGACATATTCCTGCTCGACAAAATGTTCAACGAATGTCTGAAGATCATGTTCCGACCGAATGACCGTCTGCCCTTTCCCGTCATAACCGAAGCGACACGTTTTGATGACAAATGGTGAGCCGAGCTTCTCATATGCCTGCTGTACATCTCGCACCGTACGTACCGAAACATACGGTGCGACACGTAGTCCTGCTGATTCAATCATCTGTTTCTCTAAAATTCGATGTTGCGTCGCCTTCAATACGTCCATACCTTGTGGGCATTTTTCTTCGATGGCTGCAATCATTTCCGTATCGATGTTCTCAAATTCATAAGTCACAACGTCTGAACGAGCAGCGAGTTCTTTTGCGGCATTCACATCATCAAATGAGGCAACAATTGAATCTGCCACTTGAGCAGTCGGTGCATCTGGGTTTGGATCGAGACAAAGCGTCGTGTATCCCATTGCGCTCGCACTAAGAGACATCATCCGGCCAAGTTGTCCTCCACCTAAAATTCCGATTCTCATCAGACCAACTCCTCCGTTCCTCGAATCGCCATCTCTTGTTTCTTCTCACGAAATGCATCAAGTCGATTTGTAATGTCTGTGGAGTGGATGCTGAGGATTTGAGCAGCCAATAACCCTGCATTCGTTGCTCCCGCTTTTCCGATGGCAACAGTTGCTACTGGAACTCCTGCAGGCATCTGAACAATTGAGAGTAGCGAATCCATTCCATTGAGTGCTTTCGACTGTACCGGGACACCGATGACAGGAAGTGTTGTTTTCGCAGCGACCATTCCAGGAAGGTGGGCTGCCCCACCAGCACCCGCAACGATCACTTGGATGCCTCTGCTTCGTGCCTCTTCAGCATATTCGAACATAAGGTCTGGTGTACGGTGAGCTGATACGACTTGTTTTTCATATGGAATCTGTAATTCATCCAACACGTCACATGTATGTTTCATCGTCTCCCAATCAGATGAACTTCCCATGATTACTCCAACTGCTACGTTCATTCCCAATGTCCCCCTTACAAAAAGAAATCCCTAAACCGACAATCAGTTTAGGGTATAGGCATGACAAATACACGTCCGCTACACCCCATAGTCTGATCAGAATCGGTGATCAGGTAGAAACTTGCAAGCCATTTCCTTGCGATTATATGGAGCACTATTTATTTTTCTTATCTCACACGCCTATCGTACCTTGTTCTTTGAAAACATGTCAATAAACTGCGAACATTTTAATTGTCTGAATATTTATCGTTCGCTTTTTAGACGTTATCAGCATAATCATCTTCGGTAATGTATGCTATTGAAAAGGGGGAGTTAGATGAGTTACATCGCAAGTTTACGGGAAGTGATTGGGAATCGTCCCATTATCAGTGTGGGAGCGACCATTTTGGTCATCAATCAAAAGCAAGAGGTACTGATGCAATTCCGATCGGATACACTTGACTGGGGATTACCAGGAGGATCGATGGAGCTCGGGGAAACGCTGGAAGAAGTCGCTGCAAGAGAATTAAAAGAAGAAACTGGACTTCTCGCTGAGCAATTTGAATTAATCCAAGTCTTTTCCGGTTCAGATGGTTACTTCAAATATCCAAACGGAGACGAGACATACGGTGTCATTCATTTATACCAGGCGAAAGGAGTACATGGAGCGCTCGTCATGGAAGATGGTGAAAGTTTGGCTCTTGAATACTTTAGTAAAGAGAATCTTCCTAAAAAGATAGAAAAACGAGCTCAAACTTTATTGGATGCGCTTGGAGATCGATGCTTTGAACGCGAACATTCATTTTGAGACATAAAAAAGCCGTCACGCAGATTGTGTGACGGCTTGGCATTAGGATTCTTTAGAGACGCATTCAAATAAAATCGATTGATGGGAATGGACAGGTTCATCTTTGGCTCCCGTTTGCTCAAAGACGGGCTTTTCAATACGGCGTATAGGACGATAACCCATTTCATTGATTCGATCTAAACATTCACTGACCGTTTCATTTGGTTCGACATATACTTTGATCTTCTTAGCCATTGCTTCTTACGTCCTCTCTTCCACTAAGCTGAATCGATGATATGAAAAAACGGCGGCCCTTGAGCGAATGCTCCAGAACCACCGTTTGCCTGGCAACGTCCTATCCTCACAGGGGGAGATCCCCCAACTACTTTCGGCGCTGAGACGCTTAACTTCCGTGTTCGGCATGGGAACGGGTGTGGCCGTCTCGCTATCGCCACCAGACTTTAGGGCTTGTTCCCTGAAAACTGAGGATTCATCAACACAAACCATAGACTAGATCAAAGCCTCGACCGATTAGTATCATTCAGCTCCACGTGTCGCCACGCTTCCACCCATGACCTATCTACCTCATCNGCCCCGATTTCTCGTGGTTATCCCAGACCTATGGGCAGGTTCTTTACGTGTTACTCACCCGTCCGCCGCTCATTCCACCGTCGTCCCCCCGAAGGGTTCAGACGGCTTCCTGCGCTCGACTTGCATGTATTAGGCACGCCGCCAGCGTTCGTCCTGAGCCAGGATCAAACTCTCCAAAGAATTTGATATAGCTCTTAAATTGACGAAGCTTGCGCTTCATTCAAAAAATGTAAAACTTTTTTTGCCTCATCGTTCAGTTTTCAAAGTTCGTCTGTAAAAAAATAAAATTGGTGGAGCCTAGCGGGATCGAACCGCTGACCTCCTGCGTGCAAGGCAGGCGCTCTCCCAGCTGAGCTAAGGCCCCAATATAAGTGATGATGGTCGGGAAGACAGGATTCGAACCTGCGACCCCTTGGTCCCAAACCAAGTGCTCTACCAAGCTGAGCTACTTCCCGTCTAAAAATGGTGCACCCTGAGAGATTCGAACTCCCGGCCTTTAGATTCGTAGTCTAACGCTCTATCCAGCTGAGCTAAGGGTGCGAGACGAATAATCATCATGGGAAAATATTAATGGTACCGAGGGCCGGACTTGAACCGGCACGAGGAAACCCTCGCAGGATTTTAAGTCCTGTGCGTCTACCAATTCCGCCACCCCGGCAAGGTATAATTTCTAGCGGTAGACTTTTTAAAAAGATCAAATGGTGCCGGCGAAAGGATTCGAACCCTCGACCCTCTGATTACAAGTCAGATGCTCTACCAACTGAGCTACACCGGCAGGTGTAAATGGTGGAGGATGACGGGATCGAACCGCCGACCCCCTGCTTGTAAGGCAGGTGCTCTCCCAGCTGAGCTAATCCTCCAATATGTAGCCTGGCAACGTCCTATCCTCACAGGGGGAGATCCCCCAACTACTTTCGGCGCTGAGACGCTTAACTTCCGTGTTCGGTATGGGAACGGGTGTGGCCGTCTCGCTATCGTCACCAGACAAATATGATATTAACATTATTTTAACATAATGTCAACATGTTTTTTGAGATTGTTCTCTCAAAACTGAGGATTCATCAACACAAACCATAGACTAGATCAAAGCCTCGACCGATTAGTATCATTCAGCTCCACGTGTCGCCACGCTTCCACCCATGACCTATCTACCTCATCGTCTCTGAGGGGTCTNGTTATCCCAGACCTATGGGCAGGTTCTTTACGTGTTACTCACCCGTCCGCCGCTCATTCCACCGTCGTCCCCCCGAAGGGTTCAGACGGCTTCCTGCGCTCGACTTGCATGTATTAGGCACGCCGCCAGCGTTCGTCCTGAGCCAGGATCAAACTCTCCAAAGAATTTGATATAGCTCTTAAATTGACGAAGCTTGCGCTTCATTCAAAAATTGTAAAACTTATTTTGCCTCATCGTTCAGTTTTCAAAGTTCGTCTGCCGCTCTTGGCGACTAAATGATAATAACATTTAATTCATTTTGATGTCAACAACTTTTTCGTTTGTTCAACGTTTGTCGCTGGCAACAGAGATAACTATATCACCTGCTTTTTGATCTTGCAAGCATTATTCTAAAAAAACTTTTAAATCTTTTTCTACATCATCCAAAGTTCGAATCCCAACTCCTTAATGGAAGAAGGAAGAATAAATCACTTTAAAGAATACACTTATATCTAAAAACGACTATAAACCTATAAGGAGTCAACCAATGATGCAATCCGATTTACAGCGGCCTAAGAAACGTTCACCGTTCAGAATCTGGTCTGGTACACAAATTTATACGCTTAAGCGACGAATAGAATGGATGACGGACAAACGAAAGTATGTTTCAAAACGAAACACTGACCCGATGTCATATCTGATCCATACACACCGAACTCCTTTGTATCGCCAACTCCGAGATGTCGACATGGAAGTCCAGCATAACAAGGTAACCAACCTAAAAATTGCAATTACCAAACTGAACGGCTCTATCCTGAATCCAAACGATGTCTTCTCCTATTGGAAGATGATCGGCAAGCCAACGAAACGTAAAGGATACGTCGACGGAATGATTCTCCATTACGGAAAAGTCACTTCAGGAATCGGTGGCGGACTTTGCCAACTGTCCAATCTAATCTATTGGATCACCTTACATAGCCCATTGACCGTGACCGAACGTTATCGTCACAGCTATGATGTGTTCCCAGATTACCGACGGGACCAACCTTTCGGAAGTGGCGCGACATGTTCTTATAATTATCTCGACTTACAAATCACAAACCAGACGGCACAAACGTATCAACTCCTTCTATATATAGAGGGAGATCATCTCGTCGGGGAATGGCGCTCGAACATCCCTAATAAAGAACAGTATCGTATATATGAAGAAAACCATCATTTCACCCGGGAATGGTGGGGTGGAACGATACGACATAACCAGATATTTAGAGAAGTCACTTCAATGAATGGCACACATCTTCGAAATGAGTTCATCACAGAAAATCACGCGATCACGATGTACGATCCATTCCTTCCTGAAAATACTGCATACAAAAAAGCCGACTCGTAATAACAGAGCCGGCTTTTCAAATGAACTTATGCGTGTGGCAAGAACATGAAGTATGCCAAGAAGATGACCAACATCCCGTACATGATCGGATGAATCTCTTTCGTCTTCCCTTTTGCAATCATCATGAGTGGGTAAAGGATAAACCCAAGCCCAATTCCCGTTGCGATTGATGATGTAAGTGGCATCATGATAATCGTCAAGAATGCAGGAACTGCAATCTCGATCTTTTTCCAATCGATATCAAGAAGAGCCGAAGCCATGAGCACACCAACAATAATCAGCGCAGGAGCTGTTACCGGCGCCGTAACAACTGCCAAGAGAGGCGAGAAGAACAATGCCAAACCGAAGAACAATCCTGCAAAAACAGCAGTCAATCCTGTTCGTCCACCAGCAGCGACACCTGCTGACGATTCAACGTATGAAGTCGCTGTAGATGTTCCGAAGATTGCACCTGCCACCGTCGCTGTCGAGTCAGCTAACAACGCCTTACTCGCACGTGGTACTTTGTTCTCTTTCATGATCCCAGCTTGACGCGCTACCGCGACGAGCGTCCCAGCTGTATCAAAGAAGTCGATGAAGAAGAACGTCAAGATGACAACGAGCATTTGAAGCGTGAACACATCACCGAAGTTGATGAAGGCTTGACCGAATGTAGATGACATACTCGGCGGCATCGACACAACGTCTGAGATTGCTGTCGGTGTCGGCACAAGACCGAAAATCATCCCGACAATCGCCGTCAACAACATCCCGATGAAAATACCACCTTTGATGTCGCGCGCCATAAGCAAGGCGCTGACCACAAGACCGAACACCGCGAGAAGCGTCGTGCCCGTACCAAGTGAACCAAGACTAACAAGTGTTGCTTCATTCGCGACAACGATGCCTGCGTTTTTCAAACCGATGAAAGCGATGAAGAAACCAATCCCTGCAGCAACCGCCATTTTGAGCGGAGCCGGAATCGCATTAACAATCGTTTCGCGAATTCCTGATAACGTCAATACGATAAAGAAGAGACCTGATACAAGTACACCTGACAAAGCCGTTTGCCAAGAAATACCCATCCCGATGACGACGCTATATGCGAAGAACGCGTTAAGGCCCATGCCTGGCGCAATCGCAATTGGGTAGTTCGCGAGAAGTCCCATCGTCAATGAACCGACTACCGCGACAAGACCTGTCGCCACGAAGACCGCTCCAGTATCCATACCCGCTGCCCCAAGAATGTTCGGGTTAACGAAAAGAATGTACGCCATCGCGAGGAAAGTTGTAAATCCTGCGATCAGTTCCGTGCGGACACTCGTACCGAGTGCTGTGAGTTGGAAGTAACGATCGATCCGACTCGTCGTTGATGGTTGTTGCTGTTCTTGCTTGAGCTGTGTGCTCATTTGTTTTCCTCCTTGTGCTCGCCGTAAAACGAGAAAAGGCCCCCGGCAAATGACCGAGGACCCCACGCGAAACATACGAGGGCATACACCCTCATCTATGTCTCGCCGTAGTGAAATCATTTAAGGTGATTTCGTAGAGACTCTCGGGCCATATCCCCGATATTATACGGCAAAATATTTTATAATTGTTCGGTTATAATAAGAACGTTCTTATCGTATCAGCGTAAAAATAGAATGTCAACTAAATTCACGGATTTTACATCGATAAAAAACGTTAATGTTCGGTTTTAAGACAAAACAGAGGGGAATCCCCCTCTGTTCCGCTTATTCCCATTCGATTGTTGCAGGTGGCTTAGACGTGATGTCATACAGCACACGGTTAACGTGGCTGACTTCGTTTACAATCCGGACAGAGATCTTCTCAAGCACATCCCATGGAATACGTGCCCAATCAGACGTCATGCCATCAATTGAAGTGACCGCACGGACACCGACAGCATAGTCGTACGTACGCTCGTCACCCATGACTCCGACCGAGCGAATCGGCGTGAGCACCGTGAAGTATTGCCAGATGTCGCGTTCAAGTCCAGCTTTCTTCACTTCTTCACGTAGAATCGCATCGGATTCACGCACGATTTCTAACTTCTCTTCCGTGATTTCACCGAGGACACGGATTCCGAGGCCTGGACCCGGGAACGGCTGGCGCCACACGATATAGTCTGGAAGACCGAGTTCGGTACCGAGTGCACGGACTTCGTCTTTAAAGAGCGTGTTGAGCGGTTCGATCAACGTGAAATTCATATCTTCCGGCAACCCACCGACATTATGGTGTGATTTGATCGTTTGCGCTGTATCTGTGCCGCTCTCGATGATGTCTGTATAGAGTGTCCCTTGTGCGAGGAAGTCCATATCGACGAGTTTCGATGCTTCTTCATCAAATACGTAGATAAACTCGTTTCCGATAATCTTACGTTTTTGCTCAGGGTCCGAGACACCAGCCAACTTCGTCAAGAAACGTTCTTGTGCATCGATTTTGATGACTTTCATGTTGAATCCGTCTGCGAACGTCTTCATGACGCTATCCGCTTCCCCTTTACGAAGGAGACCATGGTCTACAAACATACACGTCAACTGGTCACCGATTGCGCGATGAACGAGTGCGGCCACGACAGAAGAGTCGACACCGCCCGAAAGCGCACAAAGAACTTGCTTATCGCCAACGATTTCACGGATTTTCTCCACTTCGAGGTCGATAAAGTTTTCCATCGACCATTCGCCTTTCGCACCACATACTTCATAGATGAAGTTTTTTAAGATGTCGTTTCCGTACTCCGAGTGACGAACCTCTGGATGGTATTGGACACCGTACATTTTCAACTCATCGTTTTTAATTGAAGCGACCGGGCAAGACGGGTTCGTTCCATCGACGATAAATCCTTCCGGTGCTTCCATGACGAGGTCACCGTGGCTCATCCATACTGTATGTTCGACTGGAAGACCGTTATAAATCGCTGATGCTTCCGGCGTCGAGAACAATGTCGCTTTTCCATATTCACGATGAGCGGCGCGTTCCACACGACCACCGAAGTGATGTGTCATAAGTTGCATCCCGTAGCAGATTCCGAAGATTGGAATACCTAGTTCAAAGATCTCTGGATCACAACGATATGCGCCTTCCGCGTATACGCTATTCGGTCCACCTGAGAAGATGATGCCGACTGGGTTCAATTCGCGAATCTCGTCTGCCGTCATCTTATGCGAATGCAACTCACTGTATACACCAAGGTCACGGACACGACGTGTGATCAACTGATTATACTGACCACCAAAATCAAGCACCAAAATCATTTCTTGTTCTACTTTCACGAAATCTCCACCTTTCTGCCTTCTCCTCAAAAAAAGGACGCGCCTCTCCCCAGATTATCCAAACCGAAGAAGAAGCACGCCCTTTTCTTTGTATACGAAACGTGCTCCTTCATAGTCGGTCCATTTACGGTGGTCCGGTAGAGACTCTCGCGCCAATTCACGAGTATATACGAAGGAATGCCATGTTCAATTATCTAACTAATGCGTCTATCTTACTTGATGCATCCCGTCACTTCAACTCATAATTCGATGAATCATGATTTTCCAATATTCTTTATATTTTGAATTCGGCTCTTGTTCCGCATAAACAGCTTGCTCAAACAAAGCCGTCAGACGGGTCATATCATTCGTTTCATAGTAGGCGTCGACCTCTTTGGCGAGTTCCGAAGGCGTACATCCATCAATTTTGAATCCGTTCGCACGCAGTCGTTTCATCAAATAGCGGTGCATCGAGACGAGGCGCCCATCCGTGAGCGGACGACTCATCCACCAGACATACATGATTTGACGCTCGATGATTTTCCGGTTCCAAACGAGGACCGCCACGAGGAAGAGAATGACAATCCATCCCCACACCGGCATGTTACGTGCCTCCTCTTGAACATCACCTGTCGTCACGTCATCGATCAACAAATCTTCTTGCGGACGGTTTTGCGTATCGTTGTCCTGATTTGCTTGGGGATCATTCGCAGCCGGCGTCGTATCTTCCGTATCCGTTTCTCGTTCCATCTGCAATAAGTTGGCGTCCGAGAAACTGATTGTCGCTTCTAACGGAACCCAGCCCGCGCCTTCAATGAAATACTCGACCCACGAGTGGGCGTGACGATTTCGAATCGTATGTTCTTCCTCACCTTGAATGACCCCTCGTGTGTCACCCATCGTAAATCCTTTTACCCAACGCGTCGGTATGCCGTTCGCGCGCAGCAATACGGCAGCTGACGTCGAGAAGTTATCGCAATACCCGATTTGTGTGTCGAACAGGAACTGGTCAACATAATCCGTGTCCCCTTCCGGTTGTGCCACATTTTCGGTGTCGTATTGAAATTCTCCATTTCGGAAATAAGCTTCTACCGCTTCCGCCTTCTCGTTCGGTGTCTCACTCTCCGCCGTGATGTCAGCGGCTAAATCTCGTACACGCTCTGGCAACGATTCCGGTAGCTGTAAATAGACCTGTTGCTCTTCTTCCGTGAGCGATGTGATCTCTTCATTTAATGCCAGTTGTTCTTCAGAGAAAGCCGGGACACTATAACGAAGTTGGATCGTCCGCGGAGTCGATTGTTCCTCATTTTCAAATACAATCTTTCCGGACGGTTGCGTCGTAATCGTCTCGTTCGGGAAAGCCCGTTCGATATCACCGACTCGAAATTCGGTACCGGACTCTGTTTCGATAGCTTGCGGATATTCTCCACCGTAAGGAACAAACGGTTGTCGGCGCTCAAAACGTAACAATGCCTGTTCCGGTGTCGTATCCACTTCCGAGTCCACTAACTGACCACGATTGTAGTTAGAGTCCAGGACTGGTGATTCGACCCAACCTTTCCCCGTATAAATCGCCTTGGATTCGATACGCCAATAGCGTGCCGGCACGCCGCGAGCGATGAAGACGATGCCGTCATCCTGTTCGAACGGACCACCTAGCGATTCGTCGTTCACTCCATACCCAACTCGACCCGGGCCACTCCCATCACCTTCCGTCGTCGCATTCCGAAAACTCGTAGTGATACGGTCAGACCAATCGCCTTCAAGCGTGGGTGAAGCACTTGCGAGAGCCACGACGACACTGAGGAGTAGTCCGATACTGACGAATCGGACGAGCGATTGACTCGGTCGTTTTGCCAAATCGGTGACAAATAGTAAGAGGAGCGATGTGACGATGGCATACAGGATATTGCCTTCCCCGTCATACAACGTCCACGTATCAAAATAGGCCATGATGCCGAGAGTCGACACAATCATCCCAAGGGCAAAACTATAACTTGGATACGTTCGTCCGACGAGCACAGCAAACAGTAAGCCGATCAGTGCCATGGCAGAGAAGAAAATCGCTTCATTCGGCAGTTCACCGCTCACGACACCCATCAAATCTTCCATCCATAGACCAAACCAGTCCAAAATACTGCCGTGATAGGCATACAAGACGATGAGGAAATTAAGAAGCGAGATCCCAAGAAAAGCTGCCCAAGGCAGAAGACTGGCAAACATCGGCACGATGAGCAGGAAGTAAAACGGCCACGTCACATCGAACGTCGTACTTCCAACAATCGGCTCAATCCAGAACGACAACAAATAGGCGGCAAGCGCCGTATAGACGATTCGGGTTACCCATGTCTTCATACTGTCACCTCATTAACTGCCGTGTAGAGATGATAGCTACCCTGTGTCTCATGCATCAACTCTCGAATGGACGTCGTTTCAAAAGGACTGATCAAAATCAAATCTCCAGTTTGTTGAGGCAGTTTCTGCTTCACTCGTTCGACGAGACGCCCCTCAGCTTCTGGCGTTGCGGTCAACAAGTAATGACCGACTTCTGCACTCTGGTCAGGAAGATGGAACAGTCGCACCTGCTCTTCAATGACGTAGAGCTCAAACGGCAGATTTTTTCGTTCTAACTGACGAATCGCTCCAACAAGTAAGGATAGGGAACGTTCAAATGCCTCTTCATACCCCGCAGAGACGGCTGGTACGAACACGAGTGAAAGCTTCTTCTCTTGTTCTTGGTCAAACGTCTTGGTCATCAAGTTCCCTCGGCGTGCGGATGCCTTCCAATCAATCCGTCCGATTCGGTCTCCTGCCGCATACTCCCGAACCCCGCTGGTCGTATTGGCCACTTCGGTATATGTCCGCATTTGACGATATTGCTCCCCACGACCCCCGACATGTTCGTCTCGAGGTAAATCAAACGGCAACTCAGCGGGTGACACCTCGACGACCGTCTCGAGTCGTAACGTCCGCTTCCGGTCGAACAGACCAAATACGTCACGTACATGTAGAACGGTGCGGTCAAAGACATGAATCCCACGCTTGATCGCCTCGACCTCATAATGGACGACTTCTGCTTGTCGGAAAAAACGGTCTACAGGCACGACAATCGTCTTGTCTTCATCCGTCAAACGTTGTGGCAATCGCTCCTCTAACGTGACCATCCCAATCAAGAAAGGGTACTTCCGTTCAATTCGTAACTCGACATCCATTGTTTGTCCAGAAACAAGTCGCTTCGTTGTCACACGGCGCACCACATTTGCCGCTGTGACCGGATAAATCATAAAGAGTGTCCAGTAGACGGTCAACACAGCGAACGACCACCATAAGGTCGAAGCGACGATACTGCCTTCGATGCGGGCAAATGCATACAATCCGAATGCCGCCGCCCATACAACGAACAGCTTCATCCAGTTTTTCATACTTCATTGACCTCACGATCCATCGGGACAGGCAACGTATCCAGCCAATCTTGAATCAACTGATTCGGTGATTTTCCTTTATACCGTGCTTCTGCTGTCAAGAGTACGCGATGTCCGAGCACACTCGTCGCCATCGCCTTCACGTCATCCGGCAAGACGAAATCGCGATTATGGATATACGCCCACGACTGTGCCGCTTTCATCAACGCCAGTGTGGCTCGCGGACTTCCTCCTAAATACGTATGCGGATCTTTTCGAGACTCATGCACCAATCGCACAATGTACTGTTTGACCGCACTCGACACATGCACGTCTCTCACTTCACGTTGCATGAGTTCAACTTCTTGCTTCGTAATCACGCTCTGAAGCGCCTCGAGCGGCTCTTCTTTTTCAAACCGCGACAATAATGCAATTTCTTCATTGAATGTCGGATAGCCCATCTCGATTTTAAGTAAGAAGCGATCCAACTGTGCTTCCGGCAACGGATACGTCCCTTCATGCTCAATCGGGTTTTGTGTCGCCATGACGAAGAAAGGTGACGGTAACACTTTCAATTCCCCGTCCACTGTTACACTTCGCTCAGCCATCGCCTCAAGAAGAGCCGATTGCGTTTTCGGTGAGGTCCGGTTAATTTCATCCGCTAAAATGATGTTACCCATGAGCGGACCTGGTCGATATTCAAATTCCCTCGTTTTTTGGTTGTACATCGAAATCCCGGTCAAGTCGGATGGTAACATGTCCGGTGTGAATTGGATGCGCTTAAAATCTAAGTCAATCGCTCGGCTGAACGTACGGACGAGCATCGTCTTTCCGACCCCTGGTACGTCTTCAAGCAGCACATGTCCACCTGCCAGCAAGGCAGTGAGACTTTTTGCGATGACTTCTTCTTTTCCGACAATCACGGTTTCAATAGCAGTAATAATCGATTGGACAGTTGGACGGTACATGACGGACTCCCCTTTTTCTCTGATCTAGGATGACTGAAAGTTAGAATGTTCTGACTTTATTGTGACACAAGCGAGTGTCGGAAAGAAAGAAATACCGCACCCAAATGCGCTTCCTATTTCTTTACCCAAAAAACGTGTCCGTTCTTTAGAAAAAACGGGCACGTTTATCGATTACTCTGGACGATTCACGTCAAATAGTTCCCCAAGGGTCGCATAACTATTGCCGGCCATCCGACTGACAGGCGCAAGCCGTTTAGCATCGATGCGTCCTTGACTGTATAACTCTCGGTCAATATGGAAACGGACAATTCGCGCAATCAATAAATCGGCAGTCGTTTTTCCGTCATGTTCGATCGGCAAGTGATGATGGAGCACACATTCAAAACGGATTTTTGCTTCTTTGACCCCTGGAGTCGAAATCACATCACTCGGTTGAAGCGTAAAGTCTGTACGAGACAGCTCACTCTCATCTGCCGCAAGGTTGGCGGCCGTCTCGTTCACGTTGATGACGTTCGTTTCATCTACGACATGAATCACTAGTTCATTCGTACGGAGTGCGTTACGCGCCGTGTCTTTCATCACGCCATCTTTTCGTTGAACCGAGACGGAGACGAGCGGAGGGTTGGATGCGACTACATTAAAATAGCTAAACGGGGCGGCGTTAATCACCTCCCCATTTTGTGTTGTGACAAACGCAATCGGTCTTGGCACAATGCTGCCAATCAAAAACTTATATGTGTCTCGTTCAGTCAAGGCAGACGGTTCAATTGATAACATAGACTTACACTCCTCGTTGTTTTATCTTAATATCAAGGTAATCACTTCATTAAATAATGTCAACGCAAAGCAGGTTGACACGTGTACATTTCATGTATTTTGGGTAAATCGCATTATGTGAATCTATTTTAATGCACGTTGAATAAGCAAATTGCTTCATTTTCCTTTCCCGGTCTCATAAAATTCAGGGCAAGGAAAAGATGACCTATCGTTTTTTATGTTCAAGGAAGGAAGTAGAACGAATGATCAGCAAGTGGATTGAACAATTGAACAGTCGTCAAATACTCAGTATTTTATATAGTGTCTGTGGATTCAGTCTGGTTTTAACCTTGATTGGAGCCTGGTTCGTGCGTGATGGGAATGTCTCTACTCTCGAACTCACTGCTCTCCGATGGATTTGGATGATTGGGCTCGTCATGTTCATCAGTGCCATCTTATTAATCGGACGCCCGCTCATCAAACGGATGGCCGACCAGAACAGCAGACTGAAAGCGAAGAAAGAAAAGCTCGAGAACGTATTAAATGAATCGAAATTAAATGAAATTAATCTTCAATATCGTAACGAGTTGATTGAAGTATTGGCCTCGAAAGAATCCTTATTTGATTACTCTTCTGTTATTGAAAAGATTGTGTTGCTTACAAAATCTGAGTTCGGCGCCCTCTTACTCACTAAAGACGGAGAAATCACGTCTGTTGTACCGAAAGAGATGACCGAAGATCAACAAGAAAGTCTAAAGAAAGATTCCCTTTTGCTTAAACGAGTCATGATTTCAAAGTTACCGGCCGCCACTTCTAAGCGGGTCGTCGATGCGTTACACACGTATCCATATTATATCTATGAGACGGTCATCCCGATTATGGACCCATCAGATAATAGTCTCATTGGATGTCTCTATTTGGCTCGTTACGATGAACAATACGATGCCAGTGAAAAATCGGAATTGAACGCGTTCGCCGGTCAACTTGCCATCTCACTTCTCCGCATGCAGCTTTATCGCCAGATGCAACAGGATCGGAAAGAGACGGCGCAACTAATCAATTCTGTACGTGAGGCCATTTTATATGTGAACTATGAAGATGACACTATCGTCGGCAATCGCGCCTTCATCCGTATGTTTGATGATTTACACTTTGACTATAAGGGATACGAAGAACTCTCTGCCATTGACATCGATATCGAACAGCTGGCGGAACGGGTCGATCAGAACGAACAGTTCATCCGATACTTCGAACGTGTCTTCACGCAAGACCCGCCGGAAGACGGGCTCACGATTTCAATCGACCAAGGCGATTGCTTTATTCAACTTTATGCCGAAAGTGTCTATCGGGACCGTCGACTCCGTGGAACGATGCTCGTCTTACGTGACGTCACGGCCGAAACAGAAATCGATCGGATGAAATCCGAACTCGTCTCGACCGTCTCACATGAATTACGGACACCATTGTCCTCGATTTACGGATTCACTGAACTGATGCTGTCACGAGATTTGAAGGAAAGTCGTCGTGAACTGTATTTGAAGACAATCCACGATGAAGCGAAACGACTCTCGTATCTCGTCAACGATTTCTTGGATCTTCAAAAAATGGAGTCTGGAAAGCAAACGTTCGAGTGGGAACCGGTCGATTTATACAAGCTCATCACAGACAGTGTCGCGTTTTATCAGGAAACGACGGACCGGCATGAACTATTCATCGATGCCGATACCGAACAAGACTTTATTATCGATGCAGACTTAGAAGGGATGCGTCAATTACTTGGTAACCTATTAAGTAACGCCATCAAATATTCGCCAGATGGCGGGAATATCCTTGTATCGCTCGAACGTATAGACGAAGAGGTCGTGATGAAAGTGAGAGACCACGGTATGGGTATACCGAGTGCCTCGCTCCCTCACCTCTTCGGGAAATTTTACCGCGTCGATAATTCGGATCGTCGTAAAATCGGAGGTACCGGTCTCGGTCTCGCAATTTGTAAAGAAATTGCCAAAGCCCATGATGGTCAACTCCATGTCGAATCGGTATACGGGGAAGGAAGTACATTTATCTGTGAACTCCCAACCTCAAAAGAACACATCATGCAATAACACGGTCGATATGACCGTGTTATTTTTGACTCTTTTTTTGCCTAATTTGGAAGGAATCCTTTTACAGAATATAGAAAGGAAAGAAACCGATTCATTTTCGTAGATGTAGGTTACCCTATCCATTTATTTTTGCACGTTTTAAGTCAAAAACAAGATATACTGAATATAAAGAGATTGCTAGGATCGGAGGACTTGCCATTGGATCATCGTGACCCACCTTTTTCAGAAATTGGAGATTTTAATCAATGGGGACGTTTCGAGATTGACGTGCCTCACATGGGGGAGCAAGCGAAGTTTCAAACTGCCGCTGCTTTGATTCGGAAGCATGTGCCATTGCGGCTTGGTGGTTTTTACATTGTTGCGAGCGAAGAGGAGATTTTGCATAGTGGCTCTCATGATGCGAATCTTCAAAAACATTTGATTCATCTATTACAGCAGGTCCTTAACGGTCATATAGAAGACGAACGCCTCGTTCAAGAACAAGTGTGGACTGTGCATTATTTTACAACGCCATAGAAAAGAACTCGATTTAAGTATCATTACTTATCTCGAGTTCTTTTTGTTTACTCCCAACGTGACATCATTGAGATTGTTTTTTCATAGTATTCTGTAGCAAGTTTGTACTTTCCTGTGCTTCTTAATTCTCTAGACAACCACAATGCATACTTATGAGTGTAGTATTCATCATATGCTTCAAAATAATTAACAGCCCTTTTTAGACTTTGGATTAACTCATTTTGATCAATTTTTTTATACTTACTTACGTAAATATCAAAGTGATAGTTAAACTCTACTAAATCATCTTGATCCCCTTTTAACTCATAGCCTATTGCCAACCATTCCATAATGCCTTCAATATTATTTTTAGCGGCATTGACTTCAAGCAAAGACATTACACTATATAGTTTACTTTTTGCTCCTTCTTTAACCTTAAAACTATCAAGAAAATATTTTTGTGCTTTCTCTTGATCCCCAATTAAAAAATATATATCTCCCATATTGTTATAAAGCATTCCATAATAATCGTTCAATTTTGCCTTATCTGCCACTTTCGCTGCTTTTTCATAATGTTCTAAAGCAATTGTGTATCGTTTCCGACGTTTAAATGACAAACCAATAATCATGTGCGACTCGATAATTCGTTCCAAGCAAAAATTCTCTTGAAAATACTCGAGTGCCAACTTCACGTAATCAATAGCTTGAGAATAATCTGTAAATCGGTGATAAAGGGCGCCCATCACATATCGCATATCTGCTTTTTCCCAATCAGGAATACTTGAATCCGCAAGCTCTTTACCAACATTCTCTAACAAACTCACAGTAGTTTCTCGATCAGCCGACTGATAGAGAAACATGTAGAGGCACTGCAATAAATCGTATCGCAAACGATTGTCTTTGTTTAGTTGATCTTTAATCCAACCTACTTCAATTAAATATTGAACATTACCACCAGGTGTGAGACCAAATCGCGCTAGCGTGATTAATAAAGTAATGTACAATTCCTTCGATTGTAAGACAACAGGATTTGTTTTAAATTTTTCAATCCTCTTAAAATACTTATCTTCTTGGCGTGACAATAATGCTTCTTTCAATATATCTCGAATTTCTTTTTTAGTTTGATCTACTTTTTCACTGAAGTCATAATAAAGTGGAACCTCTAATTCTAACCTTTCAAAAATCAGTTCTAAGACTTCGTCACTAGGAGTAGTTTGATTATTTTCAATTTTACTTAAGTATGAGATTGAGCAGATTCCTCTAGCAAGCACTGACTGCTTCATATTTTTCCGCATACGTTCTACTTTTATTAAATTCCCAAAGTTATATTCCATATCAAAAAGTAGCCCCTTCGAACTAAAATGGTTGGTTTTTTTAAAAAATATTAGTCTTTTTGTCACGCATACAGGAAATTCGCCACAAAAAAGCATCTTAAAAGAGCATTTCTAGGAATGATTTTCCCAACCAAAACATCCCCCTTTATAAAAGATGACATGATAATATTGAACTAGTAAAAACAGTTTCTACAAATTTCCTAGTTAATTTTTACTAAATAACACATTTCAATTATTTATCCGGGGGTGAAAATGACAAATGGGAAAACTAAGTTTCTTACTTGCCGAAGACTACATTAAGCCTAAAATTTATTTTAAGTCAAAGCAAGTTCCAACCATGGATACAATGTACACTTCTGAAGATCATAATAATTTTTCAGGGTTAGAACACCTGACCCAATTGTTAAGTTCTCCTAGAGGTTTCATTGTAAACGCTTTTCAAATCGATTACTATCAATCATTACCTCGACTGATAGCTCGTTCATTGAATCACATTCACTCTTTCAAAAAACTTTATATTCTAGGACCTGAACTTTCCCTCTCGATTTTAAAACGAAGTACAAAAACAATTTATGAAAAACAGTTACTTGATTATGAATATATTAACGTTGAGCAGGATTCAGACTTTGTTACTAATCAATGCATGACCCTACTTGAAGAAGGACATATTTTGTATATTTTGCCCGAAACATCAGTTTGCTGGAGACCAAATTTACTCAATGAAACTGATAAGATATCACATTCTCTTTGCAGTACGTTATTGAGTCAACAAGTAAATGTTTCTATTCTAGCAACTGCTGTAAAAAGTGAATCTGAAAAAGTAGTGATCTTTCCTGCCGACACTCCAGATGCTTACTCAGGAGATTTGGAGACACGTATATATCAGCAATCTGAGACACTATACCGATTGTTCGATTCTTTGAAAGCTGACGAATGATCTATGATAATTTAGGTTTTTCTGCTTTAGAAGCATAAAATAATAATTTGATGGAGGTTTTATTAATGAAAAAAGTAACAGGAATACTATTTATCGCTACAGCAGTTTTACTTTTAGGAAGTTCTGTTAGACCTCTAGTAGATGATATGCCTCGCATTGTTAAAGTAAATGAGCCCGTCAAATTACACGTTGATGATATGCCTCGTATCGTTAAAGTGAACGAACCAATCAAACTCTTTGTTGATGATATGCCTCGCATTGTTAAAGTAGACAAGCCTGCTAAACTATTCGTTGACGACATGCCTCGCATTGTTAAAGTAGATGAACCAGTTAAACTACTTGTTGATGATATGCCTCGCATCGTTTAATCTGATTTACTCCAGACGCCTTGTGCGTCTTTTTTATTTTAAGAAAAAAGGTAAATGAATTATATATTCCCCTCCATTTTTTCCTTTTTACTTATATAATAAACAGGGACAACCTAGATGCACTCTCATACGCCGCCCTTGTCACTAGTTTAATGAATAAAGGAGTTTGAACATTGAATGAAACAAAATCATCATGGAGTTTAAAGCTGTTACTCAGCTCTTCACTTGCAATATCCGGGGCAGCAATCGTCCCGTTCCAACTGGATTCATCTGGTATTCAATCGACTGTTGTTGAAGCCGCCTCGACCTATACCACTACCGCCAACTTAAATCTTCGCTTAAGTGCAGCCACTTGGAGCCCTGTCCTGTTGACCATTCCATCTGGCTCAAGCGTCACGTATATCAGTACATACGGTTCGTGGTACAAAGTCAGTTATGGAGGCAAAACAGGATATGTCTCTTCTCAATACGTTACGGTCTCGAACACTTCTGCTTACTATAAGACAACAGACCGATTAAATATGCGTCTTACTGCCGCTTCATGGAGTGATGTCGTCACCGTGATCCCTGCCGATGCGACCGTCAAGTATGTCAGTCGCTATGGGTCATGGTACAAAGTGACGTTCAATGGAAAGACGGGCTACGTCGCTTCTGCTTATTTAACAGCTACGAGTGCTCCCGTCCCACCTTCGGACTATTATAAGACAACTGCCAATTTAAACCTGCGTCTCAGCGCCGCTTCATGGAGTTCTGTCGTCACGACGATTCCGTCGGGTGCGACGGTCAAATATGTGAGTCGCTACGGATCATGGTATAAGGTTACCTATAATGGAAAAACCGGTTACGTTTCTTCTGACTATTTAACGGCAACGACAGCTCCTATAACCCCGTCTGCTTATTATGAAACGACCGTGAACTTGAACATGCGCCTTAGCGCGGCCTCTTGGAGCAATGTCTTAACCGTCATTCCGGCCGGGTCGGTCGTCAAGTATGTCAGTCGTTACGACTCGTGGTATAAAGTCACATACAATGGGAAAACCGGTTATGTAGCATCCGAGTACTTGAAGCCTACGACTGTCACGACACCAACCGATACAGACGGAACTGGTAAAACGGTCGTCATCGACGCAGGGCATGGCGGAAACGATCCTGGCGCTGTCTACGGATCGGTTTACGAGAAAGTAATTGCACTTGATATCGCGAAACGCCTTGCTGGCGTCTTATCGAGCACATATGACTACAACGTTAAATTGACTCGCTCAAACGATACGTACCTCTCCCTTGACCAACGTGTGTCACTCAACAAGTCTTATAAAGGGGATGTGTTCGTCAGTCTTCACGCGAACTCTTCTGTTTATAACACGGCTCATGGACATGAGGTACTCGTCCCGACGTCAGATAGCTATACGACAAACCCTTACGTTTCCGCCAGCCGTAGTCTCGGTTCAAGTATCAATAAAGAAATCGCTTCACGGATTTCCACGATTCAAAACCGTGGGGTCAAGTATCAAAATGTATACGTAGTCGGACGTAACGTGTCACCTTCTACCCTTGTCGAATACGGATTCATCAGTAATTCAAGCGACCGCTCACATTTAACGAGTACGACATATCGTCAACGAATGGCTGAAGCAACGGCATCCGGCATTCATCAATTCATGCGATCTTATTACTAAAAACAAGGAACTTAGCACTCAGCTAAGTTCCTTGTTTGATATTGACCCGCCAAATCATATGTGATGCCCCGGGACCCCAATAATGTTCGAGGATATGAGATGGCTCACCCAATCGTTTTTGCCAATAGGCTTGAGCGCTCGGGAATCCGGCATCTAAATAAAAGACGTCTTTCCCTCGATCCGAAATTTCACGCATCATTTCTTCTAACAAGTATTGTCCGACACCTCGCCGCTGCATACGAGGTGACACATAGACACTCCCTAACTCGATCGCACCACGCTCAATTTGTATGTTTCCTGAGATGATATCATTCGGAGGTAGTAACGCCCCTGCTCCCACAATGATTCCGTCTTCTTCCACAATGTACAGTTGAACGGTGTCATCATCGAAATGATCTTGAATCGTCGTGTTCAGACGTGCCACTTCTTCATCGAGCAAATCGGCATCTTCAAAACGCTCTCGTCGAATCAAGTCACTCAGACTCTCCATAAACAAGCGCTGCAAGGATCTCACGTCTGATTGTTCGAGTGCGCGAAAATTCAAGACGTCCACTTCCTTTTCTTTTTTGTCCTACTCTTTACCCTCACGCATCCGTTGCGTAACACTCGGGTATGAAGGAATCATTTCCTCGAGTGGCTCATAACTCAATTTACCGTACGTTTTCCAAATGACTAAAATCGCAGCGGTCCATAACGTGATTGTCAAATGAATAAACCCGATTGGATAACCACTTTCCGCTTCGAACCCGACCATCACGAGCATGACATTAAACATCGTATGCATGAGAAAGGCCGACCATAAATTACGCGACGAACCGTTGTATACCCAAGTGATGAGAATCGTATAAGCCATCACGGCTAATCCATATGCCCAAAACGATAGATTCGCTTGAACTGTTCCAACCATGAGGAAGAGCGGAATATGCCATAGCATCCAGATCACTCCGAGTGACAAGCTGGCTAGAAGCGGCGGGAGTCTTGATTGCAAGGCGTCGAGCAAATAGCCGCGCCATCCATACTCTTCCTGCACCGCCCCACCGAGAAATAGTATATAGAGAAAGTATGGGACGATCCACCACGGTTCGCGAACGAGTAAGGCATCGTTTCTATCCGTCCACCAATACGCCACGAGAAATAATAACGGCACCAACAAAAGTGGAGTCACATACGTCTTCCAACTCATCTGGAACTGAACGCTTTTCCGAAAAAGATGTGTCACCCCTTCCCCACCGCGAAGTCGATACATCGTGACGAACCCTGCAATGCTGGGTCCAAACGCTCCCGAAATAACGATTGCCATAATCGGTAAATCGGTCCACCAGTACAAACTTCCCCATATAAGCCATGAGTAGCCGAATGAGACCAATAAGAACAAGTGAATGTATTTATTTTTATACATAGTCAGCACCCCTTCAGCAATGTAGTACCCCTTATTTGATTGGAAGAATAGCATTTGAATCTTTTTATATGTAATTACAATTGTTCGGCATATAATAAAGTGAATCATAAATTAAAAACCCTATGAGGTATCGACACTATGGAACAGATTAGCACGCACACAACGAGTCATAATGGATTTTTGATGATGCTCGCTTTCCTCATTGCTAGCGTTTCAGCCTTGATGGCACTCGAATTAGCGAAGCGGGTCACAGGAGGTGTGACAACGTCTCATCGTACTTGGATTTTATTTGGTGGTACCACCCTAGGTCTCGGCATCTGGTCCATGCATTTTGTGGCCATGCTCGGTCATGCTTCTTTACACGAAAGCACGTACTCCATCTGGCTCATTATCGGATCGATGATTCCGGCGATTGCCGGGTGCATCCTGTCGTTCGGTTTGATTTCCCGAAAGACGACATGGATGACCTTACTGCAATCTTCCGGTTTGATGGGATTCGGAATTGTCAGCATGCATTATATCGGGATGACCGCTATACAAAGTGTTCAATTAGACTTTGATCCCTTATGGGTATTGATTTCGATTGGTATCGCTTGGGGCGCTTCCTTTCTCGCCTTATGGGTAGGTTTCTTTTCATCCTACTCTATGCAGCATTCCGCTTTTTCCGTGAAACTGATGTTCTCCCTTCTGATGGGGACAGCTATTTTCAGTATGCACCTTGCTGGAATGCGGGCAACGACCATTATCCCCGATGCTTCACCCGTCAGGCAGGTTCCGATTGATCCGACCCTACTCGCATGGTTAGTCACAAGCATCGTATTTCTCTTATTCGGGATGTACTTTATTGCGTATACGTTAGAACGACAAATCCAAAAACGTGACCTCTTCCAAACGACGATTTTAGAATCGACAACGGATGCCGTAGTGACAACGACAAGCGATGGTGAAATCCAATATCAAAATCAAGCGTTCGCTCACTTATTCGAGGGGCATGTAACAGAACCATTTTTTCAAGATTATCATCCTTTGCTGTCGGCTCAACAGCCGTTCTATCAGCCGGTACAAATTGACACGAATCATCGTACGTTAGAAGTGACGTCTTACCCACTTCAAGATGGTTCGAACAATCAAGTACTCTGGTTTATCCGAGATGTGACCGAAGCAGTCGCCTCTCAGCGTCTGATTGAACATATGGCTTTTCACGATGCATTGACGGATTTACCAAATCGGCATAAACTGGATGCCCTCTTGAAGGAATGTATCTCACAAGAACGTTCGGTCGCCTGTTTATATATCGACGTAAACCGCTGGCGTTTCCTAAGTGACATTCTCGGGCATCACGGAGCAGATGAGTTGATCATTCAAGTCGCTGACCGCCTCAAACATACGATTCACCCAGACGATGTGTTGACACGAATCGGACCATCCGAGTTTGTCATCTTACTATTTGCGCAACGAAGTTCGCTCGCTCATCAAAAGGCTGAAAAATGTATTAAGGCGCTTTCATCCAGCTTCGACGTGGATGGCACGACTCTTGAATTGACGATGAGTGCGGGAATCAGTCATTTCCCTAAGGATAGTGCTTCTTCCGAAGAACTTATTCAATTTTCTCGTCTTGCCGCTGATGAATCCAGACAGGATGGAGAGAATAATATCAAATTATTCGAAGAATCATCACGACCTCAACTCTTGCGCAATATCGAGATAGAAAAAGCACTCGTCACCGCACTAAGTAAAAACGAACTGACACTTGTCTATCAACCGAAAATCGATTTGAAGCGGAATCGATTAGAAGGCGTGGAAGCGTTACTTCGCTGGCAACATCCACAAATCGGAAAGGTTGCGCCATCTGACTTCATCCCGATTGCAGAAAACACGGGGTTAATTCATTCGATTGGTCATTGGGTCATTCGGGAAGGCTGTCGCACTTGGGTACGTTGGCAACGGACTGGGATACGTCCCTTTACATTATCCCTTAACGTCTCCCCCCTCCAATTTGCGCGCGAAGACTTTGTTGATACGCTACAATCCATTCTTTTGGAGACGGGGATGGACCCGATGTATCTCGAATTGGAAGTGACCGAGTCCTCGATGCTTTCATATGAGGCCTCGACTCGTGAAAAACTGACGCAGTTGCATCAGCTCGGGATCCTCATTTCTCTCGATGATTTTGGGACCGGCTATTCTTCTTTCAGCCAACTTCGGGAACTTCCTGTGCAAGTGCTGAAAATCGATCGAACGTTTATCGAAAACCTGTTCACCGACCGCAATCAAGAGGCCATCGTCCGCTCGATGATTCAACTCGGTCACAACCTGGGTATGAAAGTTCTCATGGAGGGTGTGGAAACATCCGCTCAACTCGAATGGCTACTCAAGGAATCGTGTGACTACGTACAGGGCTACTACTTCAGTCTTCCGTTGTCTGAGACAGACGTTCCGTTTCATGTCAAAGAGACGACCACCTATCTCGAGTTCGGGAAACACTAAAAATCGCTCCTGTCAAATAGACAGGAGCGATTTTTAGTTACGACACGCGTTCTTTTTCTTCTTCACGAATCAAATGATATTGATCGAGAATCAACTGAGTCAACGTGTCCCCTTCATGAAGATGAAGGTATTTTTCAATCGTTGACGAGATGCCGTGTTCTTCGATTGACAAGTTCAGCTCCGATGATTCCGAATCCTCCGGGTTGTAGTAATGAAGGGCTGCTGCAATCCCGTAAGCGAGTTCGTTTGGCTCGATGCCGTTATCCATCAATTCGCGTGCCGGTTTGACGAGACGGTCGCTCGGTCCAAGTTTACGAATCGGCGAACGCGCCACGCGCGACACTTCATCCTTCAGTTTCGGGTTTTCAAAGCGCTTGATGATTTTTTGAATGTATTGGCTATGCTCTTTCGCCTCGAATCCGTATTTCTCAAGCAATAACCAACCTGTCTCATACAATGCGCCTTGGACGACTTGACGCACGCGACGATCCTTCAACGCCTCGTCAATCGTTGCCTTCCCGAACAACGAGCCGATATAAGAGGCGATGGCGTGTCCCGTATTGACCGTGAATAATTTCCGTTCGATATACGGTCCGATCTCCTCGACCCACGTCACGCCTTGAATCGGTGGTTGTTCGTTGAGCCCTTGTGTCTCGATGACCCATTCATGGAACGTCTCGACTTCCACGTAAAGTGGATCCTCATGTTGTTGTAGCGGGACGATGCGGTCGACAGCCGCGTTCGGGAAGAAGACATTCGCCTCCCCGACACCGCCACACGCCTCTACTTCTTGACGAAGAATTGCACTCCCACCAATCATGTTCTCACATGCGATGACATAGACCGGTGCATCCTCGACTTCACGAGCACGAAGTCCTTCGCTGATCAACGGTGCCACTTTTGAGAGAAGTGACGGTCCGACAGCCGTCGTCACGAAATCTGCTTCTGCGATTAAGTCCACGACACGAGCCGGTTCTTTCAAACTATTGACACCGCGAACACGGTCGACGACGATACGATCGACGCCGTCTTCTGCGAACCCGACCTCATAATGACGTTTTACCTCAAGCGCTTCGATGACCGTGTCATTGATGTCGACAAACGTCACCTCGTAACCGCTTTGATTGAGCAATAATCCGATAAATCCTCGTCCGATGTTCCCTGCCCCAAAATGAACAGCTTTCATTTACGCCACCTCTTCCATAAAGAGCGCCAAGATTTCTTCTTTCGTTTTCGCCTGAACAAGACGCTCCACATTGCTTTCGTCCGAGCAGAGAATCGCGATTTGCGAAAGGAGCTCTAAATGTTCATCATTCACGCCTGCAATTCCGATGACGAGTTTGGCCGTTTGACCTCCAAAGTCGACACCGTCTGGTACTTGCAGGAACGAGATCCCCGTCTTCTGAACCGCTGATTTCGCTGCTTCTGTACCGTGTGGAATGGCGACGTGATTTCCGATATAGACGTTGGCGATCGCTTGACGTTCATGCATCGCTTCTACATACTCCGGCGTCACACAGCCGGCGTCTTGTAGGACGGCTCCGGCTGCTGTGATCGCTTCCTCTGTCGTTGCGAATGTTTGGTTAAGTCGAATCATCTCTGTTTGAATGAATGGCATTTTGATTTCCTCCTAATGGCTAAACCGTATCTCTATCTGTTCTGAGTTCAAGAAATTTTGCTGCGTTCCGCTTTAATTTCTTCTACCAATTGGTCGTAGTAATCGGCGTTCAAGAAGTTCGTGACCGAACGATGAATCGCATCCGGTGCTTGCGCTTCCGCACGCTCCGTCAAATCTTCGTGTGTGATGACGAACTGGGCGTCTTTCGGCAAGTTGCTGATGGACGTATTCGTCACTTTGATTGGCAAGTTCGCTTTGTTGACCTTGTTCCGGAGAACCGATGCTCCCATGGCACTCGATCCCATTCCAGCGTCACAAGCGAAGATGATGTGGTCGACTTTATCAAGACGATCTGTCACGAGAGCCGATGCGTAAGACTGTTTGCCTTTCATCGCACTCACGTTTTGTGTCGCTTCTTCGAGTGATACTTCCTCTGCTGCGCTCGATTTCAAGATGACACTCGCCACAGCGAACGTGACCGCTGCTGACAAGAGAATCCCTGCCACGAGTCCGAGATATGAACCGCGTGACGCCATCGCAAGAATGGCAAAGATACTACCTGGTGAAGCAGGTGCGACGAGACCGACATCAAAGAGTACGAACGTGAAGATTCCTGTTGCGCCCCCTGCGATCATCGCAAGGATCAAGACCGGCTTCATCAACACGTATGGGAAGTAAATCTCGTGAATCCCACCAAGGAAGTGAATGATGGCTGCACCCGGTGCCGTACGTTTCGCTGCACCTTTGGCGAAGAACATATAGGCGAGAAGTAATCCAAGACCTGGTCCTGGGTTTGCTTCAAGTAAGAAGAGAACTGATTTTCCAGCGTCGGCGACTTGATCGACACCAAGCGGACTCAAGATCCCGTGGTTGATGGCGTTGTTCAAGAAGAGAACTTTTGCTGGTTCGATGAACAGGCTCGCAATCGGAAGCAATTTCGCGCCGACGATCCAGTCAACACCTGCCGCCATGACTTTATCGAGGGCACTCATGATCGGACCGAAGATTTCAAATCCTCCAAGCATGAGAAGACCACCAATGATTCCAACTGAGAAGTTGTTGACGAGCATTTCAAATCCTGCTTTAACTTTGCCTTCAAGGGCACGGTCGACTTGGCGGATGACATAACCACCGAGTGGACCCATGATCATCGCACCGAGGAACATCGGAATGTCGGTACCAACGATGACCCCCATCGTGGCGAGTGCCCCGACGACACCGCCTCGTACGTCATGAAGTAATTTACCACCAGTGAAACCGATGAGTAATGGTAAGAGATACGTGATGGTTGGACCAACGAGTTCTGCTAATTTTTCGTTTGGCCACCATCCTGTTGGAATGAAGAGTGCTGTGATAATCCCCCAGGCAATGAAGGCGCCGATGTTCGGCATGACCATCCCACTGAGGAAACTACCGAACCGTTGTACTTTGACTCGGACCCCGCCCGAGCTTGCTTGCGTATTCGCCATGTATAAAACCTCCAGTCGTTTAAATGTGAAAGGTTGAATGTGTAGTGTAGCTAACCGGTTTGTGCTCTACACCTGTATTGTATGCCTGGAGTAAGCGCTTACTCAATTCAATCCAGTTCACACTTTGGCAACATTTTGTGCCAAACAAAAAAATGACCATGGTTCGGTCATTTTTCGTACAATGTTTCATGAATCATTTTCTTCATGCATTCGTGCAGGAGTAAACGAAGATCTTCTTTCGTTCCCGTGCTATAAAGACGCATATGCTCCTCACTCTCAATGAGCGACCCGCTGATCGCACTTAGGAACTGAAGCTCGACGTCACGTGCTTCTTCCGGTGCAAGCAAGACAAGGAGACGTGTCACGGGTTCGGTCGACTGATCCATCATAAGGAGCGGAATCGACGTCGTTAAATCAAACGCAAACACACTCGCCTTCTCAATCGAGGCATGTCGTCCGTGGAATAACGCCAGTTTCGTACCCGGCACACCAAGGCCCGCGACCTCGTGACGACGAAGCAGTTGGGCAGAGAGCTGAATCCCGCTTTGTACGAGATCACGTTCTTCTAAATGTGTACCGATATCAAGCAAGATATCTTCTAAACGGTCCGTATTATTGAGCGTGACCAAATCAAACTGGTCATCCATCCGCTCGAACGTCTCGACCAATTCCCCGAGTTCTGCGAAATCAAGCATCGTTGACCGCGGCTTCGTTGCGAGTGTCTGAAAGGATTGCGGTAATGACAGTAAGAGATGGCGGACGCGTTGCACTTCTTCACTCGTCAAAAGCGGGTTGACGATTAACGTTGGTACCGATAGCGGTGGCAACGGTACCGTCGACAAGATGACATCATATTCTTCCAATCGGTGCTGTTCGAGTCCGAAAAGTGATGAGTTGACGACGTCTTGCATCTCTGGGAACTCTTGGCGTACCCGATTGACGAGCATCTTCGACGAACCGAGTCCGGCCGAACAGATGACGAGCGCCCGATATTCGCGGCGGCGCACCGGTTTGACGAGTGCTGCCGCAAAGTGCATCGCCCAAAAAACCGTTTCTTCTTCGGAGAACGTATTCGTCCCAAAGACGATGTCGGCGGCCTGTTGAATCGCCGAACGAAGTCCCGGATAGTCGCGGTCGATGTGGGGCTTGACCGTACTCGTCTCTGGTAGCGCCTGCGTATTCATACTCGAGAGGATGTGAGCAAGCAGTCCTCGTTCGAGAGCCGCGTCATCCGTAAAGGTGAACCCGTAGATGAGCGAGACGTGATGAATCAGTTTATGCACCCGAATCTGCATGATCCAGCGTTCTTCCTCGTCTTCTTTCATTTGATCTTTAATTGAGCGCAGACGATTCGCCTCTTCCGCGAACCAGACGCGTTCCGCCATCGAGTAAGTGATACCGAGAGCCGCTTCCATATCGGTGGCGACTTTCAGATAGTCCTCGGACCGTCCTTTCGTATACATCTCTAAAAAGAATCCAGACGCTAACCGCTCTTGTTGCACGCCGTAAGCGAACGTGACTCGCATGATGGTGCGGTCGTCCATCCGCTCAAACGAACGGGATTTCAAATAATCATAACCGTCTCGAAGACCTTCAAGCATCTCCTCGCATGGTACCGTCTTCAAAAAAGCAGGAATGTAGTCGTCTTCTCCACGGACGAAGCGATAAAATGCGAGCGTGTCCCAGTGGGCAAGCAGAGCGTTGATGAGTAGCTTACGCTTCTCGGACTCATAACCGAGCACTCTAGCCCCAACACCTTTTTTCCGTTCAACTTCTAAATGATACTCTTCGAACCATCTGTCCAATTTCTCTAAGTCTTGCGTCAACGTGCTCGGCGAAACGTGCATCTGTTTAGCGACCGCCTGCAATTTGAGTGTATCGTTCTCAAACAAGAGACGCCACGCCAGTTCAAATAAGCGGTCCTCGCTCGTGGGGATCGCTTCTGCAGATAAGATGAGATCTTCTCGTAACTGTTGTTTCGCAGCTGGTTTGCCAACCAGGCTCAGTCCATGACCGCGTTGCCAAGCGAGTTCAAGTTCGAACTCTTTTAAGATGCCTTCAAGTAATTGTCGTTCTCGTTGAATCGTGCGCTCAGACAAATTCACCGCCTGCGCGATTTCGGCGAGCGGTGTCGATGTCTCAGTTGCCAATAAGTGTAGTAAAATCGACCGCTCTCGCGCGGTCCACTCATGTCTCATGCTCATCCATCCATTCTTCGACAAGTAGTCGGTATTCCTCGAGCGACAGGAGTTGTCGGACTGACCGGACACGTGCGGTTGGATGGGTGACCGGGGTCGCCCCTTCCTGATAGAGAATCAAATCCACCTCATTCGGGATGTTTTGAATCGTTCCGTGCGTGATCGTACAAGACAAGCGCCCCTCGCTTGCCTGCGCGAATAACTTCGCCGCCATCGCACTTGTCACAAACCCGCTATGGCAAGCAATGTATACGTTCATGTCAGCCCTTCTTTCGTCGCTTATCTTTATCTAATCATAAGTTGGAACCGCTTACTTCTCCTACTATTTTGCTTGTTGGCAAAGATATCGGCAAGGAGTAAAAAGGTTATGTCTACGTCACTAGACTCACTCCTTAATAAGGAGCTAAAGTCTTCATGAAAGTATTCATCTACGGTTTAATCGACAGTTCATTAAAGATATACTTTTAGATTAAAATATCTATTCTTGTAATGAATTGTATTATAATTTATTACATCTTGTATTTACAGAGAGGAATGGACAGAATTGCCTAACTTTAATTGGGAGCATTTAAACCACTTACAGCTCGGAAGATATGCAGAGTACTATGCAAAAATGGAATTCGCGTCCTACGGATGTGACGTCTATACATCAGAAGTAGATGATCACGGAGTCGATTTTGTCATCAAAGATTCCAATAACCGCTTTTGTGAGATTCAAGTAAAAGCAATTCGTAATTCAGGATATGTTTTTATGCAAAAAAGTAAATTCGACCTTACGAATCCAAACCTTTATTTGACACTTCTTTTATTCACCCAAGACGCACACCCTGAACTTTATCTAATCCCTAACGTCGCTTGGTTAGCCCCAAATGAATTATTCGTTGATCGAGATTACGATAAACCCGGACAAAAGAGTAAACCTGAGTACGGATTAAACATTTCAAGAAAGAACAAATCCTTACTTGAACACTATCGATTCGATACAATGATTCAATCATTTATTCTAAGGCAATCCGAAGGAACTAATTAAAAACTGCACTTTGTATGTTGAAAGTATCCAACAAACAAAGTGCAGTTTTTATTAACTCAGCCTCTTCATTATTTATTCCACTGTCACCGATTTCGCCAAGTTACGTGGCTTGTCGACGTCACAGCCACGGGCGAGCGCCGCATAATATGCCATCAACTGAACCGGTAAGACGTTGATGAGCGGTGCCATGAGTGGCTCGACGTGCGGCAAGATGAAGTCATCATTCTCATGTTCCACGCCTTGCATCGAAATGATACAGGCGTTCGCGCCACGGGCGACAACCTCTTTAACGTTCCCGCGAATATTCAAGTTCGTCTTCGGTTGTGAGATGAGCGCGATGACCGGTGTCCCGTCTTCGATCAAGGCGATTGATCCGTGCTTCAGTTCCCCACCTGGGTACCCTTCCGCTTGGATATACGAAATCTCTTTTACTTTGAGCGCTCCTTCGAGACAGACAGAAGCGTCAAGTCCACGACCGATAAAGAACGTGTTCGGTGTCGTCTTCAAATAACGTTCCGCAAGGTCTTCGAATAACTCTTTTTGCGCCATGATCGAGTCCATGATGGTCGCGACACGGGCGAGCTCCGGCATGAGATCAAACGGCAATTCTTTCCCTGTCGCACGGGCGATGTCATATGCGAGAATCGCGAGAACGGCGATTTGCGCCGTGTACGCTTTCGTCGAGGCGACCGCGATCTCTGGTCCTGCATGGAGGAGCATCGTCTCATTCGCTTCGCGTGAGAGCGTCGATCCCGGTACATTCGTCATGGTGAGCGCTTTGTATCCCCGTTTCTTCACTTCGACGAGGACGGCACGGCTGTCCGCCGTCTCACCGGATTGTGATAAGAAGACGAACAACGGACGTTCACTTAAGAGCGGCATATTGTAGCCGAATTCAGAAGAAACGTGCACTTCTGTCGGAATGCCGGCGATGCGCTCCAAAATATCTTTTCCGACGAGTCCCGCGTTATAGCTCGTCCCACATGCGACGATATAAATCCGGTCCGCTTCCGAAACGAGTTCACGCACGCCTTCCGTGAGCTCGATGTCACCGTTCTCGTTCTGGTAGTGCTGGATGATGTTGCGGATGACGGCTGGCTGTTCGTCCATCTCTTTCAACATGTAGTGCGCGTACGTGCCCTTCTCGATATCTGACGCATCGATCTCGGCCGTGTATGGCGCGCGTTCGAGCACGTCACCGTCGAGCGTTTTGATTGTCGCCGACTCACGTGTGAGGATGACGATTTCACCGTCGTGGAGCTCGAGGTACTGGTCTGTCACCTGGAGCATCGCCATCGCGTCTGATGCGACGACGTTAAACGTGCCGTCCCCGAGTCCGACGAGGAGCGGTGACTTGTTCTTCCCGATATAGAGGCGTTCTTTGTCCTCTGAGTCGATCATCGCGATCGCGTACGAACCGTGGAGGTCCGAAAGCGTCTTGCGGAACGCCGCCTCGACATCACCGAGCTCGACGAAGTGTTTCTCCATGAGTAAGACGATGACTTCCGTGTCCGTCTCTGAAAGGAACGGGACGTCGAGCGTGGCTTTCAATTGCTCGTCGTTCTCGATTACGCCGTTATGGACGAGCGTGAATCGTCCAGTCGTGCTTTGGTGCGGGTGGGCGTTCGGAACGCTCGGTACCCCGTGTGTCGCCCAACGTGTGTGGCCGATTCCGATTGTTCCTTCAGCATCAGCCGGTACAATGTCACGGAGTGCTTGAATCCGTCCTACTTCTTTAAACGTACGAACGTCCTCACCGACTAAGGCAATTCCTGCTGAGTCGTAGCCACGATACTCAAGCTTTTCAAGCCCTTTCAATAAAATCTCTTTCGTTCCAACTTGTCCAATCATTCCTACGATTCCACACATAAACAAATCTCCTCTATTCTTCGATTTCTCGAAAAAGGAAACGGGCTTTTTTGAGTGATGTCATCAAGTCTCGTTTTGTCCGCCCGGTCACCCGAACGTTTTATCAAGACTCTCTCAGTCGTGACACGCGACTGGAAGGCATCCGCCGAAATCTCGATCACCTTCGTCCTCGTCAACTCCGCAGAGTTCTGGCGCTTCCACTTCATATCTAGCCGTTTCTCCAGATACGCTTTCATGCTATCGAGTACAAGGCGTGTTGGATAGAGAAATTGTTAAAGTAGTCGCTAAATACTTTTTTACCGTTCATGTAAAAGTCACCACTTTCACTAAAAAGCCATCAATCCATCAGGTTTTCGAGTAGGGAGAGAACGGGCATGATACAAGTAACGATATTTAAAGATGGAGGGGAATGAGATGGCAAGTCTATTTTTAGTAATCGGAATCATATTATCTGTCACATCAAAATGGCTGCAATTAAGAGGTCAAAGTGATGTTGGTGACCTACTTGTTTTTCCAGCAGCTTTTTTCCTAGGACTCGCCCTTCTCTTTAGCCTTCCATTCTTTAAAGAATGGTGGGAAGATCCTGCATCGCGCCCAAAAGCTTATCGATTTGCGACATTTGCAACAGTCGGTGTACTTTCGTTTCAATTATTTGCTTGGCTCTTATTTGGTCAAGGTGAATGGCTAGGTTTTCTTTTCCTAATTCCTTTCCTAACCTGCCTCTACTTTGTTATTCGAACGGTCATATAAAATGGGAGAGACGCTCACGCGCTCCCCCATTTTTGTTCTTCTCTTAATTCACGTTCCGTGACATAGTTCTCATCAAGTCGGACCATATGTTTTTCATACAATCGATGCATCATCATAGAACTCGGTATGAGCACTGCAATCGTTACAAAGAAAGCAAGCGTCGAAATCTGCCCTGTAACTGTGAAATATAGAAAGACGATGACAAATGGGTACGCAATCAAACCAGTGATTGAGTTCCAATGCGCGAGTCGTTTTGCTTCTCTCGATAGCAAATAGCGCTTCTTGATTGCTTCTCGGTCCCACGTCTTCTTCCATGCAGGTAAGGCAGCGATTTCTGAAATCAACAATACACCTACCAACGAAATCCAACCTTTCTCTACAGCGAAGAAAAGCATGAGTGCAAGCGCGCCGCTCATCATACTAACAGTCCACTTTCCCGATTCATCGAATTTAGTCAATTCTCTCATCTGATCACGTTTGTTCACGACGTTGCTCCTTCTCGTATTCGCGGACTTCACGAATTTCTTTTAAATCTTGATCTGTCAAATAGTTTTCGTCATAAGATTGAATGACGCGGTCGAACCGCTTCGCCAAGTATTCAATCCCGAAAAACGTCAGTTGCGAAAGGAGGAACATACGGAACGATTGTGTGCTCGTCGCTTCACTCGTGAAATAGAAGAGTCCATAAATCCCGACACCCGTCAAAGCGAGCGTGTGCGCGATCATTTTGAATGACAAGAGGTTACGCGCCGTTTGATGCTTCACGAAACGCAACCACATCCGATATTGGATAAAAATACCCGTCAAGATTGCGGCGAGCACCGCATATAATGTTCCCGTGACGACACCATCTGAGAGTGTCCAATACGAGGCATAAATCAAAAAACTGACGACGAGTCCGATGCCGATGATGCCGACACCCCATTTCGTCAAGCGGTCTACTTTTAGAATCGTGTCGATCTGCGCTTTTACTTTTGGTGATAGTTCCATATGTTCTCTCCTCCTTCCAACACTTCTTCATACGTCGGTAGTTCTGACTGATGAGCATGAATCCGCTCTTCCCACTTCTTTTCTCGATACGATTTCGTCAACCCCCAAAGGGCGACGATCCCGCCAATCAGGATGAAGGCATCTTCGTTCACATACATCGGGATGAAGAGCACAAATAACGAAACAGCACTAATCCAACAGTCAACGAGTCGATAGCGTAACACGCGAGCGACCGCTTGATGTTCGGCAAAAGGGCGAATGACTCGATATTCCATATATCCTTTATAAGCCATGCCCATGGATACGACCAACATGACGGGGATGATCCATGTCGCCTGTATCCGTAACATGGTGATGAACGAAATGAGGAATATGACGAGTACCGGCCAGCCAAAAAACCGTTCGAATTGTTTGGCATGCGTTATCGTGAGTTCAAATTGACGGTCCATTTAGTACACTCCCTTCAATCACTTCCTCATACGTCGGTAATTCCGGATCGATTTGTTTAAGTTGCTTCGTGAACCACTTCTGCCGAATCGGACTGAGTACTCCCCATATCCCAAAAAAGAGACCGATCACGAGACCAAAATCTTCCGCTGTCAGAAGTGTCACCATGAGCGCCGTCAACAAAATCGCATCCACCCATTCGAATACGTATTGGAATATAAGCATTCGATGAGCTTTCGGATGTTTTGTCATTCGCCACATGATACGCATCTCTTGATAGCCCATCACGACGATGATCACGGAGACCGACGCCATGATAGGGATAAGCCACATTTTCTCTAATAAGAGAGCGACAATCATGGCCGTGACATAAAGAATCAAGATGGGTACGGCATAACGTCGCATTCGTCGCATCCACTTTACGTCTTGTGCCACCTATATCGCCTCCTTGTCGAAATGTATATACTCCATATCTTGTTGTTTCGTTTGTTTGTTCACGTTCAACGTTAATAGCATTGCACCACCAATGAATACCGTGACACACACATACGCCACGTTTGATGTGAACAATAGTTGATGATTCAACGCGAGGAAAAAGGCAGCACTGTTGAATCCGTCCCGAACGAGTTGACGACGATACAATCCTTTCAGTTCTGGGTGAAACCTCAGACGCATTCGATAGCGCTTCACATATAAGATGTTCAGCGGAATGAGCGCACAGGCGATATATAACACGCCCCACGTAAGGTCATCTGTTAATAAACTGATCGGTAACATCAGTACTACAAATGTTCCAAACAGGCCGAATATCCATTGGTCGAATAAACGCTTCCATGCTTTTTCTTGTGTCATGCGTCTAATCATTGATTTCGTCGCTCCAAATCTAACTGCTGTAACAGCGGAACACGTTCATTTAACCTTTTTTGAAACATCCGTGACATCTGATCGCTGACTGCTCCCCATACGAGCAATCCGATCGCTAACGTCAAACTGTCATATTGAAAGATTAGCAGAGCCGAAATCAAGGAGACGAGAACACCCGAACTGATCAAATCATACAGTAGGTTCCATTTTAGTAACTTCACGACATCTCGATCTTTCATATGCGTACGACGCATCCGATACTTTTTCACGTCTAATCCAATCATGGCCATTCCAATCAAGACGAAAGGGATTGTCAACCAGACGTAACGTCCGAAAAAAGATAAAATAATGGCCGTCACAACAAACACCAATAATGTATAGCCTACCCGAAGGTGTGACTTGCGCCATGTGGTTTCTTCCATATGCCAATGTGCCTCAGTCAACTAGAGCACTTCCTTTCCTTCTTATGCATTACTACTATATACGTACTCTATGCCCTCATTGTTTCACATTTTCCGAATATTCTAGCATTGAATCGTTCGACTTTTTTCAACAATTGACGAACGAAACGTATCCGCTTACAAAGGTTATCTGCTATACTGTTACCAAATTCATTCCCACAAATTTTTTTGAAAGGTGTAGAACTGTATGTCTCCGAAGTACAAGCAAGTTGCGAGTCAGATTGAAGCGGACATCGTCAATCACGTCTACCAACATACGAATAAATTATTGACCGAGGATGAGTATGCCAACAAGTATGGCGTCAGCCGCAACACGGTCCGAAAAGCGATCGAGATCCTCGTCAACAAAGGATACGTCTATCAAGTTCAAGGGAGCGGCGTCTTCGTCCGTGACCATTACAATAGTGATTACATCAATTTAGAAAAACTCCAAGGTCTCACAAGTGACTTCAGCGGTCGAAAAGTCGAAACACGCGTCTTACACTTCGAACAGACGGTGGCGAACGATGAGGTCGCCGAACGTATGAAGTGCCCGATCGGGACACCTGTCTACTTCGTGAAGCGTCTACGTCTCGTCGATGACCACCCGTTCTCGGTAGAGGATTCATACTTCCGAAAAGAGCTCGTCATCTACTTGGATGAGAACATCGTTCAAAAGTCGATCTACACGTATTTACGAAACGACCAAAAACTTGCCATCGGATTCGCCGACCGAGTCATTTACGCAGACTTTTTAGATTCAGAGTCCGCCGACCTGCTCGACCTGAACGAGAATGATCCAGCCTTGATCGTCGACAACACCGTCTATTTGACGAACGGACAAATCTTCGACGTCTCTCGTTCCATCCATCATTTTAAACATGTCAAAATGCTCAAAGTCTCGAACATCAAGTCCTAAACGCGCCCGAGAGATGCTTTTCTCGTGCGCATTTTTTATGCATTTTTTTCGAAAAGAAAGGGTTTACACGAAAACGCTTTCGTGCTACTATCAACGTGTATAAAATATTTGTACCTATGAATTTTAGTTATCCATACAAAAAGGAGAGATATTATGGTTTCTGAAACAATCGAAATCTCACCGGAAGATATTTTCGGTCTCATCGCCCTCTCGGGTGACGCCAAAGCGAGCTACCATCAAGCGATGCTCCTCATGCAAGAAGGAAAGAAAGACGAAGCCGAAGCAGCAGTCGTTGCTGGTGACGCGACATTAAAAGAAGCACATGCGATTCAAACGAAATTCGTGACGCTCGAAGCACAAGGTAAATCAGCAACGGTCGGTGTCCTCATGGTGCATGCGCAAGATCACTTGATGAACACGATTCTCGTCAAAGAAATGCTTGGATATATGATGAACATGCAAAACGAAATCAACGAATTGAAAGGAATGGATCAACAATGATTAAAATCGGACTCTTCTGTGCGGCAGGTATGTCAACAAGTATGTTAGTAGAAAAAATGAAAGCGGTTGCCTCTGAACGTGGCATCGAAGCTGAAATCGCAGCTTACCCAGAATCGGAGATGGAAACTTACGTCGACAACATCGACGTTGCACTTCTCGGACCACAAGTGAAGTACCTCCTTTCAAAAGGGAAGCAAATCTGCGAACCAAAAGGTGTTCCAATCGACGTCATCAACACAGTCGACTACGGCATGATGAACGGTGCGAAAGTATTAGACCACTCATTGAAACTTGTAAATAAATAAACTGAGGTGATGACTTTGAAAATGCCTAACAATTTCTTGTTCGGCGCTGCTTCGGCCTCTTACCAGGTCGAAGGCGCATGGAACGAGGACGGGAAAGGCCTCTCGAACTGGGACGTCTTCTCGAAAATTCCTGGTAAGACATTTGAAAACACAAACGGCGACGTCGCAGTCGACCATTACCATCGTTATAAAGAAGACATCGCGCTCATGGCGGAGATGGGACTCGAATCGTATCGTTTCTCCATCTCATGGCCGCGTATCTTCCCGAACGGTACGGGTGAAGTGAACGAAAAAGGACTCGAGTTCTATAACAACTTGATCGACGAATGTTTGAAACATGACATCGTCCCATTCGTCACGCTCTACCATTGGGACCTCCCACAAGCACTTGAAGAAAAAGGCGGCTGGAAGAACAAAGAGACAGTTGACGCATTCGTCCGTTTCGCAGATACTTGCTTCCAATCGTTCGGTGACCGTGTCAATCACTGGATCACGTTCAACGAAGCGGTCATCTTCTGCTCACTTGGATACTTAACAGGCGCACACCCGCCAGGTATCGAAGGCGACGTCAAAGGCTATTTCCAAACGACACATAACGTCTTCGTCGCTCACGCCCGTGCCGTTGAGCTCTTCAAACAAAACGGTCACACTGGCGAAATCGGGATCACACACGTGTTCAACCCGGCGTTCAGTATCGATGATGCAGAGGAGAACAAGTTTGCCGAAATGCATGCGAACGCTTATGCGACACATTGGTTCTATGACCCGATCTTGAAAGGTGAATATCCAGAGTACGTCGTGAACGGCTTACATGAACAAGGTCTCCTTCCTGAAATGACAGAGGAAGAACTCGACGTCTTGAAACGTACCGCTCCGATGAACGACTTTATCGGTCTCAACTACTACAGCCCGCAGCGCGTCATGAAAAATGACTCGGCGCTCGTCATGGCGGGTGGACGTGAGAACTCGACAGGTCGTCCGGGTAACCCATCATTCGATGGCGTCTACAAGACGGTCAAGATGGATGACAAAGTGTACACGAAGTGGGATTGGGAAATCTCACCGGAAGCGTTCCTCGCTGGGATGCACATGCTGAAAGATCGTTACGGCGACGTCAAAATCTATATCACAGAGAACGGTCTCGGTGATGTCGACCCAATCGTCGACGGTGAGATCATGGACACGCCACGGATCGAGTACATCGAAGGACACCTTCGTGCAGTCAAACATGCTGTTCAACAAGGCATCAACGTTGCAGGTTACTATGCTTGGTCTGCAATCGACCTACTCAGCTGGTTGAACGGTTATAAGAAACAATACGGCTTCATCTATGTCGACCACAACAACGGTCTCGCACGGAAGAAAAAACAGTCGTTCCATTGGTATAAAGAGATCATCGCCACGCGCGCTGAAGACCTATAAGGAGGTTCCCCTATGAGCCGCTTAGAAAGAGTATTTGAAAAGTTCACCCCTGCTTTTGTTCGCTTCGCGAACGCCAAGCCCGTCCTTGCGATTAAGGACGGGTTCATCCTCACGATGCCGATGACCATCATCGGGTCGCTGTTCCTTCTCATCCTGGCGTTACCGATTCCAGGTTGGGCTGACTTCATGTCAGGTCTATTCGGGGCAGACTGGTCACTCCCGCTCACGCAAGTCGTCGGCGCGACGTTTGACATCCTTGCTTTGATTGGTGTTTTTGGAATCGCTTACTCGTACGTCAAGAACGAAAAGATCGAAGGCGTGCCAGCTGGTATCCTCGGAATCATCTCGTTCCTCATCATCACACAAGCTTCTGTCTTGTCTGAATCTGGGGAATTCGTCGGTGGCGTCATTCCAAAAGTATGGACAGGTGGACAAGGTGTCCTCGCTGCCATCCTCGTCGGATTGACAGTCGGATTCATCTACTCGCAGTTCATCAAACGCGGGATCAGCATTAAAATGCCAGACGGTGTCCCGCCAGGCGTATCGAACTCATTCTCTGCACTTGTTCCTGGTTTGGCGATCATCTCGCTCGCCGTTGCGACGTTTGCGATTTTCCAAGCGGTTGCAGAGCGTACGTTCACAGAAGTCATCTATGATGTGCTTCAAGCACCACTTCAAAACTTGACTGACACACTCGCTGGAGCCGTCATCATCATGGTGCTCATGTCCGTCATGTGGTGGTGTGGGATTCACGGTGCCGCAATCCTCATGGGAATCATGGGACCACTTCTCACAGCGAACGCACTTCAAAACCAAGCCATCCTCGATGCAGGTGGCACGCTTGTCGCTGGTGAGAACGCAAAAATCGTTACGATTCAATTCCTCGATGTGTTCACGAAACTCGGTGGATCAGGAATCACAATCGGCTTCATCATTGCCGTCTTAATCGTTGCACGCTCGGCACACTTGAAGCAGCTTGGGAAGTTGTCACTTGCACCAAGTATCTTCAACATCAATGAGCCGGTCATCTTCGGGATGCCAATCGTCTTCAACCCGATCATGTTCGTCCCATTCGTCGTCGTACCAGCCATCGCTTCATTCATGGTCTACTTTGCCATCCTTTGGGGTTGGGTCGAGCCGTTCAACGCGCTTCAAGTACCATGGACGACACCTCCAGTCATCTCTGGATTCTTGATTGGCGGATGGCGCGCTGCCCTCTTACAGATTGCAACAATCGCCATGGCCGTTGCCGTCTACCTTCCGTTCGTTCGCATTCAAGACCGCGTTTCGTACGGTGAAGAATTGAAAGCACAAGAAGAAGCAGACAAAGCATCAGCCTGAAACAAAAACGACAGCCCTTCTCAATAATGAGGAGGGCTGTTATATTTAGGGAAAAGAGTCAAGGAGTTGGAAATTTGAAAGCATACTATCCTTCTATATTCGCCGTTATCGCTGGTCTGTCCGGATTACTCGGACTGTTGCTTCAATCGGTCTACCCCATCATGTTGTTTCCTGTCTTTTTACTCATTGCAGGATACTTTGTGGTACATACGAAGAAGCAGAAAACAATCGTACGAAATTATACGCCGAGCTTTCTGATCCTATCGAGCGCCGCCCTCGCATTCGGTCTTGGCTTCCAATCCATCATTCCGAACGCCATGCTCATCGGAATCTTGACTCATACAGTCTGTCTCTTCTGTGCCATCATCGCACTTGGACGATATCGGGCACATGTCTCATGAAGGCTGTGACTGGACTCGGTTGGGGCGCATTGATTCTAGCGCTCGCCCTCGCCCCGCTATTGATCGTCGATTTGATTATCATCTATCTGCTTGAAGACACAGCATTCCGAATCTTATCGACTCTCGCGATGCTCGGTTGTTTCTACCTATTGTCGACGATCCTAAGTTTGTTTGTTGATGGGTTAACGGGAGCGTTACGCTCGCTTGGTCATGCGAACGTACCGCGTCTAATCGACACCATTCTGCACGGAACAGTGAGCGGAATCAGTCTATACGTCGTACTGACACTCTTTCCGTCTATCGATTTATCGACGCTCACTGTCATGGCGATTGTATTCGTACACTTATTCGGTTCATCATTTTGGCTAAATCGTGAGAATTCGAAAGAAGACGTACCTCTTGAACTTGATTCAATCGATCAGCAGATCATCCACCTGTTACGAACCGAAACAATCGTGTCCTGCGTCGAACGCATCCAGCATGATTACCCAGATTTACCGAAACGGGACGTATTGAAACGAGTCAAACAAATCAGTCAATCCAACGAAGTCACCGAACCGCTTCATGGTCGGTGACTTTTGTGCGTCATCACGAGCGAATCGTGAGATTTATCCTGGTGTTTCGTTGCCCAATCTATGTAAACAAACGCCAGCCCTTTTTCAATGCTAGCGTTTTACGTATCCTCTTTCCGGAGCGAATAGCCCTCCACTTCAAGCAACCGCATCCGCCTCTGGTCAATCGCCGCATGAATAATCACGGTCACACCTGGATTGAGCTCCATCATCTTCTTGATTTTTCGTAAGTCATCTCCCTTGATCTCAACGGGCAACACAAACTCGCCTTCTCTCAAATGAACGAATTTGATTTTCCCAAGGTCGTCATATCCCGTCACTTCGTATGTCGCAAACTCACGTTTCATAGAATATCCCTCCCCTATCTTCGTTCCCAAAAAGATAGCATTCCACACAAAAAATCCATCCCCGTAGCGGTGGGGATGGATGCAAATTACGCCTCGACGCTATCCGCGTGTTTGGCTTTATGATCGGCGATGACAACGGCATACCACTTCGCGCTGTCTTTCCAGATGCGCTCCTGTGTCTCAAAGTCGATATAGAGGATGCCGAAGCGCTTCTCATATCCGAAGCTCCATTCGAAGTTATCCATGAGCGACCAGAGGTAGTAGCCTTGAATGTTCATGCCTTCATCGTTCAAATCGGAGACGGCTTCGAGGTGCTGGCGGACGTAGTCGATCCGGTTATCGTCATGGACTTCGCCATTTTCCAGCACGTCGTCAAATGCGGCGCCGTTCTCTGTGATGTAGATCGGAAGGTCAGTATACTCGGCGCGTAAACGACGGATCAGGTCTTTGAATTCGTTCGGGGCGATATCCCAGCCCATGCCCGTCTTCTCGTAGTCCGAGTAAGCGTCTGCCTTCAAGAAATCATTTGCTGCGTTGAACTCGACAATGCCACGGCTATAGAAGTTGATGCCGAAGAAATCACAAGATGTCGAAATCGTCTCCATATCACCCGGTTGGATGAAATCGAAGTTATGCACATATTTGGAGAACAAGTTCATCATGTCGACCGGATACTCACCTTTGAAGACCGGGTCTAGGAACCAGCGATTCGAATACCCGTCGGCATTGTTCATCGCAAGTCGGTCATTCGCAGAATCCGTCTTCGCGTACATCGGTGACAAGTTGAGAGTGATGCCGATCGGGGTCGTGGACGTCATCTCTCGCTTCAACAACTCGACCGCTTTTCCGTGCGATAACAACATGTGGTGCACGGCGCGCACCGCTTCGTTCATGTCACGATGACCCGGTGCATGAACACCGACGTGGTAGCCGAGGAAGCCGGCACACCAAGGCTCATTGTGGGTGATCCAAGAGTCGACGATGTCATCGAGCTCTTCAAAACAGACTTTCGCATAATCGAGGAACCAGTCGACCGATTCACGGTTGACCCAGCCACCTTCTTCGTGAGCCCACATCGGAAGGTCCCAGTGATAAATCGTGACGGCTGGTTTGATTCCTTCTTCACGTAGACGCAGCGCCAAGTTTTTGTAGAACGCCATTCCTTCTGGGTTGTACTCTCCCTTGGCAGGGAAGATGCGTGGCCACGCGATGGAGAATCGATACGTGTCGACACCTAGCTTTTTGATGTGCTGGATGTCTTCCTCGTAACGATGGTAGTGGTCACATGCGACATCGCCGTTATGCTTTTCAAACACGCGCCCGTCGATGTCACAGAACATATCCCAGATGGAAGGAGTACGGCCTCCTTCGTTATGTGCGCCTTCAATTTGGTACGAGGACGTGGCTGTCCCGAATACGAAGTCTTTCTTAAAATGCATAGTGTTTTCCTCTTTTCTCTATATTTATTCTTTGACAGCACCTGCCGAAATACTGCTGACGATGTACTTCGAGAGGAACAAGAAGGCAATCATGATCGGTACGACCGAGATCGCGATGCCCAGGTAAAGCGAGCCAAGGTTCTCTGCGACTTGTGATCCTTTCAAGAAGCCCATCAAAACAGGCAACGTGTATTTCTCAGGCGAGAACAAGAGGACAAGTGGCATCAAGTAGTTGTTCCAAGAGCCGATGAACGTGAAAATCGACATCGTTGCAATCGCTGGCATCATCATTGGAAGTGCGATTGTGTGGAAAATACGTAGCTCGCTCGCACCGTCAATCCGTGCCGCTTCAATCAAACTGATGTGAAGCGTCGCTTGCGTATATTGACGGATGAAGAAGACGGTGAACGGTGTTGCAATCGCTGGGACAATCAATGGAATGAACGTGTCCAAAATACCGAGCGTTTTTGAGATCTCATAGAATCCAATGAGTCCGAGTTGCGCTGGCACCATCATCATGACAAGCATGAAGATGAACATCGCATTTTTCCCTCTAAAGTTATAGAACGTAAAGCCGTAAGCCGTTAGGGCTGAGAAGTAACCAGACAAGACCGTCACCGATACAGAGATGATCAAGCTGTTCTTGAAGCCGTTCCAAATGTTGATGTATTCGCTAAGCGTCGCATAGTTGTCTGCGAGCGCCGTCCCCGGAAGAAGTGAGAACCCAGCCATGATTTCTCCATTCGTCCGGGTCGCGTTGACAATCATCATCAAGAACGGAATGAAACAGATAATCGCGAGAAGGATGAGCCCTGTATAAATCAAACCTCGTGCGAATCGCTTATTCGTTTTCTTCTTAGAAGGCGGCGCCACTTTAAGCGGACGCTCCTCTTTCCGTTTCGGCTGCGCTTCGCTATCTGGAAGCATTCGCCGTGATTCCGCATTTTGTTCCATTGCTTACGCCCCCTTCTGTGTCGCGCGCTCTTTGCGGAACATACCCTTGAAGACGACCGCCGAGAAGATCAGCGTGATCAAGAATAGGCCGTAAGCGACCGCTGACGCATAGCCATAGTTGTTATACTTGAAGGCTTGGTTGTACAAGTAAAGCACCATCGTGTTCAACGAACCGTCTGGTGAACCGATCCCGTCTGTAATCAACATCGGAAGGTCGAACAACTGGAGTCCACCGATGAGTGAAGTGATCATGATGTAGAGAAGAATTGGTTTCAAGAGCGGCAACGTCACTTTCGTAAACATCTGCCAACGGTTCGCACCGTCAATGTGAGCGGCTTCGAAGTAATCTGTCGAGATGCCTGATACCCCTGCCATGACGATGATGAAGGAATGTCCGAACCACATCCATGTCAAGATGAGTGAAACGGATAACTGTGCCGTCACCGGTTCTGCCAACCAGTTGATCGGATCCGAAATCAAGCCGATTTTCATCAACACCATGTTGAGTGAACCGTGCTGCCAGTCGAGTAAAATACCGAACAAGAGCGCGACCGAACTGATCGTGATCAAGTTTGGAAGATAGAAGAACGAGCGGAAGAACGATAGTCCTTTTAACTTCAAACGGAGATCAGAGAAGATGAGCGCCAAGAGAAGCGCCAATCCAATCTGCAAGACGAAGTTAATTCCCCAAATTTTGATGGTGTTGAAAAACGCCTCGATAAAGTACGTATCCGTCAACAACCGTGTGTAGTTCGCAAACCCGACGACCTCTTCACCCGGGCTCCCCGTATAGTTCGTGAAGCTATAATAAAGCGTTAAGAGGACCGGATAGATGCTGAATGTCAAGAAGACGACCCAGAACGGGGCGATGAACAGATAGCCGTAACGATCTAGTTTTTTCACGTGTATTTCTCCTTCCATAAGAACCGAGGGGGGAGCTCCCCCCTCGTGTTGGTCATCGTCAGTCTACAACGATGTCTGGGTAAGCGTTCTTCGCTTGTTTTTTGAACTCTTCAATCGCTTCTTCTTTTGACTTTTTCCCTTCTACATACTGGAGGACAGATGCACCATAAAGTGTATCGAGCTGTTGGTCGTATTTCGTGACGATACCTGGTGTGATTTCATCTGCTTCATCGAGGAAGAACTCATAGTTGTTTTGTCCGCCGAGGAACTCATCGCTGAAGTCGTCTTTGATCTTGTCTGTGACCGGGTTGAACGCAAGTACGTCGCCTGTCTCTTGTGCCCACTCTGTCAAGAATTCTTCATCCTGTGTCATGAGTTTTACGAAGTCGTAAGCGGCTTCTTTGTTTTTCGATCCTTCATAGACTCCGAGCCATGTACCGCCCCAGAAGTATGGGCTTGGTCCGCTTGTGACAGCCCAGTCACCTGCAGTCTGTTTCGCGTTCTCTTTTAATACAGAGTGGAGACCCCATGTTGGGAGGACGTATGAGAAGACTTGTGTCTCTGTCTCTTTTCCGTTCTCTTTCACTTTGATTGGCTTATCCATTCCTTCGAACCATGATGGTGACCATTCTGGTGCGAGCGCAGTGTATTGCTTCTCACGAAGTTCTTTCGCATAGTCCATGTAGTTGATCTTATCTTCTGTCAAGACGAGTTCGTTTTTATCGTTGACCCACGCTTCTGGGTTTGCTCCTTGTGAGAACCAACGAATCGCACCTTCGTCTGGGAACATCTTGTATCCTTTTTGTTTCATCTTCTCAGCAACTTCGAAGACGCCGTCCATCGAACTCATCATTTCGCCGATTTCAGTCGGGTCGTCTGTACCAAGTACTTCTTTTGCTAAGCTACGTTTGTAGTAAACGCCACCTGGTGTCGTTTGCCATGAAAGAGCGCGAACGTTCCCATCTTTATCTTTCCCGAGGTCAAACACGTACGGGACGTAGTTGTCTGCGATTTCATCGACACTGTATGGCTCGTCCGAAAGGTTTTCCCAATAACCTGCATCAACCCATTGTTTAAGGAATGCGATTTCTCCCGTGAAGACGTCCGGTGCGCCGACGCCACTCTCAAGTGCTGGCTTCAATTTTGTTGGATAGTCCGCGATCGGGACGATAGTCAATTCAACTTTGACACCGTTCTTCTCTTCATATGTTTTAATTGGTTCTTTTAATTCGTCCGTAAATGACCAAACTTTTAAGACGTCATCTTTTGATTCAGAAGCTCCGCCTTCGCTGTCTGAGCAGCCGCTCAAGACGCCAACTGAAAGTGCTCCGAGTGTAAGTAAGCTGACTAATTTACGCATGTGTTGTTCCCATCCTTTTTATAAGTAATAGTAGAAAGCGCTTGCAAAAAGAGGTTTAAAATTATCGAAAGCGCTTTCGATATAGTCGAAATAAAATATCGAAAGCGGTTTCGATTTCTTTCAAAAATGACTTTCGAAATCGCGCTCCCCTCTCCATCCACTGAAGAAAAGAGAGCGACTTCGAAACATCATTGGCTATAAATCACTGTTTGACCGGTGCACAGGATGCCCGTTCGACTAAGCGTACCGGAATGACGCGACGTTCAGTGAGTCGCTCTTTCGCGGTCATTTGTTCAAGTAAAAGTTCTGCTGCCGCTTCTCCGATTTCGTCCGTATCTTGGCGAATCGTGGTCAGTTTCGGCGTGATGTATTGAATCATTTCAATGTCATCATATCCGATGACAGAGATGTCATTCGGGACATGAAGACCGTGCTCGTGAATGGCTTCGATGACACCGATTGCCATTTGATCCCCGGCCACAAAGACTGCAGTCGGTTGATCGTCTAGTTCAAGCAATTGTTCCATCGCTTGTTTCCCTTCCTTAACCGAGAAGAAACCGGCGTTGACGAGGTAGCCTGGTCGAATCGGAAGGTCCAGCTCTTGCATCGCAAGTTCATATCCTTTGATTCGTGCCGCTCCGGCGTCAATCGTTTCATCCCCAGCGATGTGGGCAATTTTTCGGTGACCGAGTTCATAGAGATAATTCACAGCGAGGCGTGCTCCTTCGATGTTATCGGAATAAACGACGCTACAGTTGGCGCTGTCCATATCGACGACGACGATTGGGATGTCGCTTCGCATGAGCTCTTGAACTTGCTCATCCATTCGGTCCGAGCAGATGACGACGATCCCGTCGACCGCACGGTGTTTAAAGTGTTCGAGGTAACTCATGTCACGATTGCGTAGATTCCGCGAGGCAAAGATTAAATCGTAGCCCTGCTCCTCTGTCGCGTGACGAAAACTTTCGATGATTCCGTTGAAGAACGGGTGCTTCATCCCGACTTCGTTCGCCTCTGAGAACATGACCCCGATCGCCCATGATTTTTTCGTCGATAACGACTGGGCATGTGCGTTCGGCAAGTAGTCCATCTCAGCAGCGGCTTGAAGAATCTTCGCTCTCGTCTTGTCACTCACGTCTTTGTAATTGTTCAACGCTTTGGACACTGTCGTGATTGAGAATCCTGTTTTTTTGGCTAAATCATAAATCGTACCCATGTCATTCTCCTCTTCCCGAAAGCGCTTTCGGTAATTTGATTGTAGCGTATGGATTTGTAGGAATCAATTCTTTTTCGAGGAAACTTTTTGATTCTTTTTTCCATTCCTTGTTTCTTCTATATTACTGTAAAGGGAAGAATTTTGTCATACCTGTGTACAAGCTATATTATTCCTTAACATTGATGGTCCAGTCTCCATCTGCCGTTACGACAAACACATATACACTAGACTCTTCAAAGGAGTAGCGTTGAGACCCTTCATAACTCCCTATTTCATTCACTAACAAATCAACCTTGTTGACGTTCACTGCAAAATTAGAATCCCCATTATGCGAAAACGAAATTTGATAAGACCCTTTATCAATTTCAAAAAAGACTACATCGTCACCTTTTCCTTTTATAGCACCTGGTAGATTTTCTATTTCAAGAGGTCGATATTGCATAACATTAATTGTCCAATTACCTTGATTGCCATTTATATTTAAGTAATAATCCCCTGCATCCTCAATCCAAACAAAACTCTTTCCTGAATAGTTTCCTATTTCATTCACTAGTAAATCAATCATTTCCCCTTGATCATTTTGAAGTGTCACTGCAAAATTACTTGAACCATTGTAAGTACTGGCTACAACAGCAAACCCTCTTTCAAGCTGAATTGCATCAGTTCCCATATCTGATGAACCCTCTATTGTTGTCGTTAAATCTTCTTGAATCTTTTTGACATGATCATTTTTTACTTGATCTAAATCTTTATTCACACCTACTTCGATAATTGAGTCTGCGTCGTATACCACGATTATGTTTCGATTCTCGATTGTGACTTCATCAAACTCTAGACCATAAGCAGTATATCCTCGGTTAATTTGTAATTCATAAAATTCCATGTACTCCTTATAGTTCGATATTGGTTCCTCAGGCTGAACGTCTTGTAAAAACTCTTCCACAGAAGGTTCTTGAACTTCTTCGACCTCTTCTTCAATTACCGGTTCAGGTTCACTCTCGTCCTCTGTAACTGCTACTGTGCTCTCTTCTTCAAAATCAGTAGCCGCTTCTTGATTATTTGTTTCAAGAATTCCGAGTATGAAGATCAACCAAACACCTGCGAGAAAAATCGAGCCCCCTAATATGATAGGGAATGAAGTGATATCCTTTTTGATAAAATAACGAAATACAGAATAGAGACCATATGCCGCTCCACCTATTAGTAGAGCGATTGCAGTAAATGCAATCACACTTTCTAGCATATTCAATTCCTCCCATCTTCAATCGCTTTCATCTTCAACATTATCCATCACTAATTATTACCCATATTTCCCATACGAACCTACAATTGTTCTATCTTTTATATCGAAAAATAAAAAAAACCATCCAGAAATATTGGATGATTTTTAATGTGTCCGCGTATACAACCACACGAGATTCGTGAACTTTTGTACTTCTGTCTCGCCTGTCACGCCTTTAAATAGCCGTTGGAATGGCTTTAACAATTGCTCTAACACGATTTTCCGAAGACGCTCTTGTTTAAGTTCGAACGAAATCGCATCGAACAAATCTCGCTGTTCTTCCGTCATGTCGACATGCTCTTCGATGCGAGCAGCCATCTCGATCAATTCTTCGATTGTTATGAGATGTTTATCTGTCGTCCCACGCATTTGATCGACCGTGACCGGGTTCAAGACGTGCTCTCCTGTCTCCATCATCCGAGCGGCAATCAATTCGACATACGTATATAAGCTTCGGACGACTTTTTGAGGAGAGTAGGCAGCATTCGTGATGCGGTTCGTAAACAAGATATGTTGCAACATTCCGTTGAAGAGCACCGTCAATTCCATCGAATACGGTCTGACGGACTCTCCAATGATTTCCGTCAAACGCATCGCAATCCACTCGATTTCATAAATGCGATGTTGAAGTACAAGCTTCTTCAATTCATTCTCGTTCGACGACATGATCGATTCAAATAACGCGTGCAAGTTCCGCTCTTCGTTCAATTGAATCAATATCGAAATCTGTTCGATGAAGACGTCACGATCTCGCTTATCCCGCCCCATCTGCATTTCGATTCGGCGTTGCCCTGCATCATATCGTAAGTTCTCGAGGATACTAGCGACACAATCCGTCTTCGATGAGAAGTAATTATAAAACGTCCCTTTGGAGATATTAGCGCGGTCGATGATCTCTTGCACCGATGTGTGCTGTACCCCATTTTCGATGAAGAGAGACATGGCAATATCGGCGACTTTTCTTTTTTTCTCTTTCATTCTTACATGGCTCCGTTCTGTCTGGTTTGTACCTTTACTATAGCACCGAAAACCATTTTAGACTAATAGTACAAAATGGTTGCTTTATTTATACAACGGGTATAAAATCATCTCATCGACACTTACCAACACATAACTATTTAGAAAATAAAGGAGCCATCCATATGAAACCAGAATTCCAAAAGAAACCGCCTTACGTTATGCTGGCGGTCCTCTTTGCGGGTGCGTTTATCGCATTTTTAAACAACTCATTACTCAACGTCGCGCTCCCATCGATCATGGTCGACCTCGAGATTGCAGACTACTCGACCGTTCAATGGCTCGCGACAGGCTTTATGCTCGTGACGGGTGTGCTCGTCCCGGCATCCGCCTATTTGATCACTCGCTTTTCAAACCGCAGCTTGTTCATTACGTCGATGAGCATCTTCGCCATCGGTACGGCTATCGCGGCCTTCTCGCCGAGCTTCGGCTGGTTGTTGACTGGTCGAATGATTCAAGCCATCGGTGCCTCAACAATGGGACCACTCTTAATGAACGTCATGCTCGTCAGCTTCCCGCGTGAAAAACGGGGGATGGCGATGGGGATTTTCGGACTTGTCATGATCTCGGCACCTGCGATTGGACCGACACTTTCCGGTTATATCGTCGAGTACTATGACTGGCGCGTCTTATTCGAAATGATTTTACCGCTCGCGATCATCGGTCTCGCGCTCGCTGTTTGGAAAGCAGAGAACGTCATGGTCCAAAACAAAGACCAGTCACTGGATTACTTGTCGCTCGTCTTATCGACACTCGGATTTGGTGGGATTTTATACGGTGTCAGTTCAGCAAGTTCGGACGGTTGGGATAATCCAATTGTCTTGGCGACGATGATTGTCGGTGCCATTTCGTTGATCGCCTTCATCTACCGCCAGCTTCATATGGAAAAACCATTGCTCGACTTGCGTGCTTACAAACATCCGATGTTCGCACTCGCGTCAGTCATTGCGATGGTCAACGCGGTCGCCATGTTCTCCGGTATGATTTTGACACCGGCTTACGTCCAAAGCGTACGTGGCATCTCACCACTCGATTCAGGGCTCATGCTTCTCCCTGGTGCGATCATCATGGGAATCATGTCGCCGATCACTGGTAAACTGTTTGACCGATTCGGGCCAAAATTATTGGCACTTACCGGATTGACAATTACCGCCGTATCGACGTATATGCTCGCAAACGTCCAACTCGATTCGACCTACACGTACATCGTTTTAACGTACACGTTGCGTATGTTTGGGATGTCGATGGTTATGATGCCGATTATGACTAATGGACTCAACCAGTTGCCGACTCGCCTCAATCCACACGGAACGGCCATCAACAACACGGCCCAACAAGTATCTGGTGCGATTGGTACGGCAGTCCTCGTCACCATCATGAACTCGGTGACACGTACGGAAGCTGAATCATTGATGACAGGAGTCGATCCTGCGACACTCACAGAGAGTTCGATGGGTGCCATCACTCAGCAAGCCCTCTTATCCGGGATTCAATATTCGTTTTATGTCGCACTTGGGATGAACCTCTTGGCGCTCGTCCTTGCGTTCTTTGTACAGCGCGTGGATGTACGGAAGTTCGATGACAACGCAGAAGCTGTTGAAGAATTGAAACAAGCGAATTAATAATAGAAAAAGCCGTTCTGAATGATTGATTCAGATCGGCTTTTTTCAAATTAAAATTTCAGATCGTTCACCAACGTGAGGAGCAAACTTTGTTTTCTTCTGTTCTACAAATATATAAGTCTAATTTCAAACCACGCACCTTCGTGAGGTGCGATCATCAAACTTACGAACATCCACGCGTTTCACGAAATTTCAATCCACGCACCTACACGAGGTGCGATTTCAACTGGGCGAAGTACAACTTCAAACGAGGCGATTTCAATCCACGCACCTACACGAGGTGCGATACCATTTCTTTGGTGATGCCTTTGATCTGTTCATCATTTCAATCCACGCACCTACACGAGGTGCGATAGGTACCCAATGAAACCAAGTCTCACGTTAGAAATTTCAATCCACGCACCTACACGAGGTGCGATACCTTAAAGGAGGGCTCTTATGCCAGACTATACACCATTTCAATCCACGCACCTACACGAGGTGCGATCCCGTATCGCGCCTTCCTGAACGCGCAAGGCATATTTCAATCCACGCACCTACACGAGGTGCGATTCGACGCGTTCGCGGACGCGCTCGGGTATGAGGTATTTCAATCCACGCACCTACACGAGGTGCGATTCAACAAACTATTGAATGGAGTGACAGGAAAATATTGCAATCCACGCACCTACACGAGGTGCGATTCAACAAACTATTGAATGGAGTGACAGGAAAATATTTCAATCCACGCACCTACACGAGGTGCGATGGTACGGGGCTATCCACGGCGGGCAACGGCGGACGATTTCAATCCACGCACCTACACGAGGTGCGATTCATTGTCGATAGTGATTGTGAGGTATGTTGTCATTTCAATCCACGCACCTACACGAGGTGCGATATTTGGCTACTCATCATCATTTTGACCGTGATGGCATTTCAATCCACGCACCTACACGAGGTGCGATCGGCGTTTTTCAGAAAGTGAGGAAATACGATGGGATTTCAATCCACGCACCTACACGAGGTGCGATTGTGTCGCCATATGCGAACCTGTACCGCCTTGTCATTTCAATCCACGCACCTACACGAGGTGCGATAGTTCAACCGCCGTAACAATGTCCGATTGGACGAATTTCAATCCACGCACCTACACGAGGTGCGATTATATCAATTGACCTTGACCGATCAACGACATCCATTTCAATCCACGCACCTACACGAGGTGCGATACCCGGCGGCGCTTAGGTAGTCCAAGACATCCGATATTTCAATCCACGCACCTACACGAGGTGCGATGCAACAGGTACGGGGCTATCCACAAACAATAACGATTTCAATCCACGCACCTACACGAGGTGCGATGCGCCACTTGCAGGAGATACCGCCGCACCCACGTTATTTCAATCCACGCACCTACACGAGGTGCGATGCTGTTTTAATTCCTTATCCGACTAACACGAGGTTATTTCAATCCACGCACCTACACGAGGTGCGATGTGAGACGCTCAACGAATTCACACGTAAGAGTGGATTTCAATCCACGCACCTACACAAGGTGCGATAGCCGATTTTAGACAAATCAATCGACTAAAACAATTTTCAAGGAAATATTATCCTTTAAAGGACGTTATCTTCTAAAAATACTACAAAATCAATTAACTCTACAGGATAAATTAGGTGCGAACCTCTCTAGAAAATCATGTTCACTTTAGCTTCGCACGAATCGAAATCATCCCGAATTTTAAAAAATGAGAGGACCTTCCAAATCTAAAGATTCTTTTACGCCCACATGCTCAACTTTAGAAGCGTGATGATTTCCTAATCGATAAAACCGAAGACTATCCCGTTCAATGTCTACAATTTCTTTTAATCGTAATTTCAACGATGTAAATTCGGTTTGATCGACTATACATTCGAATACACTATTTTGCACGCGTTGCCCATACTGTTGGCATACCTTGGCCACTTGACGAAGACGTCTCGTCCCGCCAGGTGAAGTTGTATTGACATCATAGGTTACTAAAACAAGCATTTTTCATTCCTCACTTATACAAGAAAGATGGGTATTCCTCTAAATCACCACGCAAATACCTTGCCAATAATAAGGCTTGAGCATAGGGTACTAATCCCCACATCATCTTTTCTTTTAGATAGGGATGTTGAATCATTTCTTGTTTTTTCTTTTGCCAAGATGACAAAAACACTTTTCGTCCTTCTTCAGTCATTAGGATTGCACCGTTCTCTTTTTGAACAAAATGTTTGGATTGTATCACTTTTAAGTTGATTAATGAGAGGACGAAACGATCTGCATAAATCCCTCGCAACTCTTCCATTAAATCAAGCGCAAGAGAAATTCTCCCTGGTCGTTCGCGATGTAAAAAACCAACGTACGCATCTAACCCTACCGATTCGAGTGCAGCGCTACAGTCTCGCGCTAATAAACTGTAAGCAAAAGAAAGCATCGCATTGACGCGATCGAGTGGTGGTCGCTTTGAACGTCCCTTGAAGATAAACTCTTCTTTTTGTTGAAGGATCATGTCATCAAATAATTGATTATAGTGAACAGCAACTTTTCCTTCGAGACCTCGTAACCTTTCTAAGTCATCGCACTGACGAATTTCAATCAATTTATTTGATAAGTATTTTGATGTTTCTTTAAATCGCTCAACATCAACACGCATCGGGTAATCTCGTGTAACGCGCTCCAACATCCATTTTTGGTTGTATACTTTACCAAGAATAAAATTCCTCGCTACAACGGCGGACTGACTCTCACAATCCGAGAGTCGATATTGCGTTTTACGCAATACTACGTTCCCTTTACTTTCTCCAATGACACGGGCTAAAAATCGTCCGTTATTGGTCATAAATGTAATCGGAACGTTATGCTCCGCACAATATCCCATGAGCGCAGGACTCGCACCAGTATATCCGAAAGTAACGATTCCTTCGAGGTTGTGAAGAGGTACTCTTCCTAGAACTTCATCTTCTTTCCTTACTAGTACATTACCGCCATCAAGTGCAAGATATGCATCTGACTGATTCACAAAAAGCGTATTTAATAATTTTTTCAATCTTTTAGCCTCCTCTCCAAATATGTTGTTACACTTTCTCGAACCATCAATTCAGGTAAACAAATATTTTGAAGGGAGCAACTTTTGCAATGCGGCCCTGTTTTTACACGAGGTGTATAGCGCGTTCGATAATAATCATTCATCTTACTTACAATCTTTCTTACTTCATCTTTCAGCGCATCTGACAGCATGACCTGATGCCGATGTTTTGTCTCATGATAATAAAGATAACCTTCATCAATCGAGCATAAAAACATCTCTTCTAGACAAATGGCTTGAGCAGCTAACTGCAATTCGTCTTCTTTCCCCACCTTCGGCTTTCCTCTTTTATACTCCACAGGGATGGGGCGATACAGACCAGGGGTTCCATGCAACGAAACACCTGTCGGATGTTCAACAAATTCAACCACATCACATTGACCGCTAATGTTTAGCGATTCCGACTTGACTGCCATTCCTCTAACAGTCAACTTATCTTTTCGCTTCTCTCGAACATAAGGGTCATCGGCTTTTTGATGTAAATGCTGACCTTCCACTGTACGGACGTTTTCTTCCCACTGTTGTTCAATATGAATCAGTGCCCATTGTCGAGGACAAAATTGAAAGTGCTGAATTCCTGACAACAATAAATAGGAATCATCTTGTTTATAATCCATCTATCACTTCAGGTTCTAATCCATCGAGTGGAGTGACTTGAATGTCGTAATCCGAAAAATCTTTCGGTTCATCAGTTGTCGGTCGCACTGTGACCGAACGATGAACTTTAGCGGAAGAGTACTGACCCAATTTCGAGTTATGTTCCCACCAATACACTTTATGCACTTCCATACTTCCTTCAGGGCGAGCCGAAGAAGCATCGTTTTCAAATAGCGATACTAGTACTTGCTTTAATTTTTCAGCATCTTCTTTCGAGAAATTCGTTTTTTCAGCAAGTTGAGTATTAATACTCCCATTCAATACGTATAATCCATGATCCACACGATGCTTCATTCCCATTGTATCTGAACCACGATCTTTCCCACTTTCAGAGTTCACGCTTTTTGTAATCTGCATACTTGTCACATCAATCGGAGCAACACTTGTGGCTGTATGGATAGAAACCGGACCTCTAACACCAATTGACACCCCTGATTTATCCCCTTTAAAAGCGAACACTTGTCCGAATGAACGTACATCCATCCAAGTGGCACAAGCTTCTTGGGCAAACAATTCACCCATTCCTTTTCCTTTCATTAATTTCTTCAAATCCTCATTAGCTTCTGCACGCGCACGCAGACTATCAAACTCATCAACACGACGATCGTTCGATTGCACGAAAATGGATTCGCCCATATCTTGTAATCGGTTACGAATTTTCCGTTTGATGGCCACATCAGAAATTTCACCGTAACCGTCGTAGTTTTGTCGTGGGCGGTTACCGTTCAAGGGATCTCCGTTCGGGTTTGCTTTTGACACAGATAAAATGACGGTAAAATCGATTTTGTGATCTAACGTGTTCATACTTCAACACTCTCCTCTTCTGATGGGTTCACTACTTCTTTCTTTTGATAAAGGTCATGACGTTGGCTATAAAAACCTAACAAATACCGTTCTGACAACGGCTTATTCGTGAAGTCTTTTGGATCAATTTGTGAACCTACCTCATCGATTTGACTATTGATGTAGGTGATTTTCCCTCCTAATTTCGCCTGGTAAGGCTGAAGTGCACTTTGAATAGTTAACCACGTCCGGGCTGGCTTTTGAGAAAATGCATTCATGTATCGAATGGCATTAGTGGCACGATTTTCACTTTGTTCTTTTAATGCCTTCCTTTCTAAGTAGTCAGCAAGTGCCAGCAAGCGTCCAAATAAATAGTCACGATCTGTTGATTCACGGTCTAAAGCCACATTCATCCCTTCTTTCTTATTAATTACTCCACAAGCAATCTGTAGTGTTTTTTCCCACTCCCATTTTTCCATCCCGATTGGATTAGACGCTCGTTGCATCAAACATCGTCGAATATCATCCGGAATTCGTCTCTCATCCACGACCGACGGTAGAAGACGCTCAACAGTCGCTTTGATCAATTGGTCATTCGCATGTGTTCCATATGCCATCGTCGCAATATCTTTTAAAGCTGGTGCACCAGTAAAAGTACGAATATTCCCTTCATGATCCTTATAGGTATACTCCCATGGATTGTGCGTATGCCATCTCTCTAGTCGTTCAAAATAGTGTTCTTGATCAAAGGAACGATAATACAGAATAGCAAGTCGGCCTGTTGTGGCAGCATCCATCATCAAAATGTTTACCTTTTGGCGTGGTAACACTCTTTTGTATCCGAGTAACGATTCAGAAAAAGCTCTAGCACCTTCTAAATTCGTATCTGTTTTGCTTGTTACTTCATCTTGAAAAAATGATGATAAAGAAAACGTTGATTCAATCGCGTTAGGTAAACGAGTCTCTTGAACTCCCCAAATCAAAAAGATACGTTGATCAATTTTTATTCCTTGCTTTAAAATCAACCATTTTAGAGCATTATGAGCTTTTTGCGATACTTCATAGCTAATCGTCGCTGCCTCTGTCGCTTTATCAAATCGACCTCGAAATGTAAATCCGCTGCTGTCATTTGATGAAATCAACTTCGCTTTATCACCTGCATTTCGTATCTTATTCGCATGTTTTGTCGTTCCTATTGAAAAGTTTCCTGTAACAAAACATAAGCTCGACTCTCGTTCTTTACTCTCATAGAAGGAGATAAATGATTGATAGAATTGAGCATCATTCCACGTTTCTTTGTTTAATTCATTTACTGAATGCACATTAAAGCGAATGAAAGCCCCTTCCACACCGCTCGAAATAACAGAATATATGTCTGGTTTGTCGTCTTTTCCATCCCACGTCCATTTCAGAGTCCCGTCATCATTTAAAAACAGTTTTTCTGCCATTACTAAATCTTCAATCAAACAACCTCTTACCAAATAGTCATAGATACTCTTCAAGCGATCGAAACCAAATGGAGATTCGGACCACTCTTTTAAGTTACGAATGTACGCACTATATGCATTATCATTTTTATAACTACCACCATACTTCTCGTAGTCTCCAGCGACGTAAGGTAATTTATCATGTAATGGATAAGGAGAAACTACACTCCCAGCTCGACCCGCAGAATCTTCAGTACATGGAATCAATGTGTTCCCCTGTCCCTTAGGAATTACTTCCGCAGAATGAAACTCACCTTCGGGCGTAATATGGACCGTGATATGTGCCGTTTGAGTAGTATGAGACACTGGTAGCAATGTAAATGTCTGTCCTTCCCAACGAGTACTGAGTTCCCCGACCTCGTCAAGATGCTCATTATACGTTTCGTATAGCTGTTGCCACACGCTCATAAAATCACCTCCTATAGACTTTCATATGTTAATTCCACACCTTCAATGTTCATTTTCGAAAATTCTTTCGGCTTCATTTTTTTAATCGATTGAATTTGAGAACAGTCTTCTGGTCTTAAAAAAGTAATCACTCCATTTTTCATTTCCGGTTTCCACAAACGTACAGCTAGTTCGTCAACTCCCGTTTCATCAGGATAATTAAACCCGTGTACCATCGTCCCAAAATGAAGATCAGCTCCATCGTAAAAACTATCTCCTTCGTCAAAGTGAATCGGCTCCACATATGCTTGACACTCTCTTGCCCCAAGGAAAATATCACGACGTCCACCTGCTTCAAGTGAACGTTTTAGAATGGCGTAATGTTTTCCTTCGTTTCTATCAAAAGCTAAATCAGGGCGATGTTCATTAAACTCAAAATGCGCTTTGACGTGATAACATACGTCTTTCAGATAGGTGTAATGGGCTAATGAATTACCTCCTCCGTACTCAATCGGTCGCATCCCTTTTGACTCCATTTTGATTGGATTCATAATCCGAATCGCATCGACTACCATGACAATCGTCGGTTTCCAATAAATCGACTCGACGATCCCTTTGATTGCTTGATAGGTCGGTATTTGATACGACATTTTTTCACCACCTAACTTCGTTAAAGGGTCGGTAAACAGCGCATAATTTCCGTATACTTTAAATTCAATCGAGTTTCGCATGACTCTCTCCTTTCGGTCTAAATCATCAAATCTTGCATCTCTGAATCTTGTGATAGATTCAAGCCAAACTGTTTGTCATAAGCACTTTCATGTAAAGCAAGTACTTGACCATCGAGTAACGTCATAACACCGTCTGTTCTCTCAAGATTTTGTATCTCATGAGCATATAAACCGATGGAATATTGTTGAGATTCTTTTAGCCATTGCCTTGCCTGTTCCCAACTAATGTCGCCATTCAAATGAGCAATGAGTTCTTCCCCTTTTTTCGTATACGGAACGAGCACATCTGTTGTTAACTCATCAATGACTTGAAAGTGGTCAGCGACCGTACGATGTCGCGCAGTTAACAGTGATTGTTTTTCGTTATTGTTCTCGCTCATGTCAAAAAGCATAGGAGCCAAACATTGACTAGTTTTTATCGGATAATCCAATTCAGATTCACGAACCTGATAAAATTCTGTAAAATATCTTCTCATCGCAGCTGGTGAGAGCAAGTCACCATCATAAGCACTTGAATCTCTTTTCAAGTCCACTATCATCCGCTTTACAATTTGTTGTCCTTTTTCAATGTCAGTTAATTTCGATACATCCTCCTCGATATGATTGACTACATAAACTGTGCTGATTTCTAATTCACCGTGACGATTACAACGACCGGCGGCCTGTGCAAGTGAATCTAGTCCTGCATAGGAACGGATAACACAAGGGAAGCTGACGTCCACCCCAGCCTCAATCAATTGTGTACTAATACAAACTACACGTTTATTTGCCTTCAATCGCTCAGTGATCCTTTTTAAAAGATCTTTACGGTGAGCCGCACACATCGAAGTGCTAAGATGAAATAACTCTTCTTCCTGAAATGTCGTTTTTAGTGATTCGTATAACTTTCTGACAACTGACTTTGTATTCAAAATAACGAGAATACCCTTATGATCAGCTGCTCGATCTTGTAGTAATACACTTAGTTTTTCCGTGTCGTAATCTTCTACCAACACTTCCAGCTCTGTTCGTTTGAAAGAATCCGATACCATGGGAAGATTGGAAATGATTTCACCATCGTTAACAAGTCGACGTTTAACAAAATCGAGAGCCGGCTGTGTCGCGGTACATAATAGAACACTTGTGTTCACCCCAGTTTTCAAATAGTTTAAAGACTCGTTGAATAATGACACGCACTTCGTCGGGACTTTTTGTACTTCATCGAAAATGATGACTGCGTCACTTAGATGATGCATACGCCGCGTGTTTCGATTTCCTTTCGCATAAAACGTATTCAAATATTGAACCATCGTCGTGAAAATAATTGGAGCATCCCAATTGTCTTTTGCTAAATTTAGTTTTGCTTGGAGATTGATTTCATCATCAGAAAAATCATCTGATTGAATTACATTAGAATGATGCTCAACAACTTCTTGTGTGTTTAAGACATCGCGAGTAACTTGAGCGTTTTGCTCGATGATTGTGGTGAATGGAACAACGTAAATAATGCGTTGTTTGTTATAAAGAATTGAATGATGGAGTGCGTATCTGAGACTAGCCAATGTTTTACCGCCACCTGTCGGAATCGACAAGGTATAAATACCACTTGGTTGCTTGGCATGTTCCCGACATTGATCGGACATTTGTTGTCTTAACAGATTAATCGGTGTATCCGAGGACTTCTTCCCTAAATGAGAAATATAATCTTCTAACCGTTGCATATACACTGCAAAGTCACTCATAAGAGTGTATTCTGGTTGATTTGTTTCAAACTGTCGCGTATTTGTTCGATCGGCATCTAACAACACGCTAAATATAAACTTGGTCAAGAAAGTGGAAACCGATGTGTTCTGGCCTACTCTTTTAAAGTATTCGAGCATTTCTAAATGAGCTGATTCAACATATCGATTTAAATCAGACTCAGACATCACTTCATCAAAGAAGCGATATTTACAGAGTTCATATTCTTCAAGCGCTTTCATTTCGACTCGTTTTAAAAACGGAGACTCTTCTCCTGATACATAGTCATGCAGATTACCATGATGTGAGATGATTGCGTTGCTAACTATTTCTGCTAGCAATTGCTTCGTTACACTCGTACCTTTCAACATGTCAAAAAGCAAACGCCCCCCAGCAGTCGCGTGATCGACTTCTCCACGAGTTACTTTTTCTCCAGAGGTTGCCCTACGTATATAATCTTGAAACGCATCACTATACTTTCCTAAGTCATGCAATAAAGCAGCCAGACCACAAATTTTAGAAATCCTTAAAGAATTCCCCCACTTTTCGGCAAGTTCTTGAGCATCTAACAGGTGTTCTTTGACAGTTTGAATCGCATGGTCAGATGATCGAACGTGTGCAGTGTAATCCACTCTCTCACCCTTTCTTTAGACCTATTATTTTTTTCAACACGTTAGTGCTCAATACCTCTTCATTTTATTACATTATTTTACTTAAGGTGGGTACTTTTTCTTATCAGGTTTTAATTCTACAATTAACGTAGATTTACTAAAATCCACAAATAAACCGAATCGCATCGCAACTCGGTCTCTTAACACTCTAGTTTTTTACCGTCACACATACTTACATCAAGCTCAATTTAAACTGGTAGGCTCTGTACACATTATTTTCCCCCTATTTCTTTATACGTTTACTATAAACAAGAATGAATGTATTCGGTACACAATAATCATTATAATAATGGGTCAATCTTACTTTTTAATGGTATTATTTCTCAATGGATATGATTCGTTTAGGAGGGTACATATGATGAAAAAAGTGTTTAGCTTGATGATTGTATTTCTTCTGATCACATCTTCTTTTCTCTCGACTGGATCAATCGTTGAGGCGGTCCCGAAGAAGCAGAATCGTGCTATTATGGGAGTATCGGCTTTGACTCCGCCACAAATGGCGGATTACGTAAAAAAGAAGAATCCTCGTGATGTCCGACTAGTACAAACGTCGGTCGAAGACTTGGCGAACCTCTTCGTCATCATCGGCGCTAAGGAAGGTGTTCGTGGGGATGTCGCGTTCGCTCAAGCACTGAAAGAGACAGGCTACTTTCGATATGGTGGCGATGTACTCCCTGAACAACATAACTATTCCGGAATCGGGACGACTGGGAATGGCGTAAAAGGTCACTATTTCCGTTCACCGCATCAAGGCGTGACTGCTCAAGTTCAGCATCTAAAGGCATACGCCTCACACGATGCACTGAATACGAAACAAGTCGACCCACGCTTCCATCTCGTCAAGCGAGGCTCTGCAACGACGTGGCCATCTCTTCACCAAAAGTGGGCCATGCAGCCGAAAGGAAATTACGGGACCGAGATTCTTTCGATTTATCAAGAAATGTCGAAAATACCAAAACGTGTCGCTAAAGCAAACAGATAAGAAATGTAGGGGTGAAGGAACGTGACGTGCAAACAAGTTAGACTCGCGAGCGGAATCGCATTATTCGTGACCGGCGTGATGTTGTTACTCAAACGCTAATGAGCATTTCGGACAATGGTCCGAGTGCTTTTTTTATGACCGATATTACAAAGGAGGATATCATGAACCCTATTTCATACATACGAAACGAACAACACTGTACCATTCGTCAAGCCTCACAAGACGACGCGAAATCCCTCGCTTTCATTTGGCTGCAAATCGATCAAGAGACGGACTATTTAGACCGCGAACCTGGAGAAGGCACTCTCGATGAGCATGCATTTAAGCAGTTAATTGAACATGACTTAGTTATAATGAATCGTATTTTTCTCATAGCAGAAGTCGATGGGGAAATTGTCGGGTTTGCCCGCTGCGAAGGAAGTGTGCTCGCTCGAAAATCCCACACTGTCGAATTTGGAGTTGGAATTCTGCAAGCGCATTGGGGACTCGGTTTAGGTTCAGCTATTTTACGATACGTTCTCGATTGGGCGCGAACGGAACGCCTTCATAAAGTCACTTTAAGTGTCATTGAAACAAATAAAAAAGCCATAGCACTCTATGAGCGCTACGGCTTCGAAGTCGAAGGCCGATTACGGGACGATAAGCTTATTGATGGACAGCACTTCGATACAATCTTAATGGGATATCTCATTCCACCGGTAACGATACCCGAAAACAAATAACCTGACCCTCCAGTGGTGCGGCCGTCAACCGTCCCCCATGCAACAAAATGATTTGGCGGGCAATCGATAGACCCAATCCATCACCTGGCGTGACCCCTCTCGAGGAATCGACACGATATGTGCGATCAAACAGATAAGGGATGGCATCAATCGTTTCAGTCGTTGTCGCATTCGAGATAGACCACTCAAGCATATCCTCCCTGGTCTGGAGATCAATTTGAATCGGACTCGTTTGCTCCGCATATTTCCATGCGTTCGAAAAAAGATTCTCAAATACACGAATGAGCTGTTCTTGATCGGCTACTATCCATCGGTCAGGTTGAATCGATAGGTGTAATCGATGACCTCGCTCATTGAACAACGGCTCCATCTCGTGGATGAGTTGGGTCGTCAATAGGCTCAGGTTGAGTCTCTGTTTCTTTAGTTGCATATGTGGGGCATAGAGTCGGTTTACGTTCATCAGCTGATCTAGCAAATGTTCAAGCTGATCCGTTTTTTCATTTAGAATACGAAAATGATCTTTTTCTGCAAGCGTCAGTTCCCGATTCATTTGCAGGAGTTGCGTATAGCCTTTGATGCTCGTGAGCGGTGTCCGCAAATCGTGCGACAGGTTGGAGAATAGTTGGTTCCGCTCTTCTTCATGCGCCCGTTCCTTTTCAAATAATTCACTTAATTGAGCTGACATCCGATTCACACTCTCTCCAAGCGACGCGATTTCGTCTCGACCTTCCACTTTGACAGTTCGACCGAGGTCACCGTTTGCAATCTGTTCAATCTCACTCGATAAATACGTGATTTTTCGAAGTGTTTTCCGCATCATCAGTGAAAATCCAATAATAAAGATCAAAATAACAATGAACGTCACCCCTAAAAACATAAGATTGGACGTCAGGGGATCTGGTGTTGTTTCGTTCTCAATGTAGTATAAACTGATCGAATAGCCCATGATTAAAAAAGCAATCGTCGCAATCAATGCATTGACTAAAATGATACCAATCAACTTCACTAGCAAGCGATCCCATTGTCTCCGTCTCATAATCGATACCCCACGCCCCACACCGTCTTGATAATGGTCGGTTTTCGTGGTGTGTCTTCTAACTTTTCTCGGATTTTTGTGATGTGGACCATCACTGTGTTGTCGACCTCAAATGCTGCCTCACCCCACACCGCCTCGTAAATCTGTTCAACTGTTAACACTTGATTCGGATGACGCATAAAATAGGCGAGAATATCAAACTCTTTCGGTGTAAGTCGAATCAACATCTCATCCTTTCGACATTGTCGCGTCTGTAAATCAAGTGTCACATTTTCAAAGACGAGTGTACTCGTGAGGTCTGCTCGATCTGACCCATAATCACGATATCGTCTGAGTAACGATTTGACACGCAGCGTCACTTCAAGTGGGTTAAACGGTTTTTTAATGTAGTCGTCCGCTCCAACGGAAATGCCTTGCATCAAATCCAAGTCGCTCGTTTTGGCTGTGAGCATCAAAATCGGCATAAACTGCGTCTTTCGAATTTCAATACAAGCTTCAATCCCACCCATGACAGGCATCATCAAATCTAGAATGAGTAAATCGATCGTTTCGGTCGACGCGAGGTCGAGCACTTCTTGTCCATTTTTCGCAAATCGGAGTGCATATCCTTCATTTTTTAAATAGATAGCAAGTAATTCTCGAATCGCTTCATCGTCGTCAGCGATACAGATGACGGGTTGTGAACGCATCTCTTTCCTCCTCGTTTTTCGCTAGTAAACTACATTCATTTCCTCTATTAATGAGTGTAACAAACTCAGTAACGGCACTTCCTTTCCAACTTCTTAAGATTTCTTAAGAGAATACTAAAAACTCCTTACGCTTGCGAGTGAATACTAGACAAGGTAAGGAGTGAATTTATTATGGAAATGATCATACATTATGCCATGCTCGCCATCGGCATCATGTTTACCCCATTATCTGACGACGTCTTAATGATCACCCATCTGACGGTCGCGGATGATTTTGTCCCAAGTTGGCTTTTATTTGTCTCCACCTGGATTCTCTTCACGCTCACGTTCGGCTGGTTCTATTTAATCGGGAAAGGGCTTCATCGTATCCTACCCGTGCGACAACGCGAATCTCGTTATCTTAAAAAAGCCGAGGCGCTCTATCAAACATACGGGGCACGCACCATTATGATTTCTTATTTTATTCCCGGCCTTCGGCACCCGCTCCATTACATCGCCGGGTTCACATCGCTCAAACTTCGTACGTATGCGTTCTATACGACCATCTCTGCTTTCTTCTATACCGGTGCTTGGTTTCTCGTCATCGGACTGGCCAATAAAATCCCGGCGTTTCAACAGTTTCAAGACTGGGTGTTGTCCTTTTAACTTAGTGTCCTCTGTATTTCCCGAGCGCTCGCATGTTTAAGAGATATAAGACACCTGCATAAAGAATCAGACCGAGTAAATACATCCAGATGCCTGAGAAACCACTTCCGTAAATCATGACTTCCTTGATTGCTGTCGCTCCGTAGAAGATTGGCATGACGTAACTCAAGTTCCCGAGTCCGTATGGAATCAAGTCGAGCGGGATGAGTCCTGAGAAGAATACTTGCGGGATGATGGTGAACGGAATCATCTGAACAACCTGTAATTCCGAACGGGCAAACACCGAGATGGTCGCTCCGAAGAGTACCGCCGTACCCGCCATGAGTAGCATCGTCAACATGACCCACGCCATGTTCCCAAGAGAAGACAGACCGAGCACATAAATCGAATAGAGTACGATGAAAATCGACTGCACGACCGCAAACGTACCGTATCCGAGTGTATATCCTAAAATGACCTGTCCTCGTTTGATTGGGGTCATCAAGAGTCGCTCGAGTGTACCCCCACTCCGTTCTTTGACGAGTGCCATCGCAGATAGGATGAACACGAAGAAGAACGAGAAGAGGGATAGGAAGACGAAGCCGAACGAATCGAATGTCGATTGGTCTTCTTCCCCATAGACGAATGGCGTATCGATCTCGGCTGCGGGATTGAGCGTCGTCAACGCATCTTGAATCTCACCAACCGCCTTCGACGACTTCGTCGAAGGTTCGCGTAACGTGATGGTCGTTCCTTCTTGATTCATTTCAAACACGGCATCGACATGTTCATTGTCTTCGATATATACTTTTGGATCATCGAACGATGCCTGTTCCACTTCGAGCGTCTCGTCTTCAAACGCATTGACAAGCTGTTCTGGTGCGTTGTCATCCAGGACGACGGTCGGCACGTAGTCGGAGTCCCCGAGTAAGAAGTAGACGAGTGTCAAAATGAGAAGTGGCGCAATCAAGATCAAGGCGACACTTCGTTTATCATTCAACGTCTGAAAGATGACACGTTTCGCTAAGTTACGCATGGTCACCCACCCCCTCTTTCCCTGCAATCAAGAACAGTTCTTCGACGCGACCATTCTCGGTCTGGTCAAGCAAATCTTGCACATGGTCATAGGCGATCAACCGTCCATTATAGACGAGTGCGGCTCGATCACATTCGAGCACTTCATCCATGACGTGCGTCGAGACGATGATGGTCGTCCCTTCCGCCCGAATCGTTTGGAACTGATCCCAAATCTGTCGGCGTAAAATCGGATCGATTCCGACCGTCGGTTCATCAAGAAACAACACATCGGGCTTATGCAGGATGGCAATGGCCAAGGAAAGACGCTTCTTCATCCCGCCTGAAAAATTGCGGACGAGCTTATGCCGGTCGTTCGTTAAATCGACAAGGTTGAGCACTTCGGTGATGCGTTCTTGGAGCGCCTTTTTCCCTAACTTATAAATCGACCCGAAGAAGGCGAGGTTCGCTTCGGCCGACAAGTCTTCGTACAAGCCATCGTTCTGCGGCATAAATCCGATTTGTTGGAGCATGTCCATGTTTGGCATCTTCGTTTCGCCGATATGGACACTTCCTTTGTCCGGTGCGAGGGCGCCGATCATGAGTCGGATGAGCGTCGTCTTCCCCGATCCAGATGGTCCGAGCAAGCAGCAAATTTCTCCGGATGGGATGGTGAAGTCGATGTTGTCGATGGCGAGTTGGTCGCCGAACGACTTGTCGACGTGTTGCAGTTGAATGTTCATTTCTGTCACTCCTTTTCGGCGCCTCATCGTGTATACTCAAGATAATCGACACCGTGTTGGTTTATATGTTCAGTATAGTCCCCGTTCACGGTGGCAACAATCGTCAATATCGGTCATCGTGTCGGTTTTCCGACAGATGCAATGAATGTGTTGAGGAAAAGGAGAAATAATATGGAACAAACTGACTTACGCGTCATCCGAACGAAGAAGCTGATCAAAGATGCCTTCTTTAGTCTCATTGAAGAACAGGGATTTGAAGCCGTCACTATCAAGCAATTGACTGAACGAGCCGGCATCAATCGGGGTACCTTTTATAGCCATTATGTAGATAAGTTCGAGTTGATGGAGAAATGCGTCGACGAGATCTTTGAAGAGGCCGAACAGAAGTTGATTCATCAGTTGCCGCACATCTTCGGAGACGAACGGACCGACAACTCGTATCATTATCTCGTCCCGTTCATCCGCTTCATCGAAGACAATCAAATCATCATGAAGCCGCTCCTCGGACCAAATGGAGATCCGACGTTCCAGGCAAAACTTCGAAAATTTATGCAGGCTGCCTTGTTTCAGCGCTCCCCGGTAACCTTGTTTGACCCGGACAAGATGATGGTCCCGCCTCTATATCTCGTCGCCTATCTATCTTCAGCTCACATGGGCGTCATCTATGAGTGGTTGAACAATCCGTCTTCGGAAGAGACAGCGGAAGACATCGCCCGCATCATCTATACAATCACCTATGAAGGACCACTCGTCGCTGGTGGTGTGAAGTCAAACGAATAGAGCCTCCCGCACATATTGCGAGAGGCTATTTTTATGAAACACGAACGTGCACGTGCAGGTTCCCATTTTCTTCAGTTGTCGTCTGATATGCGTTCTGTACTGCCTCAAAATCATGCCAGGCGATGCGGTATGACTTTCCTCGCATCCCTTCAAACTCGAAGGCGAGATGTTGTAAATCCGACATACCTAGGATACGGTCAAACGGTCCACCCTCGCCAGTCCATTCCAATTGATTCGCCGAATCCTTCAATACGAGGTCGAGTCCATGCATCACTTTTTCTTTGATCAATTGTCCATCCGCGGCAACACGCATCCCGTCTTGAATATCATGCATCCGACACGATTCGATCTCATCAAACGGGATGGTGATTTCATCCCCGTTCGTAAAGTGAAGCGTGATTGTTTTTACGATCATCTTAGATTCCTACTTTCGTTCAGTCTCTGTTCCCTTACTATACATAACTTTTGTCGGTTCAGGGATGACATCTTTGTGGATGTGGCAAATCCGTAAAAGCATGTTCGTTTCATTTAGAAACGGGAATAGAAGAGGTAGCACTCATTCTGTTTTTTGAAAATAACACTTCGGAAAGGCGGCGAATATATGCCATCAGTGGATAAGTCGGTCATCGTCATAGGCGGAGGGCTCGGCGGCTTGTCAGCAGCCATCTCACTCGCACAAAAAGGTTACGACGTCTCACTCTACGAAAAGAATGATCACATTGGCGGGAAAGTGAATCGGCTCGAACAAGACGGATTCGGTTTCGACCTCGGACCCTCAATATTAACGATGCCCCACATCTTCGACAAATTGTTCCGCGGAAGCGGGAAACGGATGGAAGACTATGTGTCCATCAAACGACTTGAGCTCGAATGGCGCTCTTTCTTCCCGGACGATACCGTCCTCGACCTCTACCATGACCTCGAACAAATGCAACGGGCGAATCCTTCCCTCTCTCGAAAAGACATGCAAGAATATCGTGAACTGTTGAATTATGCAGCGCGCATCTATAAGACGACCGAGAAGGGCTATTTGGCCGAAGGGTTTGAGTCGCCTTTAGAAGCAGTCATGAAAACAGGCATCTTCCCGACCCTATTCGGATTCGACTTGACGTCGACGATGTATAGCGCCATCAAGAAACGGATCAGTAACCCTCATCTTCGGGACATGCTCTCGTATTACGTCAAATATGTCGGGTCGTCTCCGTATAACGCACCCGCTGTCTTAAATATGATGATTTACATGCAATATGCCCAAGGCTGTTGGTACGTCGAAGGCGGGACCCATAAGCTCGCAGAAGGTTTGACGAAGCTCGCTGAAGAGATCGGTGTGAAGCTACATACCGGAGAAGGCGTGGTTCGTGCCCATACGGTGAACCAGAAGGTGACCGCCATCGAGCTTGAAGACGGACGTCTCCGTTCTGCTGATTATTTCGTCTCGAACATGGAAGTCATTCCGTTCTATCAGAAGATGGTCGACGCGGACGAACAGTACGTCGACAAACTCGTCGATAAATACGAACCGGCAAGTTCCGGATTCGTCCTCCATCTCGGGGTGAAGAAAGCCTATCCACAACTGGCACATCATAACTTCTTCTTCTCTGAGAACCTACATGAACAAATGGATAAAATTTTTGAGAAACATGAACTTCCGGACGACCCGACAATCTATCTCGTCAACGTCAACAAGACCGACCCGACCCAAGCGCCACCAGGACATGAGAACATCAAAATCTTGCCACACATTCCGTATATCCAGGATGTGCCGTTCACGGAAGAAGAGTACGCCGCTTTTGAAGAACGTGTACTCGACAAATTGGAACGAATGGGTCTCGATGGTTTGCGTGAACATACGGTGACACGTGATGTATGGACGCCCCATGATATCGAGCGGACGTATGGATCGGACCGAGGTGCCATTTATGGAACGGTCGCCGACAAGAATCGGAATGGCGGCTTCAAACATAAGAAACAGAGTGAACTTTACCACAACCTCTACTTCGTCGGCGGAACCGTCAATCCGGGCGGTGGCATGCCGATGGTGACATTGAGCGGTCAGCAAGTGAGCGACAAGATTGCGAAACGCGACAAAGTGAAATGATTTTCTTCAATCCCTCATTCAATATGAGGGATTATTTTTTGAAACTTTTTCCAATAACCTTCCGTATATTGAGCTACGATACAAACATACAAACGGAGGAACAGGATGCATCAAATCACAAGTTATTTCTTTATGTATGCCAAAGTTGTCGTCACGGATAAAGTTCCATTCATCTGGACATTCGGAATTCCGCTCATGATCGCCTTGACACAGTCGTTTTCAGATAGTCGCCAAGCAACGACAGCGGAATATTACCCAGGGCTCTCTTATTTCTGGGTGTATATTATTCTTGCTACATATGTGAACGGTGTCGGCATCGAACTCGCTCGTATGCGTGAATACGGACTGATGAAAACGTACGTGATGATCTCAGGCAACAAACTGACGTATGTCATCGCCGTCATCTTGGCGCAACTCTTATTCGCCTCCATCAGCCTACTTTTATTCACAACGGTCGTCACGCTCGTACACGGGTTCTTCTCGTTCAAGTTGATTGCAACATCTCTACTCGTATTGATCGGTAGTATACCGTTCGCGGTTGCAAGTGTCGCCATTACGGCACTTCCAGTGAAAGTATCGAGTCTCGGGACATTCGCGAACATTCTGATGTTTCCGCTCTTTTTATTGGCAATTAAGTCACCTGATCAATGGTTCAGCTTTTTCAACCCGTTCTATGCACTCCATGAATTCGCGCTCGGATTGCTGCACCTGACGACTCAAGTCGATCTTTCGTTCGGGGTATGGGCGATATTCCTTTCCATACTTGGTTACTTCATCATTGGTGCGATTGCGTTGAAACGCTTCAGTCTCGTCTCACTCATCACACGCTAGGAGGTTCTTATGCACGTAAACCAGCTCACTTATCGCTATCCGAAAGCGACGCGTCCCGTGCTCGATGACGTATCATTCACGTTACAACCAAACAAATTGAACGTCTTGATCGGACAAAACGGGGCCGGAAAGACGACCCTGTTTGACTGTATGACCGGGGCACTCCCGGTCGACAAGGCATCCCTCGACCTCGTTCCGATGATGGATATGCTCTATTTGACGCAACTCATGTACAACCATCATGAATTGACGGGGAAAGACTTCGCCTACTTCATCGGACGTTTGTCGCAGCGCCCCGACTTCAAGAAACTCGAGTCTTATGTGAACAACCTTTCGACGTCCCGAGAACAAGAACTGTTCGAAAATCTATGGATGATGAAGCTCGGAAAGATGTCGGTCGGGGAGAAGAAATGGCTTTTCGTGACACTATTGTCTTCCATCAAGCGTTCCCTCTACTTATTTGACGAGCCGACGAGTGGGGTCGATCCGGCATCCCGCATTCAAATCATGCGCCGTCTGCAACGCCTCGTCGACGAAGGCAAGACATGTCTCATATCGACACACCAATTGCACGACTTAGCTCAGCTCGATGCTCATGTCATCTTCCTACACGATGGACGTATTTTATATGAAGGGGACTTTCAGGATTGGCTCAAAGAATCCGGAACGACCGATCCGGACGAAGCGTTCGTGCGAATGGTCGACACACCGCTCGATGATGTCGCGGTGACACGATGAATGACTCCTTTTGAGAACGACACCGGTTCACATTCTATACACTCGGAATGGTCGTCTGCGGTCTTCTCGTTGCGATGTTCTCATGAAAAAACTCAGCCTCTGACGCGTGTCAGGGGCTGAGTTTCTGTTTACGATGTGCTTGTCGTAACTCTCGATTGGTCACGTGCTCCGGGTCCGCTTCACGTAGTTTACGATCCATCGGCACGTACAAGATGAGAAGCGGAATGATGCCAATCAATGCGACACCGAGTAGTTCTTGCATCGAATCGAATACGAACCACGTGAGGAAGGTGAATACACCAAGTGACACAAACATGGCGACGATGATTTGAAATTCTCGACGAACGAGACGTTGGTATTCCTCGTCTTCGTTAAATGTACGTAACAACTTCATCCGTCGCCACGCTTGATAAAGCATCGGCAATTGGGTCACGAGGAAAGAGAAGGCAACCGTCGTCACCGTGACACCGTTTATGACCGAAACAACGAGAAAGAGAAACAGGCCGATGATGCCAAATAGTGTGCTGATCCCTCGTGTGTCGAGATCCTGTTCGACCATTTTGGGGAGACGCTCTTGTTTATTCATCACGCTTCACTTTTTCGTTTCTTCCGTTGTAGCTGGACATGACCGAGTTCGACACCCGTCACGTGTAACGGATCGATTTCTTTTAACTTGCGGTCGATTGGAAAACTGAGAATCAACAGAACCATGATTCCAATAAATGCAACGATGACGAACATGAACAATGAAATCCACTCAAGCTCCACACTGGTAATCAGTATGAGAACAAGTAACGGCGAGGTAAGACCCAATAAAAATTCGGATCGCACGAGTTGTTGATACCGTTTGTCTTCGTTAAATGACAGTAATAACTTCTTGCGGTGCCATGATTTATATAGGGCAGGAAATTGTCCGAAAAAAATCATGGCATACAACAAGAAGACGTTCGTCGTCCATATATAGAAGAAGGTCAAGACGATGGCCCCAACCAATGGAAGGGTCAATTGTTTCTTTCGTTTCTTATCATCCTTCAACATCCGTTCTAATCTAACTTCATGGTCTACCATCGAATCCCCCTCATGTGTTTTCGTTATTTTTCTATACGAAAATTATTCTCAATCAGTTTCATCCCTTACTCTTCTCCCGATTCATCAATCCCAACAAACTCTCGACCACGTGCTCGTCATCAATCTTTAAAATCTTCCAGTCGACCCACGACTCGAGAATGAGGCAACCCGCAATCAGCGTCGCACAGCCCAGGCTTAACGTATCAAGCGATATGTACTTCAGTGCATAGAGCGCCATCGTCGATATGACACCAATTAAGAGGATAAACTGAATCATACCTTTTAAATAGATGAAGCGCTGGTACGTGGATGAGTCATTGAACTGTAAAAACAACTGGATTTTATGCCATGTCGCCACCAGAAGCGGCATGAGCATCGCCGCACAAAAAATGAACAGGGATAGGCTCATTCTGGAATTATTGAACAATAGCCAAAGCGCTGTCACTACACCGATGATAATCACTAGTAGCGGACCTTTTTTAGTCCATGCTTTGTCGTACAAGTATTCCATTCGTTCTTCACGTAACACCTTTCACACCTCCAAAAGTAAAAAACATCCAATTTATCGATATCTATATCTTAACAATCTATAAGCAAACTTTCGAGGTTTTCCCATTAAAAAGGAAAAAGCATCTGACGATTGTCAGATGCTGATTAATTTGAATGCCGGCGAAGGAGTCGGAATAAAAAGATTCCAATCATCGTCAACAACCCTAAGTTTAGAATTGTCCATCCCATGTCCATCACTTGTTGCATATCATTACCCCCTTCTATCCTGTTCTTCTAAATTATACATGTCTTTTCAAAAAAAGATTCGGTCAAATTGTTCTTTTTATCCTTTTTTTCCTAATGAGTCAAAAGTTTTGGTTACATCTGGTCAATCAACGGAATAGAAGTCAACGGTGATGGACCCAATCTGTCATACTCAACTGAATCGACAGCAGCATGGACAAACTTGTTCAAAACGTGGAACTTCTTTTTAACATTTAACTCGCTCGATTCATCGACGCGCGAGTTGGTTTTACCTTTCCACTCAACTGAAATACGAGCACCCCACCAACGATTAACACAATCCCGACGACCGTTTTCCATGTGAACGGGACGGCCGTCAATCCGAACCACCCTAACGTATCCCAGAGGAGCGCGAATAAGATTTGAGACACCATAACGATTGAGATCGCGTAACTCGGCCCGAGGCGCTCAACCCCTTGCGTCACACTCATGACGACCCCGACGCCGAGGATTCCGCTGAACCAGTACCATGTCTCCATCTCCTCTACTCGGAACAAGCCACCACCTTCTTGAAACAACCCAATGAGTAGCGATGCTAAAAATCCAAGACAGAGAACGAGCGTCGTCGTCGCCCATGCTCCGACACGCTTCTTGACGTTGGCGTTAAACGTGTTTTGCACACAGACGAGCATCCCGCCGAAGATGGCAAGCATCATGCCAATCACCATGATTCTCCCCTCCTATTCATAAATGCTCTCCCCGACAATCTCCAACAAACCTTCCCGATCGACGAGCGTGATTACCCGCCGATTTCGTTCAATCACTCCTGCCTCAACGAAACGCCGGAGCGTCCGATTCACATGACGATAACTCGTCCCAATCAAATCAGCGATATCCGTCAATTGGTCGACAGTCGAGCCGAGTGTTTGGTCATTCGGCGTCATCGATAACAGATAACTCGCCAAGCGCACTTCGACAGGGTAAAACAAGTTGAAGCTGAGTGATTGAGATTTTCGTTCAAATTTTCTTGTGATCTCTTCTAATAAATAGTGTAACCACGCAACATCGTGGTGGGCATGTCGAACCAAATCCTCGAAGCGAATGACAAGCATCTCGACTGACGTGACCGCCTCGACCGTATTCAAAAACGGGGTCCGCTGAATATATTCGATGTCCCCGATCAAATCGAGCGGATATTTGAAGGAGAGGACGAGGCGCTTCCCGGTAGCGGAAGTATGGGAAACGCGAATCTTCCCCTTCACTAAGAAACGGAGATGTTCTGCTTCATCACCTTGCGTACAGATGACGTCCCCCGGCTCGTATCGGACGAGCTGCAATTCGTTCTGCGCAGCGACAGGTAAGACAGTCAATTCAAATTGCTTCACATACGCGTCAACCATGCACGTTCCCCCTACCATTTTAATAAAATGACTCCTGCGATCATCATGAACACCCCGAACAACTGCATCCCGTTCAACTTCCGTCGCACCATTCCGAACCAGCCGCGCCAGTCGATGACGAGTGCGAGCGCCAACTGTGCGATGAGATACAAGGAAATCGTGAGCGTGACCCCGAGCTCGTGGACGGCCGTCATATTACTAAATAAGATAATCGCCGCAAATGCCCCACCAGATAAATAGAGCGGCTTCACGTGCCGCATCTCGACATACGTGCGGTCCCAGAGCACCAGCATGACGAGAAGTGCGACGACGAATCCTGTGAATTGTGTCAACGTCGCCGCTTGCCACGTCCCAATCTGCGAACTGATTCGCGCATTCGCAACACTTTGTAACGTTAGAAAAAAGCCTCCGCTGATTGCAAATAACACTCCCCGCATCGTTCTCCCCCCTTAAGATAAACGAATCAATACAATTCCAATGACCATGACAATCAGACTGATGATTTGCACACCAGTGACCGGGTTCTTCTTCGCTCCGAACCAACCGAAACGGTCAATCAGTAAGCTACCGCATAACAGTCCGACAATGACGATGATGACAGCGATCCCTGTCCCGACAATCGGTACGATGAGGACGTTTCCTCCGATGAAGAGCGCCCCAATGATCCCACCGAGCCAAATCCACCACGGTTGACCTTTCAGTTGACCGAGCGGAACCGGTTGGCGTGAGACGAGTAAAATGAGTAAGAGCGCCAACGTTCCGACAACAAAAGAGACCAATGCCCCTTTCAGTGACGATTCGAGCACCGTTCCCAAATAGCCGTTAATGGCCGTTTGCGTGGCACTCATCATCCCTGTGAAAATCCCAAACAGTCGCCACAGGTTCAGATTCCCCGTGTCCGTTTCCATGGAGACGACCAGCTTGCCTCTTCGGCGGTTGAGCCAGTCGGATAAAGCGACCGTTCCGATGACTCCTAATAAGACGAGCACGACTCCGAACAAACGAAGCGCCGTAATTGGATGTTCGACAGAATGGAACCAACCGAAATGGTCAATCAACAACCCCATCAAAATCTGTCCAAAAATCGGCATGATGACCGTCTGGACACTCCCGAGTCTTGGAAACAGCAAGATATTTCCCGTTAAGAACAAGACCCCTAACAGTCCGCCAATCCACATCCAACCCGGACCTTCCTGAATCACCGAGCCGTCAAACCCGAATGACTGTCCGGTCAATAAGAGCAAAAGGGACAAAAAGATCGTCCCTACCATAAACGATAAAAAAGATGCAACGAACGGGGAGCCGACCACCTGACGCAAACGTGAGTTGACACTCGTCTGCATCGGCAATAAAATCCCAATCGTCAATCCAATCAAAATAGCTAACATGAATGTCTTCCTCGATTCTTCTAGTAGTTCTGTGTACATTGTCAGCTTACGCCTCCGTACCGAAGAAGAAAAGGACCGATGTCCTCAAACAAAAAACGAACCCTTCTCAGGCGTTCGTTTTGGATTCACGGAAGCGTTGATCGCGCGCTTCACGCAATTCTTTCCCTCGTACATGATGCGAATCGAGTGATTGTAAGTTTCGATTGATGACATAAGGTGCCAGAATCGACATCACACCGATTCCGAACAGCCCGGCAATGGCGACGACGGGAGACAACGAGTCGGCATAATAGGCAGCCAACAAGCAGATGGTCAATACGAAGCAGAGCCACTGGATGCCAAAGTCTGTATACACCAGACGTTGGTAACGCGCATCCTCGTTAAAGGTCAGGAGCAGTTTTGTCTTCCGCCACTCAAAACAGAGATACGGAAAGAAACTGATGAAGACGAGGAGTGGAGCATAGAGTTTGGACTGCGTGGCAATCACGAGCGTCATCACGACCGTCGCGATGGCGACGCCCCACCCCCAACGCCAATGACTGTCATCTTGCTCCATCAATTGTTCAATTCGCTTTTCTTTCGTCAGCATATGTACTCCTTTCATACGAGCGGTAATGCTTTGTCACCTCATCTCGTGTTGGTTGCTCCGGGTCGGCTTGTCGCAATTGTTGGACGGTCTGATAGTGCGTCCATGCTAACATGACGATGCTTAGACCGAAGATAATCCATGCGACGGGTGCAATTTGCAGACGACTGAAGAGAACCGCTACTGTGACCGCTCCAATCCAGTAAGAATAGAGGCGATACAAACGTTTTGTCAGCAAGATGCCTCGACCTGCCGTGAAAATCTGTAAGACACGTCCTTCTTTGATCGTCAGTCCTATGAGTAGGACAGCCGTGAGGACCGAACCGATTCCCCATATCCACCATGTGTCAAAGCCGAGCACAAAACTGTTACAAAAAATAAGGGCTCCTGTGAGCCAAAGGTGGAGGGTTTCTCGTGACTGCCGATATCCTCCGATTACTTGAATCCGTTCTTTCTTTGTCATGACTGCTTACGACCTTTCCTTGAAATATCATCTAACGTATGTTTCAAACGTTCCCGGTTTGACCGAGCCCACTCGCCTGATGTGACGTGGTGCTCATCAAGCGCGGACTGTTTTCGATCAATCCAAAGTGGAATCAATATGAGACACGGTCCGCCGATTAGTAGCGTCCAACTCATCCACGGTAAGATATCGATTCCGTTGAAATGCAACCCAATCAAAATCGTGAACCAGATCAAACTCATCAACATGACAGAAAAATCGATACGCAATAGACGATGATAGCGTGTCGATTCGTTGAAGGATTGCTGTAATATCATCTTCCTCCATTCAAGCCATGTCGTATAGAGAAGTGCGACACCGGGTAAAAGAATGCTATACGGACTCCATGTCGAAAGAAAATAGATGGATACGCCTAGCATGACTACGCTCACGATGATGTTGAGACGAGTATATCGTTTCTCAAACTGTTCAATTCTTTCAAATCGCTCTGCTTTGTCCACGGTATCACCTCAGTCTTTCACGAAGTCGAGTTTGATTTCGCGGCGCATCGGCTGTTCTTCGTCATACTGCGGCATCTGCCGGTCGAGCATTTTCTGTGCGACTTGCAATAAGATGACCCCGCCTAAAAAGACGACGAAAAGCGACCATGCCGGCCAGTTAATCAAGACGATTAATGGGAAAAGAATTGCCAACAAGACGAGGAGTCCCATCTCCGACACATACTGCCAATCGATGATGCGCTTTGCTTGTTCTACAGCGGTCAACTTCCTGACGAAGCGCCGCTCTCGTCCGATGGCGAACAACATGCCTGCTAATGTGACCCCTAATGGAATGATATACTTTGACGCACCGTCAGACTGAAGTGCAAGAAAGACGAACATCCCGGTAAGAGCTGCCAGTCCCATTCTCCAAAAGAGCCAACGCTGTTGATAACGATAAATCGTATTAATCCGTTCTTGTTTATTCATCTCATTCATCCTTTCAGAATCGTCGAATCTCGCGACGTGTCGGTTGCTCCGGATCGAGCCAGCGGATTTGTTGATCGAGCTTCTCTTGAGACCATAAGATATAAAGCAATGTCCCACCGATAAGAACCGCTGGAATCCAAGACCATTCCATGATTCGAATGGCTAGCGGATTGACGAGTCCTAGCAATGCGATAAAGAGGAAGTCCAGATGATACTGCAGTATCACAACACGTTTCACCTGTTCTTGCTCCGACAATTGACTGATCGTCTCTGCTTCATGCGAAAAGAAGTAACGAGTCGCAAGTAACACTCCGCCGATAATGGCGAACCCAACCCAAATATTCCCGTCCGTTCGTATTAAAAAGTAGACCGCGAGAGCAGCTGGAATTGCTAGAAAAAGTCGTTGCAAAAGTCGCTTTCGATTTGATTGTTTGATTATATGTAGTCGTTCTTGCTTATTCATCTTGATTCACCTCTTATTCCACTATACGGTATGAACACGAGAAAAGTTCCGTTATTTTACATTTTCGTACCAAAGTCATGTTTCTTGACGATATGAACTTCTCGCCTTATAGTTTAGTTAACTTAACTATATTTTAAAGAATGAAAGTAAGAGGTTATTAACATGGGTTTATTGAACAATTCCCGATTTATGTTTACCTGGTTATCCGGAATGACGCTCACGCTCGGGTTTTCGATTTTCTTCTTGAGCGTCTCGTGGTTGACGATCGATGTGTTGAAGCAACCAACGCTTCTCGGGATTATCTTGACTGCGGTCTCGTTGCCGCGTGTCGTCATGATGGTGTTCGGCGGTGTGTTCGCCGATCGATTCCAAAAGAGTCGCTTGTTATGCTTAACAAATATCGGACAAGGCGTGTTGATGTTAATTGTCGTTGCGCTCCATTTCGCTGACGCGTATTCGGTGACAGCCCTCTTGATCATCTCCGTATTGTTTGGTCTTTTAGATGGCATGTCTTACCCGGCACTGTCATCACTTATGCCTTCAATCGTATCAGGTCAACAGTTGCAACGGGCGAACTCCCTTTTCCAAGGGTCGCTCGAGTTGATGTTCGTCATCGGCCCGTTCCTTGCAGGGATCCTACTGACGTGGGGAAGTTTTGGTCTCAGTTTCGGCACAGCGGCTTCCTTGATCTTCATCTCTGCGATTTTGATCATGCCGCGGCTGATTCAAGATCACATTCCCGAGGTCGCGCCGCTCTCACCGAAAGATGTACTCGTTGATTTGAAAGAGGGCATTCGTTACGTATCGCAAACACCTGTGTTACGTAGTGGGACGTTCGCCATTGCCATCGTCAACTTGTTCGTCATGGGACCACTCATCATGAGTATCCCGATTCTCGTTGGTGCGGTCGGAGGGACGGCTTTTGATTTAAGTATCATCGAAGGGGGGCTCGCAGTCGGGACGTTCGTCGCAAGCTTCCTGATTCTATTCCTGCGGACCGTTCATCGTGGACGCTTCGTCTTCCGCGCACTGTTTCTGACACTCGGCGCCTTCTTCCTCTACACGCAAGTTCAATCGATTCCACTTCTCGCCGTCGCGGCTTCTATGAGCGGATTTATGATTATGCTCGTCTACTTGCCGACCGTCACCATCATGCAGGAACAAAGCGACTCTGACAAAATTGGACGCGTCATGAGCATCATGTCACTCGCCGCTTCTGGCCTGGAACCGATCGCGTTCGCCATCTTATCGATTCTTGTCGCCCTGGCTGTGCCGATTCAAACGCTCTTATTGGCATTTGGTATAATCGGATTAGTGTGTGGTGTCCTCTTATATCTCCGGAGCGAAACGTTCCGACGGACACCGTAAAGAAAGGATGAATGACACGTTGAATGAAACACGAAAGCAACAAGTCCTCACGATGTATCGTCAAATCGATGAGCTGGACTTGTTGTTCACGAAATATTTCACGGAACTGAACGAATTCGAGCTGAGCTATCAACAAGAACAGATGTTGCTTCTCTTTAAACGCCAAGAGACGTGGACGACGACGGAGATTGCGACGAAGATGTCCATCTCAAAAAGTGCCGTCAGTCAGGTGCTCAAAGTGCTCGAGCAACGTGACTTCGTCGCGCGGGAAAAGAATCCTGAGAACCTTCGAGAAAGCTTCATCCGACTTGGTCCGAACGGTCTGGCGTACTCGAAACAAATCGATGCGATTGAAGAGCGCCTCGCTGAAGAGATGTTCTCCGTCCTTGAGGATGACGAGATGAAGATGATCAACCGTTCGCTCGCGTTGATGATTCAGAAATTCAAATGAAAAAGACAAATCGCCGCTAGTCGGACGATTTGTCTTTTTCTTTATACCAACCCTTTTACGATTCGATTCGCCGACCGCAATGCCCCTTCGATATGTCCCCCGAACTGCGTATCCGTCTCCGAACCAATCAAATGGAGACGGTCTCCGAGCTCAATCGGACCGTAAGCCGGGAATGCTGTGAGCGGCAGGAGGTCGTCAGATGTCGCTGTCTCTGATTCTGTCGACCAGTCCATAAAGTGAAATCGCAAGAAGTCATTCGCTTTCGGACCATACAGCTTCTCCAGTTGTTCGATGACACGCGTCTTTACTTGTCCTTCTCCTAACGCTTCCCGTTCTCCCGGTGACAGACGGAAAAATCCGAACAGCGCACCTGGTCCATCTATCAGAGAAGCGTCATGAATCTCTTGAAGTGGACCGACCCAGCTCATCCCAAAGCCAGACAGACCTTCTTCTCGCCAGAACGGTGTCTCGTATACGATGAGCGCTTTCGCCTGAGAAGCCATCCATGTGGGAGTCGTTTTGAGCGCTTTTCGCGTTTGCGCTGACAATGCCGGTTCAATTGCCACTTCCGCAACGAGACGGGGTGGAATCGCAAGGATCACGTCGTCCGTGTGATGCACCGAACCATTTTGAAACGTCAGTTGGACTCGGTCCGACTGTCGCTCGATCGAGGTCAGGCGATGCCCAAGCCGAACGATGTCATCGGGCAACTTCGCATGCAGAGCTTCCACCAGACTCGTCATCCCACCGACTAAACGCTTGGATAAGACGATGCTTTCTTCCGGTAACACATGTCGTTCCGGTGCGGTCGTCGTTTGACGTTCGAGCACCATGTGTCCTGTCGTATGTTGAACAAATGACTCGAGTCCGAGTGTATCCACGAGTTTAGAGATGGTCTTCTCCGTATCCGGCCAATACCATGTCGGTCCGAGGTCATAGCCGTCCTTCGTCAAGATACGACCACCAATACGATCACGTGCCTCAAAGATGGTGACGTCATATCCTTTTTGATGAAGTTGGGTCGCAGTATAAAGTCCGCTGACACCAGCTCCGATGATGGTGATTGATTTCATGTGGATTCTCCTTTGTCGTCCGTCTCTCCTCGATTATACTGAGATAGATGGTTTTACATATGAAAGGACGACATTAATTGAAAAATATGTTCTATTATCTATTCTTCCCTTATATCGTATTGATGCGCATTTTGTACCGTTTTATTCAAACTAAGGGTCGGATGACTGTGGCGATGTGTCTCGTTTCATATCCCATATGGTCTCTATTTTTATTCGACCTCATTCAATGTTCGACCGCAATCGAATTTGTCATCATTATGTACGTATCAAGTGCTTTATATGTCCCTTATTTCTTCTTTGACACAGACGTGAAGCGAAGACGACCGAACGGATATATCCCAATCGAGGAGCGACATCATTAAATCCAATCTATTTCATTCAAATAGTCTAGAAGCTGTTGATTTGTGATGTCATCTTGTCTCAACAGCACTTCTCCTTGCTCTACTCGCGGATCTTCCGAGAAATAAAGTTTTAAAATCGCCAAGCACGCTTCTACAGTCGCCGCAAAACTCTCGTCCTTCACGTTGATCGTTAAATACCAACCTCGGATGACGCGCTTCACGATGGAGCGTTTCTCCAGATGAGACATCTGTCCACGAAGCAATTTCGACTTGGCTGCTTCAATTGAAGAAATCAAGTCCTGGTTCAACGCCTCACTCACACGAACATCCGGCTTCATGCGCGGGAATTGAATCGAGACATCTTCCCCGTCCACACATGTACAAAGATGTCTTAGCCAAAAGCCCCATTCAAAACGATTCGCCGGATCCAGTGCCACATCTAGACGCCCGATGTCATAATCGATTTTAATGACTTCCGGATGTTGCATTAGCAATTGCTCCGTCTGCTCCACCAATTCTGTCGCATCGACGTCCTCATGCACGAGCACCGTCAAATCTAGATCCGATTGCCCAGCAACAGCTGTCCCGCGACCGATGCTTCCATAAAGATATATGCTGTGTAGCTGTTCATCGAATGCTTCTTTCACCAATTCGATTGCTTTAAAAAGGACAGTTTCAAACTCAGGCTGTATATGATGGATGGACGTCTGGTTGATGACATAACCCGCATCGTCCGTACCAAGTCGGGTCGGCCGTTTCATAGATACGTACCGACTCGTTGAAATGTAGTAAACGTCATGATGTATCGAACTCCTTTTTTTCGTTTATGCATGTCGGATTTGAAATGCCACGGTTCCCCCTTTCAAACAGGTTATATTTGGAAGTATAATGAAGACGCAGAAAAGGAGGTATGTCTATATGAACTTCATCATGGTCTTTTTATTCGGACTCATTTTCACCGTCTTGCCAATCGCTGTACTAATCATCGGTATTTTGTGGATTCGCAATGTCGTGGCACGTTCTGAGAAACGAGCAGACGAGCAACTCTTCATGGAACGTGAACGTTCGAAGCAGATACAAGTATTAATCGAACGTCTCGACCACATCGAACAACAATTAGATTCGAACACAAAACGCAGCTGACTCAGGTTAGCTGCGTTTCGTCTGATCTCGCTTTCCATTTAAACGGTTTAGATCGAATGAGTCCGAGCTTATGTCCGATTCGCCATCCAATCCCTCTCACTCGGTCAAACCATTTGTCACCGCGACCGACGAATGGCATGACAGCTCGAACTTGCATGAGATCGATACGATGGGTGACATACTGATATGTCAAACCGACATTCGGTTGGTTCGCGATCGATGCCTCACACCACGTACGGTCAAAGATGCGCTCCCATGACTTCCGAACAACTTCAGTCGAAAAATATGAATCCTCAAAGTCATCATATTCATCGTCATAGTTTTCAAAAATATATCCGTTACCTAAGACGATATGCCAATATTGAAATTCTGATGCTAAGATTGCTTCATCTGGAATCTCAACCGTTAAGACAATTCCTTTCGCACCTTGATCAATATGTCCATCCCTGCCTAAATCGGGAAACTCGTCCCAACACCAGATTGGATAGTTCCCATTCAATGAGATGCCGGTACGCTTCTCGTATTGTTCAACCATCCAATCGTAAGACATTTTAAAATCCTCAAAATCAGGATCCATGAATAGTGCGTGTTCTCCACTTGCCTCAAGATATCCCTTTTCCAAAGCCTGATGCCACGCAGCTTCATGCTGGTATGTATAATAAATTCCCAATGCCTTTCAATCCTTTCATCGTTCCTCTTCGGCTAGTTTAAAAGATTTCAGCAGAAGAACTACGATAAAAAAATAACCAGGTTATATTATATGATGGGTCTGAATGATACAGGTGAAGATAGATTAATCAGGGACGAGGGACGACCGTATTCCATCGATTCGTCGATGAACGTCTCTAACGTGCGTACATTCTCCGTCACCACTTTGACGAGATAGCTATATTGTCCGGCTAAGCGATGACATTCGATCACAGACGGCTGTTGACGACAAAATTCACGGAACGCCTCACAACGATGGGTGTCGTAAAGAATAAAGGCAGTCATATGTTTGTCCATCTTTTCGGGATTGACGATGGCCCGGTATCCTGTAATGACTCCGCGTTCTTCAAGTCGCTTCACCCGTTCGGTCGCAGCAGGCGTGGATAATCCAATCTGTCGTCCTAATTCGGTCATCGAAATCCGGGCCTGTTGTTGCATCACTTCAAGAATATGACGATCAATTTCATCCATTTGGCATTCACCTTTCAAAATAAAGTGAAACGGTACATAATCCGTTCTTTCTTAAGTCATTCGCTGAAACTTCCATCAAACCTCTATGTATCTGTATTCCTCCGTTGCATACACTTGAAGTAACCAATTCAAGGGGGAATCAACATGCAAAAAATAGTCGTTCCATTACTCATTATCGATGTCCAACAAGCCTTTCACGATCCAAGCTGGGGCAACCGCAACAATCCACAATGTGAAGAGAATATCGCGCGGTTGATTGAAGCTTGGGAAAATCAAAATCAACCGCTCATCTATGTCCAACATGTCACGAACGTTCCGACCTCACTCTTCTATTTCAAAAAAGACGGTCATTTGTTCCAAGACTTCATTCAACCTCGTGAACAAGATATCATCCTAACAAAACAGGTGAATAGTGCCTTCATCGGAACGGATTTACAAGAGCGACTCGAAGCACTTGGTGCGACACAGATGGTCATCACCGGATTAATCACGAACCATTGTGTCGAGACGACCGCACGGATGGCAGGAAACCTAGGCTTCAGTCCAATCGTCGTCTCCGATGCGACGGCAACGTTCGATCGACAATCGATCAGCGGGACATGGATCCCTGCAGAGGTCATCCATGACGTGTCGCTCGCTAGTTTGAATGAAGAATTTGCATCAATTCAAACCACGGAAGCTACGCTCCAGCTCATTCATCAAAAAGAAGTACAGTCCTTCTCATGAAGGCTGTTTTTTTTGATGTCATCCTGCTTGACCTTGAAGCGCATAAACGAACGTCAGCATTCGTCCCGGTATTCTTGCCGATATCGTGTAAGACAAATCAAAGGGCAGTCCATCTATGCAAAGTTATATTACCTTCAAGTAATGGTATATGACCTTCTCCTTTTCTAATCTTGCGTGTTTCAATCAACTTGGCCGGCTTTTCCCCGACTGTACAATCGATGCGTCACATGACATGCATCAACTTGCTTCAATTTGCGGTCAAGGCTCTCGGATGCGACGATACCAAATAAAACGAGACTACAAGCCAACAGCAATCCCGAAGCGTAACCTTCTCTAAATAAAATCATCATACTCAAGAGTGTAAATAGTACAATCATTCCAAAACCTAGAGCACACTCATACCAGACGAGTCGTCGATATCGTACGCTTTCGTTAAATGTCAAAAGAGTATTCGTCCGAAACACAAGCTTGATACAAGCCGTGACCGGAAATAAGCCGATGAACCAAGTCATTTCGGCTAACCGTTGATAATCGTTCCAGTAAAACAGAGCACCACTGAAGACAATCAAGAGCCCTACTTGAATCGCAAGACGGGTCGAGCGTTTTCCAGATGCGTACATATGATTGAAGCGTTGTTTCGTTTCACTCATCCACTCACCTCACGACACAACTTTTCGTTTCATCTGTCTCCAATGCACAAACGCATTCGCAAACCAGATGATTGTTAGTAGCGGAAACATGACGTTCATCCAGTTCGCACGTTCTATGTGGAATAAGGGAATCGCAAGAAAAAGAGCCAAGTTCAATATACCTGCTACGAGATACATGACGAATAGCAATCGGTGATTCGATTTCATCTTGAATCTTCCGCACTCAAAACCGGATACTTCACTGCGTTTTTCACGAGCTTGTCTTCAATTGCTTTCGAGACATCAATTCCGGCAGCGTGAGCGAACGTCAACGCGTAAATCAACACGTCAGCAAGCTCCTCTTCCATCTCCGTCTTCTTCGTCTCAAGCGCTTCTTCACTTGACACCCACTGAAATACTTCAAGCAACTCACTTGCCTCGAGCGACAGGGAGAGTGCTAAGTCTTTCGGATTATGATGGAACGCCCAATCGCGATCATCTCTGAACCTAATAACCTCGTCCATTAATCGTTGTACTTCGTTCATACTCTTCACATCCAATCCATTTAATATAAATCATCTTTTTAACTACATATAAAAGTTAAATTATGTATAATAAAGGTACAACTAAATGTATTCAAAGGGAGTGTTTACATGATTAAAAAAAAGAAATATAAATTAATCCGACGTGGTGGTTATTGCTACGTATGCGGAGATACTTTTAATTATCTTTGTGACGACTGCGGACATTGTAGATGGTGTTGTACTTGCTAAAATAAAGCAGAGTAAGGCGTATGATATTCTTGTCATACGCCTTACTCTTTGAGATTATTTATCACAAATTTATTTCCACTTATTTTTTTGTAGACTTATTTTCTGCTGTACGGGATTTTCCAGCATCGCTTCGCTTAGCTCTCCATTTCCCATCCGAATTTTTAGATCTAACGTTTCCGGCGGTAGGACCAGTTTTTACAATCGGTCCTTTTGTATCTTTAGGACTAGGCATATGAATTCTCCTTACTATTAATTTTTATTTATTACATACTTTAGAGCAGCTTTTAGTTCCCCATCAGATTTATCATGGAGTTCTTCAAGACTCTCCAAAGTATAATAACTAGATTCAATTTTCTTCACATATTCGGATATTAATTTATTTCTTTCTTTGATTTCTTTACCCAACGCTAATTTATATGTTCCTCCTGCATCTGGGTACTTTTTTATAAGAGTTTCATATGAAAAATTTTGAGATTTCACTAAACTAAGAACTCTATCTAGCTCATCTTCTTTTCTTTCTACTTTTTTCATATGAATATCATGCTTCTTTTCAATATGTTCAGAAGCAGACTCTATAGTTCTTGAAACTTTCCCTCCGGATTTTTTGTCTAAATACTGGATAACTATCTCTCCTACAAATTGGACAAATAAATTCATTATGTTTCACCTCATTTATATATACTTATATATTACATTAAATTCAATATTAATGGATTTATTAATAAAAAAATTGGTAAATAATTTCTGTGAAAATAAGTACTTTATATCATATATTTATATAAAAGTAATTAAAGAGTAGGAGGGATTCGGTGCTTACTTTTCAAAATGTCTCGGTTCACCAACAAGACACACTCATTCTCGAAAACATTTCATTTACGATCCACCCAGGTGAGTTGGTGGCTATCCACTGTGGCGTCATTTCCCGAGAAATCATTTTCGGTCTCATCAGTCAGGAGATCAAGACATATACCGGGAACATCGACCACGCTTCAACGCTGTCCCTCTTCTCCATCCGGGACGGTTTATACGACCGACTCACCATCGAGGAATATTTACGCTTTACCAAGCGCCTATATGATTCAACTGACTCGGTCGAATCGGTGATGCAGCAACTCCAACTCACGACTTACCGCAAGCACCGCCTCCACCGTCTCAATCGTTCCCTTGTCAGACGCACGCAGTACGCCGCGTTGCTTCTCCAAGACCGTGACCTGTATGTGTTTGAAGAACCGGATCAAGACGTGGACCAAGAAACACGACACCTTTTACGCGATACGTTACAGACATTGACGTCGAGACAAAAAGCCGTCCTCGTGTTGACGAGCAACATGGAGAGTGCGCTCTTCATGACATCGACCGTTTATCGGATTGATCATCGTCACTTGCGCCTGTTAGATGTGGAACCAGAAGATGCAGGTGATTCGGAAATTTCATCTGAGATTATCCACGTCCGTTTCGAGAAGATTCCAACGAAAGTGAACGAAAAAATTATCTTACTCGATCCTCCTGAAATCGACTTCATAGAGAGTCAGGACGGACAGTCGATTCTACATAGTCAATCGGATCAGTTCCCGAGCGTCTTCACGATGAACGAGCTCGAGACGCGTTTGACTCCGTACGGTTTCTTCCGCTGCCATCGGTCATATCTCGTGAACTTACAACGTGTCCGTGAGGTCATCACCTATACGAAAAATAGCTTCAGTCTCGTCTTGGATGATTCAGAGAAGACAACAATTCCGTTATCTAAGACAAAAATGGCAGAATTGAAGACGATGATGGGGCTCAAATAGTCTCCATTCACAGTTCTATTCACTTCATTCAACTCCTGATGAGCGCCATTTATCGCCATTCGAGTGCGGTCTTTCCCCATTCCTTATACGATAGAGGCAAGCAAGATGACATCGACAAGGAGGAACGGGAATGGAACCAATCATTCAAGTGAACGGGTTAAAGAAATTGTTTGGAAACGAGGAAGCGTTACATGATGTGACGTTTACAGTTGGAAAAGGAGAAGTGTTCGGCTTCTTGGGACCGAGTGGTTCTGGAAAGACGACAACGATAAAAATCTTGACGTCACAACTCGCACAGACGGCCGGTGATGCTACCGTATTCGGTGTGCCGGTCGCCGACTTGAAACAAGAACAGTACCGTAAACGTATCGGCGTGTTGACGGACAATAGTGGTCTCTATACACGACTTTCTATAGAAGAGAATTTGAGCTTATATTGTGACCTCTATGATGAACCGAAGACCCGGATTGATGAGGTATTGAACATGGTGAATCTCAGCGGGGAACGAAAGAAACGCATCGACAAACTCTCTAGAGGCATGCTGCAACGGGTGACGCTCGCACGCGCCCTTCTTCATGAACCAGAGCTCCTGTTTCTAGATGAACCGACATCGGCTCTCGATCCGGTCAACTCTCGACATATCTATAAAGGGATTGAACGGTTGAAGGCAAACGGAACGACCATATTTTTAACGACCCACGACATGCAAGAAGCCGAAGAGCTGTGTGACCGTGTCGCTTTTTTACATCAAGGGTCGATTCAATTACTCGATGCTCCGAACGTATTGCGCAGGAAATATGCGACAGGATCGATGCGAGTTGAATTGAACAACGGTCAGACGCATGAAGTGACACAAACCGACGAAGGCGCGGACTGGCTCCATAAACAGATGCGTGCTAAAAATATCGCGTCGATCCACTCCAATGAACCGACACTCGGCGACATCTTTATCGAAGTGACAGGGAGGAAATTATCATGACTTTTTCAATGAAACGCGCACTCGCCATTTTCCAAAAAGACTACAAGGATTTGTCTCGAAACTTGTTCGTCTCGTCGACCTTGATCATGCCGCTCTTCTTCGCCGTCTTCTATTCGCGAATCGGTGACGGCGGCGTCGATATCACGTACTTCGTCATCAACATCACGTTCAGCCTCGTCGCGATCTTTGTGCAGTGTGCATTGATCGCCGAAGAGAAAGAGAAGAACACGCTTCGCGGGCTCATGTTGTCCCCGGCGAGTACGCTCGACATCTTGCTCGGAAAGAGCGCTCTCACATTCGTGACGACGATGATCCTCATCGTAGCCTCGTCATTTTTGATGGATTATGCTCCACAAAATCTGGCTGTGATCGCCCTCGCGCTCATCGTTTCAACATTCTTTTATATCGGAATCGGAACGATGTTCGGCTTGATGACGAAGACGGTCATGGAAGCTTCATTGATTGTCATGTTGCCGTTCTTTTTCTTCTCGTTCTCACCGATGTTGTTACCACTACAAGATCGTTTCGCCATCATCGGAGTGCTTGAGTATTTACCGAACGTGCTCTTGATTGATGTAGCTCATCAAGTGGACGACGGTGCGAACTTCGGTGCCGTCGGGCTAGAGCTCGGTTTGCTTACGGCGTGGGCGCTTGCTGCATTCGTCGGTAGTGTCGTGATGTATAACCGGAAACAGACAGACTGAATGTTAAGACCATACAAAAACAGGACTACGCATCGTAGCCCTGTTTTTCGTTATCCTTGTTACAGGAATGGATTATTCTCATCGCTTAATCGGATTCGAAATAGAAGAAATGGAACAAATAGAAGACTCAAATAGCCTAATGTAAATAGACGCTGAGTTTCACCAGAAATATATTGCGTGTGTCCACAATTCGGACATGCTTTTCTGTCTTTGGAAAATCCAAGTGACCATACCTCTTTCATTTTCCATTTATAGTGACAATTCGTGCAATGTGGTGCCATCGAACCCCCCCTCCTTCGATCATTACGAATGAAGGATAAGTAGGTTTCAATTTGAAGATTCATTATTGAAGATGGTTATGTCATGTTCTAACATCCATTCAAGTCTTGTCTTATACTTTAAAGTCTCTTCCAATAATAATAACTTCCCGGGATACTATAAAATTGTTTATGAGTTTTATCATAAGTAAGAACATAGTCAATTATGTTGTATGCAGTCCCTACTCCTATTGTACCTTTTAAAACTGATGAAGCGAATTTTTTCACTGCTGCCACACTCATCTTTTTACCTGAAAAAGCTTTTATGAGAGCATCGATACCGCCCAATCCAAAGGCGCTAATCAAAGTACTACGCTCAATGTTAATCAGAGAGTCTACCTTTTTCGTATATTCATTAAATTTTGTATTGTATTTAGGTATTTTCTTTTCCATAGTACTGTATCTAGCCAATCCTCCCCCATTAGAGTATTGAATATAACTCATACCGGCAACCGAACTAGTTTTAACCCATTTACCACTTGCACTTGCTAAAGAAATACCTTGTGAAACGCTGCTCACTTGATTATATGTAGTTCCATAATCTAAATTGTCAACTTCACTAGTTTGATTTGCTATTTCAGATTCAATTATATTCCCTTCGGAATTAAAAACCGTTTCAAAATTTTCAACTAGTATTTCTTCATTGTTTGCAATCAAATACTTATACGTTTTTACTTTATATAAACTTATATACTCATAATATTTATATAAAGAACCTTCCTCATTAACTGTATAAATCATAACTTCGTCAGTGTCTTTAAGCACATTTACTTCAGAAAACAGATTATATTTTTCCTCTTCTGCTGAAACTGGTGTAAGCATTTGAACATTCGAGATAGAAATTGAACTAACTAGTACTAGAGATGTGATTAGCTTTATTTTTTTCAATTTTAACCCTCCTTATTTAATTTCTATATTATACCACCAGTAATCATTAATTAAGTTCTTAATTACATTTAAGTAAATATTATCTATAAAAGAAAATAATAAGGGCCAAAGGGTGTATTTAATTTATTTCCAATATATAAAACAAAAAAACCATTCACCAGCTTTCGCTGATGAATGGTTCTCATTAAGGCGTATGACTTACATCATACCGCCCATTCCACCCATGCCGCCCATGTCAGGCATTGCAGGGCCATCTTTTTCTGGCTTGTCTGCGATGACGGCCTCCGTTGTGAGGAACATCGCTGAGACAGATGCTGCGTTTTGGAGTGCTGAACGCGTCACTTTCGCTGGGTCGACGATACCATGTGCGATCATGTCGACATATTCGCCAGTTGCCGCGTTGTACCCGACACCGACTGACTCGTTCTTAAGTTTCTCGACGATGACCGAACCTTCTTCACCCGCGTTTTCCGCGATTTGACGGACCGGTGCTTCGAGTGCACGAAGGACGAGTTTCACACCAGTCGCTTCGTCCGCTGTCACTTCTGCAAGGAGCGCACGAACGGCTGGGATGACGTTGATGAGTGATGTACCACCACCTGCAACGATTCCTTCTTCAACAGCTGCACGTGTCGCGTTGAGTGCGTCTTCGATGCGGAGTTTACGCTCTTTGAGCTCTGTCTCCGTAGCTGCACCGACTTTAACGACGGCTACGCCACCTGCGAGTTTCGCGAGACGCTCTTGGAGTTTTTCACGGTCGAAGTCAGACGTTGTCTCTTCGATTTGGTTACGGATCGTTTGAACGCGGGCTTTAATCGCGTCTTCGTTCCCTGCACCTTCGACGACAGTCGTTGTGTCTTTTGTGACGACGACTTTCGATGCGCGACCGAGCATGTCGAGTGATGCTGATTTGAGATCGAAACCGAGGTCTTCTGTGATGACTTGACCACCTGTGAGTGTCGCGAGGTCTTCAAGCATCGCTTTACGACGGTCACCGAATCCTGGTGCTTTGACGGCTACCGCGTTGAACGTACCACGGAGTTTGTTCAAGACGAGTGTCGCGAGGGCATCGCCTTCGATATCTTCTGCGACGATCAAGATCGGCTTCCCTTGTTGCACGACTTGCTCGAGCACCGGGATGATTTCTTGAATGTTTGAGATTTTCTTGTCTGTGATCAAGATGTACGGGTTGTCGAGTGACGCTTCCATCTTGTCAGAGTCTGAGATCATGTATGGTGACAGGTAGCCACGGTCGAACTGCATCCCTTCAACGACATCGAGTTCTGTCGTGAAGCCGCGCGATTCTTCGATTGTGATGACACCGTCGTTGCCGACGCGCTCCATCGCTTCTGCGATCAATTCGCCGACTTCTTCGTCCGCTGCCGAGATAGCCGCGACTTGTGCGATCGCTTCTTTTGACTCGATTGGTTTCGAGATGGCTTTCAACTCTTCAAGCGCACGTGTGACCGCTTTGTCGATTCCTTTACGAAGGATCATCGGGTTCGCGCCCGCCGTGACGTTCTTGAGTCCTTCACGAATCATCGCTTGTGCGAGGACTGTCGCTGTTGTCGTACCGTCCCCTGCGACTTCGTTCGTCTTCGACGCAACTTCAGCAACGAGTTTCGCGCCCATGTTTTCGAAGCGGTCTTCGAGTTCGATTTCTTTCGCGATTGTCACACCATCGTTCGTGATGAGTGGTGAACCGAATTTTTTCTCGAGGACGACGTTACGTCCTTTTGGTCCAATCGTTACTTTGACTGCGTCAGCGAGTGCGTCGACGCCGCGAAGCATCGCGTGACGTGCATCTTCTGAGAATTTGATATCTTTTGCCATCGTTCATTTCCCCCTAAAAAAGTTTTTGAATAATGGTGCTTAGCCTACGATTGCGAGAATATCGCTCTCGCGAACGATTAAGTACTCTTTTCCATCATGCTTCACTTCGGTACCTGCGTACTTCGAGTAGATGACCAAATCATTTTCTTTCACGTCGAGATCGATGCGCTTGCCTTCGTCCGTCACGCGGCCTGTACCGACTGCGACGACTTTCCCTTGTTGCGGCTTTTCTTTCGCCGTATCAGGAAGCACGATGCCCCCGATCGTCTTTTCTTCTTTCTCCACGACTTCGATGATGACACGATCGCCTAGTGGTTTTAACATGGAAAAACCCTCCTCCGAATATGAATGATGTAATGTGTATCGTAAGGTTTTAGCACTCAGTTAAAAGGAGTGCTAACATTGATAAGTGTAGTATGAGCCGATTAAAAAATCAAGTGGGGAACATTAAAAAATGCTCTTACTCGCGGTCAAGAGAACTTATTTGTTACAATGAGAAAAAGGTAGGTTCACTCTTATGATTAAGGACGTGTTGAATTGGCTACACTAAACTCAAACCAATCGATAAATACCCGTTTTTCGATGGCGCCTAACATTCGTCTCCGGCACCTCACCCCGATTTTACTATATGCGTTCGTCCAGCTATTCCCGCTCGTCCTCAGTGAAGTACGACCGGAATGGCTAACAGAAACGTTCGTCGGGCTCTGGCTCGCCATCGGATTCGGTGTGACGATTGTTCTGTCAATCTTGCTCATCTGGCCAGACTTGAAACAATACAAAGCCCAAGGTATCCAGTCGAACTTGAACGACACGGTCAAATGGATCGGGCTCGGGATTTTGATGCAATACGGGCTCGTCATCGTGGCGAACTTGATTGAGACGGCCATCTCGGGCGAACTCGTCGAATCGATGAACACACAAAACATCGCTGATATGGTGGAAGTTATTCCACTGATGATTTTGCCGGTCGTCTTGCTCGGACCAATCATCGAAGAGATTCTTTTCCGTCATATTTTGTTCGGGAACTTGAACGCACGCTTTGGGTTCTGGATCGCCTTTGGTGTCAGTTCGATCTTATTCGCACTCATCCACCAAGACAATCGCTTCCTCGTCTATATCGCGATGAGTTTCGCGTTCTCTTACGCGTATGCGAAGACAAGACGATTGATCGTTCCGATCGCCATCCACGCGTTTAACAACGCGCTCGTGATGCTCGTACTATTTTTAATGTAGAAATGAGGTGGCAGTTATGCCGCGACAATTAAAAGTGATGATGCTCTTCAGTCTATCGTTTGGTGTGTTGTTCACCGTCCTCGCGTACTTCTCGGTACAAGAGTACGGTTTCAGCTTCTGGACGTACTTCATCATCGCCGTCGCCGCTTACGACTTTTTCAAAGTGTATCAAATCTTGGCACTCGCCCGAAAAGTCAAAAAAGAAGGCACGGACAAATCCGCATAATGAAACCCCGAGTCTTATGAGCTCGGGGTTTTTCTTATGGTTGTAACTTTCGATTGATCCTGTATCTCTTCTTGATAGACACTTCGAATGAGAAGTCCGCGCAGACCGAACAATACACCTAATGCAACATAAATGGTATCAATCAATGAGAGTTGTGGTTTATCTAAGAAGAAATTAATGACCACACCAATGACCAGCAAACCGTAAATCGTGATGTTCATGAGTGTCGCATCGACTTGTCTCATGATTCTTTTGCTCACCTTTTCCTCAAGCTTCTCAATCTCTTCGTGTCGATAACCATAGATGGTGAATCCTAGACCCACAATTGTCATGCTAAGAAACACACCATCCCATAGCGCAAACAAAAACAGTCCTACAAAAAAAATCATAAACCCAATTAGTAACTTCTTACGCACAATATCTCTCCTTATGATGGAATCCATAGTTTCGCAAAATCAAAATAGCCGAACAAGTCGACACAGACGTCCTTCAGTTCGACCGGGAACGGAATGGTCCGCTCCTCGTTATAGAGCGGGATGAAATACGACTTTTCTTTCAACTCGCGTTCAATCTCCCGGTGCAGCGGCAACCAGTCTTCAAACGGCAGGTCATCATATTGCCTGACCCGCTCCACCATCCCCTCTATATAAGGGAACACTTTATGCGGGGGCGAGTACTCGTTCGTCATGAACTGTTCGAACCCGAGCGTGATGTTCCGCTCGAACACTTCCCCGTGAACGACCAAATCGACGTATTCATAATACGTCTTGTCATGGATTGAATCTTTGAAGCTGATGGGCACGAACTCATAAGCAATGCCGTGACGCGTTAACATTTCGGCAATCCAGTCGGTCGTATCGTTCGTGAAGTCCGTCTGTTTGATTCGAATCGGTCGGTCGAACGTGACGGGTGTTCCTTTTGGAATGCGATACGTCCCGCTCAGCGAACCGAGAAACCCTCGGTCGTTCGGCGTTCTCCGTTCATTCCGTGTCCCGATTGCCGGTCGAATCTCCGCAATCAATCGATGCATGTAATGTCTCGCTTCTTCATTGGCGAACACACTATTCGGGTGACTGTTCAAGATGACAAGCCCGAACCCGGACGGTGTCGAGATGTGTCCGGTTTCTTTGGAATCCCTTGATGAGATGCGATACGTCGGATCGTATCCGTCCGGCACTTTGATGAACTCGACCCGGTCGAGGAGCGCCCGCACCCCGAAATAATTCTCGAAGGCGAGAAGGACCGTCTTCTCCTTGTCATGGCGATCCAATTGAAACGGCCCCGTCCCGACACTTCCTTTAGCGATACTCGTATGAATCATCGACAGTTTCGGGATGTACGAATTCCGACGCCGGTCGAGCGTGACGTCGACGCGATACGTGCCGTTCGATGCAATATGCCGGACGTGCCGATACATATACCGATACGCATCAGACTGAACGAGTGTACGTAAACTTTTCGTCACATCTTTACTCGTCATGAGCGACCCGTCATGGAATCGGACCCCTTTCCGAAGAAACAAGACGAGCGTATTCCCCTGCCATTCATAGTGATGCGCAAGCTCCCCTGTGACCTCACCAGACGCGTCAATCATGAACAGACGATTGAAGACGTTCTGGACGAGGTGGGCACTGTGGATGTCAGCCGCCTCGAGCGGATGTGTCGTCAAAAAGTGACGACGGCGCGGGATGATGAGCGCATCACTCGACGTCTGGACGTAACCGAACTTCTTCTCGAGCTGGCGCATGAACCGTCCCGCCTGTGCCGGCGACCAGTCCCACTCCAGTTGATTCGTCACTGCCTCGACTGACTCTTTCTCCATGCGTTCGAGCAGCTGTTTGGCTAAATCACGCTCGACGTGACGCAACCATTCGAGACGCGTCAAATTCCCCCGTCCACGTCCGCTCGTATACGTGAGCCACCCTTCTTCTTGCCACCGTGCCAAATGACGCTTCGTCTGTTTCGGGCTTAAATGAATGGCTTCCGCCATATCAGAAATCGTGTACGCCCCATCGCGACACTCTTTCCACAATCGAAATAAATACGCATCCACGTCACATCCCCCTTAAAAGTGGACATCATTTCCCCATGTCGTCCATTTTTCAAATCCGTTGTCTTGTTTATCATACAGTTACAGAATGGAAGGTGACAAGATGAAATGGAAAGATATACCTAAACCAATAAAAGTTCGACTCGTAACATCATTTTTTAATCGTTCGGTCTCATTCGCCATCATGCCGTTCATGGCACTTCTCTTTGTCAAAGCGTTCAATGAATGGATCGCGGGCGTCTTCTTGATCTCGCTCGTCTGTCTCGGATACGTGATCGGGTTGATCGGGGGCTATCTCGCCGATAAGTTTTCAAGAAAGCGACTTCTCGTGTTGACGGCAAGTCTCACAGCATCGATGTTTCTCGTCATGACGCTCAGTCTTCAGTTCGACCAGATGATCATTTTCATGATCGCCTATACGATTTTCACGGTCACGAACAACCTCGGGCGGCCTGCGATGAGCGCCATCATCATCGATGCGACAACGCCTGAGAACCGAAAAGCCGTGTACGCGCTCGATTACTGGTTGATCAACTTATCCATCACGATCGGGACGGCACTCGGGGGCTGGCTCTATGTCAGCAATCAATTGTTACTATTTTGGATTTTGACGTTCACGTCGAGCATGTTGCCGATCGCGTACGCCATCTTCCTCGAGGACACGAAACGGACGTGGACCTCTCAAAAGCTTCGCCTCGTCTTCGTCGACGTGTTCCAAAGTTATCAAATCGCCTGGCGTGACCGCCCGTTCGTCAAAGTCGTCTTCGGCTCGATGTGTATCCTCGCTGCTGAGTTCTCAATGGGCAGTTATGTCGCGGTCCGGCTCGCCGATTCATTCGAACCGCTCTCGATTGAATCATGGACGATCAACGGGGTGCGGATGATGAGTCTCATTCAAATCGAGAACACGCTCATCGTCGTCGCGTTGACGTTCTTCATTCAACGTCTCGCCTCCCGTTTCTCAAACAAGCACACGCTACTCGGCGGGCTCGCATTGTACACGATTGGGTACGCCGTCATCACGAGTGCGAACTCGATGTTCCTTCTTCTCGGTTTCATGCTCATCGCAACGTTCGGCGAATTATTGTACTCACCGGTATTAAATACGGAGAAGGCGAACATGATGCCAGAAGACCGACGTGGTGCGTACTCAGCGTTTGCCGGAACGTCATTTGCCGGTGCCGACTTCTTATCACGCTCGACGATTTTGATCGGGTCGCTTCTCACCCCGTTCATGATGAGCGTCTACATCGGACTGTTGGTCAGCTTCGGCTGTTTACTCGTCTATAGCGGCATTTATGTAAAAGAAAAGCTCGTCCTGCGACGAGCGGCATCCTAAATAAAAACCATCCTTTCTCAGTGGAAGGATGGTTTTTAGTCGAGCTGTTGTTGGTGCATCGCATAGATCAAGGTCAAGGCCCGGATGCAGAAGATTGTCGAGAAGCCATAAATGCTCAGTTCGAGCAACGAAACAGATGGATATTGTAGTCCAAGGGAGACCACATAGCCTACTAAACAAAGCAAGACGACAAGTGTGATCGTCCACTCATCCGACTTCCGCTTCATCTTCTCCGCCAACCCCTTCTCTTCTTTCTCTACGCGTTCCCGCTGCCAAAAGTAAAAGAACAAGGCATACATCGCAAACGAGATTCTTGGAACGTCACCTAAGAGTAAATCAAAAATGATGAGACCTAAAAATAAGTATGTCCCTAACTGATAGCCGTTCTGCATTTGAAGACGCGAACGAAGTGATCCGTTTGACCCCCACTTCATAATCCAATCACCGCCACGGTCAATCCACCGTAGACGAACCCGAGTACGATGGCACTGATTGCCATACGTTTATATTGCGGATATTGATAAAGGGCAACCGCCCCACCAACGACGTGTACGAAAGCGACGATGAACGTCAAAATCGGAAAAAGCATAAAGAACCTCTTTTCTTTTTAGGAAATCATGGAAACAAATCCATTTTCCGATATACTTGAGTGCGAACTCATTATAACAATTATGGATAGGGAGTTGGAGTCCTATGAATTATTCGCGTATGGATTTGACGACAGAAGAAATGTTACTCGTGAACAGCGAAGTCGAAAAACGAAAACGTAGCTTGCTCGTCGCCTACTTGCTCTGGTTTTTCCTCGGTGCATTTGGTGCGCACCGTTTCTATTTCAAAAAAATCGGTTCAGGAATCGCCATGTTCCTACTCGTCGTCTTGACGCTCGGTCTCGGTGCATTCATCACAGGCATTTGGGCACTCGTCGATGCGTTCCTCATGCCAGGTTGGCAACAACGGGAAGTCGAGCAGATTGAGCGCGAGACGATTGAGCTGCTTCAAACACGCTCTGATCGCTATACAGGTTTCTAATCAAAAAAGACGATTGAGGCATATCGCCCCGATCGTCTTTTAATGTTCTGTTAAGTAGAAGGCGAAGTCCCGTGATTTTCGCTCTTTCACTGCATTATGAATCCAGAGCCACGCCAACCCTTCCAACTCACGAGCAAGCTTCAGCCCGTGGAGCGGATGCGTATCGAAGCCGATCTTGTTCGATAGTTCGACGACAAGCCGCACCGCTTCCTCATCTTCACCCGCGACGAACATGACGGAGCCATCCGGATCGCCTAAATTCTCGACCCCTGTCTGATTGAACGCCTTCACAACTTTCGTATCAGGAATGAGTCGTTGCAAATATTCCGCACCCGACACCCCGTCCGGTCGCTCGACCTCGTTAAACTCTATCGCGATCGGATTCGTCACATCGATCAATACTTTCCCATTTAGTCCGTCGAGTGTCGGTAACAGATCGACTGCGGCCGCGAACGGTGTACAGAGCAATAGAACATCGCTCGTCGAGGCGACCTCTTGTAAGGTCAGTGTGCCTTCTCGCTCCGTCCGTGTCCCGTACAGCACCTCATAGCCCGCTCGTTCGAACTGCTCCCCGAGCGTGCGTCCCACTTTCCCGGCACCTAAAATTCCGAGTTTCATGATTCACAGCTCCTCGTCTGTCCGCGTGACCGTTCCTCCATACTCTTCTGCAAGCCCGTCTAAAATCGATGGGTCGAATTCTTCTCCGATTGCCATGACCCCGGTCTGACCTGGTTCGATGTTACCGACCGTCCGTTTGAACGTGTCTTGGATGCCTTGTAAATGTTTTACGTCTTTCGTGCCGCCGATGAGACCACCTGTGAGTGTCCCGAACAGGATACCGAACGGACCTCCAAGGATTCCAACCGCCATCCCGATGAGCGCACCTTTCGTCGACTTATTGACCGGTGCGAGCTGCGCCGCATCCTCAAACGAGAACGCCCCGTTCTCTTCACGCTTGATGACGACCAATTGTTCAAAACCGACGAGCCCATCCGAATGGTACTTTTTAAGCTTACTGAACGCCTGATACGAAATCGCCTCTTCTGGGAACGTGAACGTGACGATGTGATACGGTTGTTTTTCCTTTTTAGCCATGAAAAATTCCTCCTTTTAGGTAGAAAACATGACGCGCACTTACCTTACTCTTTTTCCCTGCTTTTCCGTAAAAAAACCTAGTCCGCAGACTAGGTTCAGGTCGGTCGTTTTTCATTCAACTCATAGTGTGAATACGGTACACAGAGCGGTGTCCCGTATAGCGGATCCTCGGTCACCACGACTTTGAGACCGAATACGTCTTTCATGAACGTCTCATCGACGACATCGTTCGGACTTCCTTCGCGATACACATTACCGCCAGCTAATGCGATGACATGATCAGCATAGCGACAGGCCAAGTGAAGATCGTGAAGTACCATGATGATCGTCTTTCCTTCCAATCGATTCAACCGATACATCAAATCTAAAATCTCGATTTGGTGCGACATGTCCAAGTATGTCGTCGGTTCATCGAGCAAAATCGTCTCCGATTCTTGAGCGAGTGCCAATGCGATCCATACCCGTTGCTTTTGTCCCCCGGAAAGGTTGCTGACGAGCGTGTCACGGAGCGATACCGTATCGGTGAAGGCGAGTGCCCGTTCGACGGCCCGTTCATCGTCTTCCGAATATCGTTTGAAGAACGTCTGGTACGGATAACGCCCGAATCGGACGAGCTGTTCGACGGTCAATCCATCCGGTGCCACGTTCACTTGTGGCATGAAGGCCATGAGTCGAGCCGCCTCTTTCGCTCGATACGAATCGAGCGGTTTGTTTCGAAATGCGATCTCCCCGCCAAGTGCATCTCGCTGTCTCGCAAGCGTCGAGAGGAGCGTCGACTTCCCGCAGCCGTTCGCGCCGAGAAGGACGGTGATTTTCCCATGTGGGATGGAGAATGATAATTGATCGAGCACCGTCTTCTGTTCATATCCGATGGTTACGTGGTTCAAATCAAATGTGTTCATCTCATGCTTCCTTTCATCATCCGTCGAAGTAAGTAGAAGAAATACGGTGCTCCAATGACGGCTGTCATCACGCCGGTCCGTAGTTCATACGGATAAAAAATCGTCCGAGCGAGTACGTCCGCCAACACGACAATCGTCGCCCCTACAAGCAGCGTCGCCCAAATGTAAGGGAGCTTCAACCCTTGTCGGGCGATATGAGGTGCCATCAACCCAACAAAACCGATTGCACCGACAAAGGCGACACCAATACCGGCGAGTAAACAGGAAAGCAACAACGTCCCACGCTGAATCCCTCGTACCGGTACGCCGATGCTCGTCGCTGTCGCTTCACTGATATGAAGCGGACGAACATGACGTTCAATCAAGAAGGCTGCCAGCAAAAAGAGAAGGACGAACGGCACCATAATCTTCAATTGATTCCACGTCGCGGCGTAGACTGTACCGGTGAGCCATTGTTGGATATCGTTCTTTCGGTAAACGTTCGAGGCGAGCATCATGAACTGAACGATCCCTTGCGAGAAGATGCTGATTCCAATCCCAACAAGTGCTAGCCGGACAGGTGGGACTCCACGTTTCAACAAATAGAAGAGGAACATCCCGACAACAATCGCCCCAAGGAACGAAGCGATTGGGATATAGGCGAGCGGCACTGACAGCTGATTCGTTCGCTCATCCGAGAAAACGGTGAAGAACGTAGCCGTCGCAACCCCTGCACCTCCGACAATCCCGAAAATCTCCGGGGATGCCAGTTCGTTTTTGATTGTCAGTTGTAACAAGTGACCGCTGACGGCGAGACTTGCGCCGGCAGTGATTGCCATCAACACACGTGGCATCCGAAACTCGAAGACGACGAGCTGCTCGAATGCATCCCCTGCCCCGATGAACAGGGCAGCGAGTGAGGCGGGACTAAGGAATGTGTCACCGATGGCGAGCCCGAAATAAATCGACACGAGCAATCCGACGACAAGTAGAAGCGCCAACTCGATTTCACGCTTCCGGAGCGTGAACGAGACAGGACCTTTTCGAAAGCGAAATGTTTTCATGATTTAAAGACTCCTTGTCTGACACTGACGAGATAGATGAAGAATGCCCCACCGATGACGGCGAGTACGACCCCAACGGTCACTTCGCGTGGGAACAGGATGACGCGTCCCAGAATATCCGCCGCAAGCAATAGGACGCTACCGATGAGAGCACTTCCGGCGAGACGAGCGAAAAATGCCGTCCCGAACAGATATTTCGCCAAATGCGGAGCGAGCAGACCGACAAATGCGATTGGTCCTGCAAGCGCCACTCCGAATGCGGAGAGCACGACGGCGAGCGTCACCGCGATGAACTTGATGATGCCGACATTTTGTCCAAGTGAACGGGCGACCTGGTCTCCGAGCGATAATGTCTCTAACTCTTTACTGAGCAAGAGAACGAGAATGACCGCCGCCGCCATCCATGGCAACAACGTCTCGACGAGCGTGAGCGATCGTCCCGCGACCGACCCGGTCAACCAGAACAGTACCTCATCAAGCGCGCCTTCCTCATACGCGATGATTGACTGGGTAAATGAGCTGAATAGAGCGGCAAGCGACGCCCCGGCAAGCGTCATATACATGACGTTCCCTCCGTTCGCACTCAGTAGATAGACAATCACGCCGGCAACAAATGCTCCGATGAGCGAGGCTGTCGTGAACGAGGCGATACTACTGAACCCAAAAAGCGTTACGAGCACGATGGCCAGACTCGCTCCGGCATTCACCGCCAAAATATCAGGAGATGCGAGCGGGTTACGGGTCACGAGTTGAAAAATGAGCCCGGCGAGACCTAGGACACTACCGACGAGTAGCGCGACGACCGTCCGTGGGATGCGATTGTCGGCTAACGCAATCATCGCTTGAGATGACCCGTTCGCTTGGAACGTCATCACATCTTGATGGCTGACCGCAATCACACCGACGCGCAAGGAGATATAACTTAAGATAGGTAAACAGATGATCAAGAAAAGTAATTTGATCCAAGGTTTTTTCATGTCCTCACTTCTTTCCTTTCCTACCATAGCAAATATTGCGTTCCAGAAAAAGGGGTTGACAGTGAGAATCATTATCACTTATAGTCAGGAAGGAAAATCACCTACATAGAGGAGAATTGTAATGAAAAAATGGATGCTCGCGTTACTTACGCTTTGCTTAACCGTCGTCCTCGCTGCTTGCGGCGGGTCTGACGATACAGAGAACGATACAAGTTCAGAAACTGCGACTCGCTCGATTGAGCACGCGATGGGAACGGCGGACGTACCTGAAAACCCGGAACGCGTCGTCGTCTTGACGAACGAAGGGACAGAAGCCCTTCTCGCCCTCGGCGTCAAACCAGTCGGAGCCGTCAAATCATGGAACGGCGACCCGTGGTACCCGCACATTGAGTCCGAGATGACAGACGTCACGGAAGTCGGGACAGAAAGCGAAGTCAATCTAGAGGCCATCGCAAAATTGGAACCCGATCTCATCATCGGAACGAAACTTCGTCAAGAGAACATCTATGACAAGTTAAACGCCATCGCACCGACGGTCATGTCAGAGACGCTCAAAGGTGATTGGCAAGAGAACTTCACCCTTTATGCGAACGCACTCAACCTAGAAGAGGAAGGCAATCAAGGGTTGGCCGACTACGAACAGCACGTCGAAGATACGAAAGCAGAACTCGGAGACGCCGTGAATAAAGAACTCTCGGTCGTCCGCTTCCTTCCTGGCGAGTCACGCATCTACTTCAATGACAGCTTCTCCGGCGTCATTCTTAACGATGTCGGCATCAAACGTCCAGCGTCACAAGATAAAGCGGAATTCGCTGAGCCAGTCGCGATGGAACGGATCCCGGAGATGGCAGGCGACCACATCGTCTACTTCACATATGGTGGAGCAGACGGGTCGAAGACAGCCGAAGAATGGCAATCGAATCAGTTGTGGAAAGACCTCGATGCTGTCAAAGCAGGGGAAGTGACAGAAGTCAGTGATGATATTTGGAACACGTCTGGTGGCGTCTTGTCTGCCAACCAAGTGCTCGATGAACTCGTCGACATCTTGAAATAAACAGTAGCGCATCAATTGAATTGATGCGCTTTTCCATACACTCATATGGTAAAATTTACATATCAACTCATAAGGAGCTTTGCTATGCAACGTACACTTCGAAAGTCGGCGACGGACCGCTCTATTGCCGGAGTATGCGGCGGGATCGCTGAATACGTGAATATCTCATCACTCGGTATTCGGCTACTATTCGTCTTTTTGCCGGCTAACTTTCTCATCTACATCCTTCTTGCCAATTTGATGAAAGATGAACCACGCTATCTATAAAAAACGCAGAAGCCATGAGCTTCCGCGTTTTTTGGTTAGGCATTCACTTTGTCTTTCATCGCTTCAAGCGCTCCGCTGTTCAGGAAGTGCCATGGCTTGTTGTAGTGTGGTTGGAAGAAGAAGTCGACATAGGCGAGCTCTTCGATCGTCATCTCGTTTTGGATGGCTAGCGAGAGCGTGTTGACCGCTTGCGTCAAATCTGCTTTCGATAACACTTGTCCACCGACAATGCGATGCGTCTCTTTTTCATAGACGAGTTTGAATTCGACTTTCTCTGCGGTCGGCATGAACTCCGGACGATAGGCGTCTTCAATGACGACACTCTCCACTTCGAGTCCGAAGAGTGCTGCCGCTTCTTCCGTCAAACCAGACGACGCGATATTCCAGTCATAGAGTCGAAGTCCTGACGTTCCTTGTGTCCCTTGGTAACGGACGCGTGGTTGCATCATGTTCTCCGCGACGAGCGTCCCCATGCGAACAGCGTTCGTCGCAAGTGGGATATAGGCGTGTGTACGCGCCGGGTTGTAGTAGACGGCACAGCTGTCCCCTGCCGCAAAGATATCCGGGTTGCTCGTACGCATATATTCATCGACGATGATGGCACCATTCCCGAGCATATCGACCTGTCCTTCTAAGAGTCCCGTGTTCGGACGGAATCCGACACAGAGAATGACGAGATCCGCTTCGAATTCACCTTTGTCCGTCACGACATGTGTGACATTTCCGCTCGTTCCACGGAATGCCTCGACCGTCTGACCGAGTTCGAGGTCGATTCCGCGACTTGTCATATCCGCTTCCAATTGATCCGTGAACGACTTGTCGAGATACTTGTTCAAGATGCGGTCGGCACTATCGATGAATGTGACGTGTTTTCCGTATGCTTCGAACGCTTCGACGAGCTCGACCCCGATATAGCCAGCCCCGATGACGGCAATCTTCGTCGCGTCTGTCGCCCGCTCGATGATGCGTTGGGCGTGCGCGTAGTTTTTACAGAGCTCGATTCCATTCATTTCGATTCCTGGGAGCGTCGGGACAATCGGCCATGAACCCGTCGTGACGATCAAGCGATCATACGTGTCATGCACGTCTTCACCGGTCTCAAGATTTTTAGCGTGGACCGTCTTCGCTTCGGAGTCGATCGACAAGACGTCATGTTTCATGCGCATCGTCGCACCGAGTTCTTCAAGTTCACGTGGAGACGAGTAGAATAACTCCTCCGCACGTTGGACGACACCACCGACGTGGAGCGCAATCCCACACGAGAGGAAGCTGACGTTATCGTTCCGCTCGTAAACGGTGATATCGAGATTGTCGTGCTTGGCGAGTAATCCTTTGACTGCTGCTGTTCCTGCGTGTGTACATCCGATGACTGCGATTTTCATATGAGTCGTCTCTCCTTTTATGTTAAACAATACGTTTCATTTTATATTGTGATAAATATCACATTTACTTCTTGACCTTAGTGTACTATTTCACAATATAAGATTCAATGACTTTGCTCACTATTTCACTTAAAAGTGTCTAAAGTTTGAACAGAAAAAATCCGCTCATTCTCATGACCGGACTCGCCGCTTTTTCAATAGATGATAGCTTATTACAAATAGATGCACGATCAAACCGAAGACGTTCATAGCGAGCCCAACGACCGCCCACCACAATGCTCCCCATCCGTATCCAAGCATTAAACTGCCAACCAATAGCGTATAGCCACTTACGACTAATACTGTATTCAAGATGAATGGAAAAGGCCTTTGTTTCTTCGTTCGAATCATTTGATACGTTGAAATGATGACTCCCAGTGTCAGTCCAAACAGCAATACGAGCAAAATGATAATGTCATTCATCCTTTTTACCTCCTCATAACTTGATTGGAACAACTCTTTCAAGACTGTCCTTCACGTCTACTTTTCACTTTCTGATAAATGACAATGCCAACGTGAAGAATCATACCAAGCACGTACAGGATCAGCCCTAGTGCAAGCCAGCCAATCGCGTCCCAACCACGTACGATTGTCATTCCGACAAGAAAGAAGATATAGCCAGTCACGAGTAGGAACGACGAAACGATGAATTGACGTCGCGATCGAGATTGTATAGAGAAAAATAAGAAAAACAGTAAGATGGTTGTCATCGTGCCTAGCAATATAAAGTCCTCTCCGTTGTACTCCCGAATCATCGTGCATCCTCCCTTACATCTGTGCCTCTTTTTATTATAGCATATAAAATGGAAAATTTTCTCAATCACTCGTTTCCTATCATAACAGTATGTCACAACAAAAAAGCATCATCCCACTTACGGAACGATGCTCATTTTTCATTCATCTGTTTCATTAAATCCATCTGTTCTTGCACCATCGCCTCTTTTTCCCGGCGCAGCACCCCTTTGTAGGTGATACGTGAAATCGATAAACTGATTTCATATAGGAAGAAGAGTGGTAACGACACCATGAGGTGCGACGTCAAATCCGGCGGTGTGATGAATGCCGCGATCACGAATAGGGCGAAGTATGCGTACTTTCGAATCTTTGATAAGAAGTACGGGGTCACGACACCGATTCGGGTCAAGAACATCATGACGACCGGTAGTTGGAACAATAGACCGAACGGAATTGTCAGCTGCAACAAGAACGTGAAGTAATTGTTGGCCCCGATGATTTGTTCGAGTCCGAGGTCTTGCCCGAGGTCCGTCGAGATGTCGAGGACGAGCGGGAACAACCAGTAGTAGGCGAACGCAAGGCCGATCAAGAACAGTCCGAAGATGATCGGGATATAGGCAAGCGTGCCTTTCCGCTCATTCGGATGCAGACCGGGTGCGACAAACGCCCACACTTGATACAGTAGGAATGGGCTCGCCGCGATAAGGCCGATGATGAGCGCCAAGTTCAAGTAAATCATGAGCGGGTCCGCGACCCCAAAGGCGTTCAGTTCGAGCCCGCGTTCGACGAGGTCTTTTTGCAAATACGCGAGTACATATTTGACACTCGGCAAAGCCATCAAAAAGAAGGCAAAGACGACAAATGCAGATAGCATCAGTCGTCTCCGCAGCTCTGTCAAGTGATCGGTGAGTTCCCGCTCTTGATCAGGTTGATGATTCATGGCTTACTGCTCTTTCTTTTCGATAGCTTTCTTGTCGTTCTCGTCATGCTCGTTCATCATGCCGTTCGTTGCATTTTTGAACTCACGAAGCGTTTGTCCGGCCGCGCGACCAAACTCCGGCAATTTCTTCGGTCCGAAGATGATGAGCGCGATGATGGCGATGATGAATAGACTCGCCCCACCCGGAATCCCGACGACGAGTGATGATGCTAGTAATTCCATTATTGATGGACCCCCTCAGCGGTTGGATAGTGTTGCATAAAGTAAATGAGTGACTGCAGCTCAATCGACAAATCGATATGATGGACGCGAACCGTATCCGGTACAGTGAGTCGTGCCGGTGTGAAGTTCAAGATGCCCTTGATGCCGAAACGCACCAAGTCGTCTGCGACGGACTGCGCATAAGCAGAAGGTACCGTCAAAATGGCGACGTCGATCTTGTTTTGCTTCATGATTTGTTCCATCTCATCGACGTGATGAATTGGGACGCCTGACATCGTCGTGCCGACTTTTGTCTCGTCTGCGTCGAACCCGACGACGATATGTGTGTTATTGTTTTTAAGGAAGTTATAGTTGACGAATGCCGTCCCAAGGTGACCGACTCCGACCAAGGCGACATTCGTAATCTCGTCTTGATTCAGTGTCTTTCGGAAAAAGTCTAACAGATACTGCACGTTATAGCCATATCCCTTTTTACCGAGCGCACCGAAGTACGAGAAATCACGGCGAATCGTAGCCGAATCGACCTTGACCGCCTCACTCAGTTCTGCTGAAGAGACACGTTGTTTCCCTGAAGCATGCAGGCTTTGAATAAATCGATAGTATAGTGGCAACCGTTTGGCTGTCGCTTGTGGAATCTTTGGTTCGTTTTGACTCAACGGAAAGAGCCTCCTTTTTACGACACGTTACAAACGAATCTGAATTTCATACACCTTGATTGTAAACGAATTCACATGACCACTCAACGAATATACCTAAAATCGCTGAAAAATACAGTATACTAAATAGAGAGAAAGGGGTTTTTTCACTTGATCCTACTGCAAGTCAACAACTTATCCAAATCCTTCGGCGTCGAGCCGATTTTAGAAAACGTAAAACTCGAAATCCAGGAAGGCGAACGCGTCGCCCTTGTCGGTCGTAACGGGGCCGGGAAGTCGACGCTTTTGAAAGTCATCGCTGGTGAATACAACTATGACTCCGGGGACATCATGAAGCCAAAAGACGTCACGATCGGCTATCTCGCCCAAGACTCAGGGTTAGAATCCGACGAGACGATCTGGAATGAGATGCTCACCGTCTTCACGGACTTGATCGAGCAAGAGAAGACGCTCCGTCGCATGGAGGCTGACATGGGCTCCGAACGAATCCTAAACGACGCCGCTGCATACGAACGCCTCCTCTCCTCTTATGATGAAGAGCAACATACGTTCAAAGAGCGTGGCGGTTACCAATATGAAGCGACGATCCGCTCAGTCCTTCACGGGATGCGCTTCTATCCGGACGACTTCGAGCGTCGAATCGACACACTCTCCGGGGGACAACGGACACGTCTCGCCTTGGCGAAGATGCTCCTTCAAAGTCCCGACCTGCTCATCTTGGACGAGCCGACGAACCATTTGGACATCGAGACGCTCGCCTGGCTAGAGAAGTACTTGAGCGGCTATAAAGGTGCCGTCCTCATCGTCTCCCACGACCGCTACTTCCTCGACCGCGTCGTTTCGGTCGTCTATGAGTTGTCACGTCATCGGAGCCGCCGCTTCGTCGGGAACTATACGAAGTATCTCGAGCAGAAGGCGGCCCTCTACGAACAAGAGAAGAAGCAGTTCGAGTCGCAGCAAGAAGAGATTGCCAAGATGCAGGACTTCATCCAACGAAACATCGCCCGGGCGACGACGACGAAACGTGCACAAAGCGTGCGGAAACGTCTCGAGAAAGTCGACCGACTCGATGCTCCGGATGGTGACGAACGCAGTGCCGTCCTCTCGTTCTCTATCAAACGCCAGAGCGGGAACGATGTATTGAGCGCAAGTGACCTCGCCATCGGATACGAGGAAGCAATCGCTCAAAATCTCCGTTTCCAGCTACAGCGCGGGGAATCCGTCGCGCTCGTCGGTCCGAACGGGGTCGGGAAGTCGACACTTCTCAAAGTGTTGACGAAACAACAAACCGCCCTCACCGGTGACATCCGTTACGGGACGGGGGTCGAAATCGGCTACTACGACCAGGAGCAACAAAACTTGTCTGACGCGAACCGTGTCATCGATGAGATTTGGAACGACTGGCCGCTCATGCGCGAGCAAGAAGTGCGGAGTCTGCTCGGACAGTTCCTCTTCAGTGGCGATGACGTCATGAAGCGTGTTCATGAACTATCCGGTGGCGAACGGGCACGACTCACGTTGGCCAAGCTGAAGCTCGAGCAACCGAACCTCCTCATCCTGGACGAGCCGACGAACCACTTGGACCTCGACTCGAAGATGATTTTGGAGAATGCCCTCCTCGACTATCCGGGCACGATTCTCTTCGTCTCGCATGACCGCTACTTCATCGATCGACTCGCGACGCGTGTTCTAGAGATCACACCGAACGGCATCGACGAGTATCTCGGAGACTATTCGTACTACGTCGAGAAGAAAGAAGAACTCGAGGAACTGGCGCGACTCGCCCGTGAAGAGACGAAGCAGGTCGTCGTGAAAAAACAACGCGCCGATAAGGAACAACAGCGAGAAGAGCGCCGCATCAACCAGCGCATCGAAGAGATTGAGCAAGCGATTGAGCAACATGAGAATCGTCTTGATGAGATCGAACAGTTGCTTTGTGAGCCGGACGTCTTCAACGACTTCGCCCGTGCCCAGGAGTTATCGACCGAATCGGACGCAGCGAAAGAATCGATTACCGCACTTTATGCGGAATGGGAGGAACTCCATACATGATGCGTACCCGTGCCATGCGAATCGAGTTCATTCAAGCGTTCCTCACGGGACTCGCCTACATCGTGCCGACCGGGACCGAGTTCGTGTCTGAACTCATCCGCGGGGAGCCGACCATCGTCCCGTCTATTCTCTTTTTCTTCCTGCCGGTCGTCATCGGCTTCATCATTCAGACGTGGCCAGGAATACTACTCAGTCTCTTCAGTGGCCTGCTCATGAGCACGCTCTTCATCCGGTTCGTCGTCTGGCCAGTCGATGTGACCGTTCACACGTTCTATGCGCCTGGATCGGTGTGGGCCCACTTCTATGAAGAGACGCTCTTCATGTGGATCCTCGCCCTTCTCGTGTTCATCGTGAGCCGCGTCAATACGTGGCATCGGGAGAATTATCGACAACCAAAAGCGTGAACAGTCCGTCCTCTTTTTTTGAAGGGGACGGCTTTTTCATTTATGTATAAATTTATTTATAGATAAGGTGTTTTTTCTTAATTTGTTTTTCGTTAAAGTGCGCGTTATTCTAGTCACGTACCGAAACAACGGATGATTTCTTAGGAGGAATGACAGATGCGTAAACATGTATTAATGGTCGTGACGAACGCAAAAGAAATGAAGGACGGTCACACGACTGGACTATGGTTGTCCGAGTTCGGTGAGGCATACGTCGAGTTCAAACAACAAGGATATGACATCACGGTCGCTAGCCCGAACGGTGGTCAATCTCCAATCGACGCACGCAGTTTAGAAGGAGAAGTACCGGCTGACATTCAAGCGACGGCTCCCCTTCTTGAAGACACAATCGATTTGAAGACGATCACAAACTTCGATCAGTTTGATGCCATCTTCATGCCAGGTGGTCACGGAACGATGTTCGACCTTCCACAAAGCGAAGCGTTAAATGTTGCGATCCGTTCACTATTTGAAGCAGGTAAAACGGTTGCTGCTGTCTGCCACGGTCCAGCTGGTCTAGTCGGCGCGACATTGTCTGACGGTACACCACTCGTGAACGGTAAAACGATCGCGACGTTCACGGACGAAGAAGAACGTGCGACTGGTCTTGATATCTACATGCCGTTCATGCTTGAAACGCGTCTTCGTGAACTCGGTGCGAACATCGTGCTCGCAGACAACTTCACAGAAAACGTTCAAGTCGATGGAAACTTGGTAACAGGCCAAAATCCACAATCGACCGTTGCTGTCGCAAAAGCCGTCATCAACACATTAAACTAATCGATTCTTTCTCGTTGCCAATCGATGAAAGAGAGCGACCCGCCTGTTCTCGAACAGGCGGGTTTTATAGATGAGGAGGAATGAAGATGATTACCATCTTAGCTCAGATTCAAGCGAAGCCCGGTCTCGGGTCCGCGCTTGAGACACATTTACGTCAAGTCGTCACCCCATCACGCGCCGAGTCAGGTTGCGTCTTCTATACGTTACATCGTGTTGAAGGCAACCCGGACGCGTTCGTCTTTTATGAACAGTGGGCCGACAAGGCGGCACTCGATACGCATATCGCCTCACCCCACTATCAAACGTATCGCCAAGAAGCAGAGCCGCTTCTCGCTAGTCGCGACGTTCAATTTTTAGAAGAAATCAAGGAGGTTGACTAACCTATGGAACGTTTTCAATATCATAACCCGACCAAACTCTTATTCGGAAAAGGACAACTAGAATCACTCCGTACCGAAATTCCACAATACGGGGACCGCGTCCTTCTCTTATACGGTGGAGGGAGCATCAAAGCGAACGGTCTTTATGAAGAAGTAATCGCTCTGTTAGCCGATATGCAAGTAACCGTCGTCGAACTTTCTGGCGTCGAACCTAACCCGCGTCTGACGACAGTTCAAACAGGAATCGATTTAGTGCATGAACACCAAATCGATTTCATCCTAGCTGTCGGAGGAGGGAGCGTCATCGACTGTGCGAAAGGAATCGCAGCCGGTGCCAAATATGACGGGAATCCATGGGACATCGTGACGCGACAAGTCCCCGTCACAGATGCGTTACCGATTGGGACCGTTTTGACATTGGCGGCAACGGGATCGGAAATGAACGGTGGGGCCGTCATCACGAACTGGGAGGCGCAAGATAAGCGCTCGTTCGGCTCGCCCCTCACTTACCCGAAATTCAGCGTACTCGACCCGACGTATACGTTGAGTGTACCGGCGAACCAGACCGTCTACGGAATCGTCGATATCATGTCGCACGTCTTCGAACAATACTTCCACGCTTCAGAGAACGCCCTGCTCCAAGAGCGGTTCGGGGAATCGATTTTACGCACCATGATGGAGACGGCACCACGTCTCGTTCAAAACCTGAATGATTTTGACGCACGGGAAACGATGCTCTTGAACGGAACGTTTGCCTTGAACGGGACATTATCGATGGGCGTGAAGACGGACTGGGCGACTCATATGATCGAACATGCGGTCTCTGCCGTCTACGATATCCCCCACGGTGGCGGACTTGCGATTCTCTTCCCGGAATGGCTTCGCTATGTCGGGAAGACACGTCCCGAGCGCATCATTCAACTCGGTGAACGCGTCTTTGGCATTGACGTGAACGACAAATCGGATGACGTGCTCGTCGAGGAGACCGTTCAGGCGTTACAAGACTTCTGGACATCGATCGGCGCACCGTCACGTCTAAGCGATTATGAGATTGACGCCACACACCTCGAATTGATGGCAGAACGGGCGATGGTCGCTGAACAGATCGGCCAGTACGTCCCACTCCGTCAACAAGACGTAGCAACAATCTTAAAAAACGCATTATAAAAAGTAGGGCCCACGTGGGTCCTACTTCATTTTGCATCCTGCAGCGCTTGGATGACTTGATTGATGACGGGGTCATGCTTTGACTCAGTCCGATGCGCGAGATAAATGACATTCGTCGCAAAACGCTCCGGCGCCACGACTTGAACCGTTCCTCGCTCGAGTGCATGCCGAATCAAATAGTTCGGTAAGATGCTAATGCCACACTTCGATTCGATTGCCGCAAGGATGGCGTCGACGTTCGGTAGGATCATCTCTGGACGGATGTCTGGGCGTTCCCCGAACTGCGTCTGGTAGTAACGACGGATGATGGGAAGCTCCAATCCATAACTGATCCACGGCTGACGGTCCATCCAGTCTTTTAACTCGTCGGTCGGGACTTCCCAATCGTTCGGTGCCACTAACAAAAACGATTCGTCGGCAATCGGGACATATTGAATCCCCGGCTCCTCCATCCGCTTCGTCGCAATGACAAAGTCGAGCTCCCCGTCCGCCAAGCGTTTGATCAAATCTGCTGTCATCCCGAAATCTGCGATGTACTGTGCAGCATCAAGCGGCAAAGCGGGTATAATCTCATGTGTGACGAACTCGGTCGGTCCACCGAACTTGAGGACAGGACGCGGTTGCTCCCCTGAGACGTATTTCATCTCAAGCGATAATTCCTCGAGACGGTCGATCAAGCCGACCACTTGCGTGTATAGTTCCTTCCCCGCATCCGTCGGAATCATCTGACGTGGCGCCCTAGTGAAAAGGGACGTCTCGAGTTCCGCTTCGAGTGCGGCGATATGCTGGCTGACAGCCGGTTGGGTCAAAAAGCGGACACGCGCCGCTGCCGACACTGAACGTTGTTGGTACACGTGGATAAAACTGCGATACCATTCAAAATCAATCATCTTTGTAAACTCCTTTTGTATTCGTTATCTTCAGTATAAAAGGCAGTAAATCATAAGACAAATAACGTTTAAAGGATACATCGATAAATAAATTTATAAGGAGTGGATAGTTGATGAAAGCTTTATTACTACACGAACCGAACACATGGCAGACGATGCGAATCGAGGAGGTCGATACACCGACGCTTCGTTCCGGTGAGGTATTGATTGAAGGAGAATATGCAGGGCTCAACCCCGTCGACTATAAAACGGCGACCAACGGCAAACCCGAATGGTCATATCCTCACGTCCTCGGTCTCGACGTCGCGGGTACAATTGCCGCTGTCGCGGATGACGTGACGAATGTACAAGTCGGTGACCGCGTCCTCTACCACAGCAATTGGAATGAATGGGGTGGCTTCGCCGAGTTCACACGTGCCAAAGCGCACATGGTCGTCCCGATTCCATCATCCATCTCGTTCGCTGATGCGGTCGCTTTACCGACAGCTGGATTCACAGCGTACCAAGCCATTTTTGAAAAACTTCCGATGAATGCGATCGACACGATCCTCATTCACGCGGGTGCCGGTGGTGTCGGTGGCTTTGCCATTCAGCTGGCGAAGTATCTCGGAAAACGTGTCATCACGACCGCTTCAGCGCGCAACCATGATTGGGTCAAACAGCTCGGAGCTGACGAGGCCATCGATTACAATACGGAAGACTGGCAACAACGAGTGATGGAACTGACGAGTGGTCACGGTGTCAATGCCGTCATCGATCCCGTCGATCGTGAGACGGCGACCGCTTCCCTCGAAGTCATCGCCTATAACGGACATATCGCCCATATCGCCGGAGCCCCTGACATGAGTGTCATCAAACCGTTCACACGTGTCATCTCCTACCATGAAGTCGCCCTCAATGCGATTCATCATCAACAGGACCGCGTGAGCGAGGCGAACATCGTCCGCATCGGCACGCACATGCTCGAACTGCTTGCAGCGGGCGAGATTCAACCGATGATTCAAGAGACGATTCCGTTCGCGGACATCCCGAAGAAGTTGGTCGAACTCTCAGACCGACACGTCGTCGGGAAGATTGTTGCCAACCTAAAAGCATAATCACAAAAGTCATGCTAATTATAGATTGACATTGATAATCATTTTCAATTAGTCTGTTGTTGAGGTGATGACAATGAAACTATTGATTGGGTACGTGAGCATGTCTGGCAATACGGAAGACATCGCGAATCTGATTCGACATACATGGCAGGACGCAGGACACGATGTATCGATATCTGACGATTTGGAATCCTTACGTATCGAGCAATTCGCCGAATATGATGCAGTCATACTCGGTACGTATACGTGGGGAGACGGAGATGTTCCGTATGAGGCCGAGGATTTCGTATATGATTTGGAAGAATCGTCGCTAAACGGTTTGCCGTGTGCCGCCTTCGGTTCAGGGGACACGGATTATCCCAAATATTGTGCAGCCGTCGATACCGTCGAGCAAGCCTTTCAAACTGCCGGTGCGAACATTCTTGTTCCTGCGCTCAAGATTGAATTCGACCCGGATACGGATGAAAAAAAGGAAGCATGTCTCGCGTTCGCCCATACATTCCTTCAACAACTTGAAGCACTCAAAAAGGTTCAGCCTCGTGGCTGAACCTTTTTGTTAGAAGTAACGCAGTGGTTGGAATCCGATTGTATGGAAGTCGAGCTTCGTCCCGTCTTCAGCGATAAAGAAGACAGCCTCGTTCGTGTCGACGTCACGTGTGAACACTTTATAGAACGTCATCGGTTTTTCGCCATTCGTCACATAACGTGCCTCATGCGTCGAGATGACTTGCGCGAACAGTTGCTGTTCGTCGAGCTCCTCGATCAAATCATCAAACTTCGCCGCTTCTTCTTCTGTTGCCTCGCGACCCCGCTCGATTTCATAATAAGCATCGCTCGCTTTTGGTTGTACCCCGAGATTGCGATCGACGACGATCACACGCTCCGGCTCTTGATCGACGACACTTGTGTAGCCATATAGTGACTTGATGAGCGTATTCTCTCCGGTCACGCGACCGATACCTTCTAATGCCTCTTCTCCAGTGAGTGACTTCACTCGTGTCTCTTCTGGAACAATCTCCTCTTGATAGGCGATATTGTAAGCGCGGATGATCTCACGTACTTGTAAGAACGTCGCAACGACGAGTAGTACGATGAGCCCTCCGATGATGATGCGTTTCGTCATGTCTCTATTTCCCCCTAGACTGTCATGCTCTCTTCTAAGGATAACCCAGGAACCGCGTTCATCGCTAGTGTATCGCGCTTACCGCGCACATACGCGTGATGTGCCGCCACCCCGATCATGCCCGCATTGTCCCCACAGAGGTCAAGCGGTGGAATGACGAGTTGAATTCCTTCAGCTGTAGCAGCTTCTTGAAGCGCTGTGCGGAGGCCACGGTTCGCCGCGACACCACCCGCGACAAGCAATTGCTTCGCCCCTTTTTCCTTCACGGCACGAATCGCTTTCTCGACGAGCACTTCGACTACACTCGCCTGGAAGCTCGCCGCCAAGTTTTCAGGGATGACCGTCTCTCCCCGTTGTTCCGCATTGTGTACGGCGTTGATGACCGATGACTTCAAACCACTGAAACTGAAATCAAAGCTACCCGGTTCGAGACGAACGCGTGGGAAGTTGTACGTGTCTTCCCCGACCGCTGCCAGGCGGTCAATCGCAGGACCTCCCGGATATGGGAGACTGAGTGTGCGCGCGACCTTATCGTATGCCTCACCTGCCGCGTCGTCACGTGTCTCTCCGATGACTTCGAAGACACCGTGTTCTGGCATATAGACGAGTTCTGTATGTCCCCCTGAAACGACGAGACAGACGAGCGGAAACTGCATCTCTTCGACGAGTTCGTTCGCGTAAATGTGTCCGGCGATATGGTGGACACCGATGAGCGGTTTTTGATGGGCGAATGCCAACGCCTTGGCCGCACTGATTCCGACGAGAAGGGCACCGACAAGACCCGGTCCTTGTGTGACCGCGACCGCATCGACGTCTTCCATCGTCACGCCGGCCTCACTCAATGCGTCGTCAATCACGTACGTGATGCGCTCCACATGATGACGAGACGCCACTTCAGGGACGACGCCACCAAATCGTTTATGACTCTCGATTTGAGAAGAGACGACGTTCGACAATAACGTCTTTCCGTCTTTGACGAGCGCAACAGACGTCTCGTCACAGCTCGACTCAATCGAAAGAATCAGTGATGTGTTCATTCTGACTCACTTCCTAACTTCGCCCAATAAATATAGGCGTCTTCATTATTATCCTGATAGTAGCGTCTTCTCCGACCGGCTTGCATAAAACCGAACTGTTCATATAGTTTTTGCGCGCCAACGTTCGACACGCGGACTTCTAACGTCAATCCGACGAGTCCTTTTGACTTGGCGAACGCGACAAGTTCCGCTAACAATTGATTGCCGATGCCCTGTCCACGAAACTCAGGTAAGACGGCAATGTTTGTGATATGTCCTTCATCGACGATTGTCCAAACGCCGACAAACCCGACGACCCGTTTGTCATGGACCGCGACAAAGTAAATGGCCTGTTCATTTCGAAGCATCTCATTCATGAACGCCTCTTTTGTCCACGGGATGGCGAACGACGCTTCTTCGACTTTCGTCACTTCCTCGACATCAAGCCACGTCATCCGACGAATTTTCACGTCAGCCATTGTTTTGTCCCTCTAACCATTTCGCTTCCGCCTCGGCGAGTCGCAAATACTCCGGTTCAAACGAGTGAACATCGCTCGTCTCATCGCTGAAGACGACCAAATCACTCGCACGCCCATATCGATGGGCAGCCGGTGCTTCGATATAGTCATATTCACTTAACACGTCACGGAACGGTTCCACGTCTCCGACGACAAGGAAGCGCCCTTGACTATTCAGTCGCAACCAATCTGAGACGGAGGCGTGCTGATCATGTGTTAGTGCTTTGTTGTGTTGATAATATCCGATATACGCGTTGCCACGGCGCGCGTCAATCAATGAAACGACCGGCAAATCGGTATTCGGGGCCGCTGCCATGAGCTGAAGGGCAGATACACCGATGAGTGGAAGATTGAGCGTATAGGCGAGTGTCTTCGCTGTCGTCACTCCAATCCGAATTCCCGTGTACGACCCGGGTCCTGTCGTGACAACGATGCGTTCGAGCATGTTCGGTGTCCACTTGACCGCTGCCATGAGCTGTTCAATCATCGGCATGAGTGTGACCGCATGGTTTTTTGAGACCATTACCGTCGCTTCGGCTTGAATCTCTCCAGCCTCACTTAACGCGACTGACAAACGTGTCGTCGCCGTATCAATCATCAATTGCTTCATGCGAGCACCTCCTTGGCGATTTGAACGTAACGCTCACCCGTCGGAGCAAGTGTCAGTTTACGTTCTTCGTCGCCGACCCGTTCAATCGTGATGGCCAAGCGTTCTTCCGGGAGGGAGGACTCGATCAAGTTCGACCACTCGACGATGGCGACACCATCACCGTTGATATATTCCTCAAGACCGATGTCATCCCCCGTATCTTCGAGACGATAGACATCCATATGATAGAGCGGCAATCGCCCTTTATATTGTTTCATAATGGTGAAGGTCGGACTGTTGACGTTCCGCGTGACACCGAGTCCTTTTGCGAACCCTTGTGTGAACGTCGTTTTGCCGGCACCGAGGTCACCGTTTAACGTGATGACCGTCCCTGCTTCGACGAGTGTGGCCAAACGTTCTGCCACCGCCTGCGTCTCCGCCGCAGAATGCGTAATCAATGTATACATGAATGGTTCTCCTTTTTCACTTCTCATACGTACTCATTGTACACTTCATTTTAAGCAAAAAAAAACACGAAACGCTATCGTTTCGCTATCTCATTTAAAAATTGGTTGCGGGGGCTGGATTTGAACCAACGACCTTCGGGTTATGAGCCCGACGAGCTACCAGACTGCTCCACCCCGCGACGACATATGAAATTAAATAAAAATTGGTTGCGGGGGCCGGATTTGAACCGACGACCTTCGGGTTATGAGCCCGACGAGCTACCAGACTGCTCCACCCCGCGATGGTTTGAATTGTTTCGACATCCTCTATAATAAGCGAGACAGTTATAAAAAGCAACCATTTTCTTAATGTTTTTTCAAAAATGGAATCGGGAACAGATATAACAGCATAAACTATCAGAGAAAAGGGGCGCGACCGCCATGTCCAAATGGGGAAATCGATTCAAGAAATGGTTCTTTTCGGAGATCGAAGCCGAGATCACGTTTGACCCGGCAGCACTCATTCCGAAGCAGACCGTGACGGGTACGTTGCACGTCTCCAACCCGACAACGAATGTCGTTCGATTACAGGAACTCACCCTGACCTTCTTGACGACGTTCAAAGACATCACCATGGAAGGAAACGAGTTCAATCGAGAAGCTGATATTCAAGAAGTCCCGATTCCACTATCGCTTGTATTAGAGCCTGGAGCGAAAGAGGACGTTCCGTTTTCATTCGAGTTGACGATGTACGCACCCTCTTCTGCCGGCGCCCCGTATAGTATAGAGGCTACATTGTGGGACAAGGACATCAAACGAGTTTGGTTTGATGTAATCGAACACATCGAAATCGAACCGATGCCTGAACTGAAACGATTACTCGATGCGACCGCTCACGCTGGACTTGAGCCGATGTTCGTCCGAAACGTAATCGACCCGCTCGGGGAAGAACGTCCGTATCCATTCGTTGAAAAGTATGGATTCAAGCCGGTCGGAGAATGGGCCGATGAGTTCGAGGTCGTCAAATCGTTTTGGCGCTTACATGAAGACGGGATCGACCTCTACTACTGGCTCGACAACATCGAGACCCAGCGAACGCTCGAATCGATGGCGACCGACGTCGAATTGCGTCATCGTTCCCTCACCTGGGAGCAGCTCGAGCGCGAACAGGAACAGCTCGGTCTCGGCATTCAAGATACGTTACGCAGTCACCGCTCCTCGTGAGCGGTGATAACTTTTTAAGATGATGTGTAGCATTCGTTAATCGATCAAAAAGCTCCGAATAAGATTCTTTTCCATTCTCTTTTCCGGACTTTTTTACTATGTTTTTAGCTAGTTTTTTCTTTTCTAGTCATAATATAGTGATGCAAAATCGAAGCAATCACACCTATGATTGATCCTATAACAATCGATACTAGTAAAATCGAAAAAATTTCTTGAAAGGTAACGGGTAGTAATAGTTGAGTAGCCATCAATAAAAAGACGAGGGTTACACCCGCTATAATCCACAGTAACGGTTTTTCCAAAGTAAGGTACTCCCTTCTTTAATAATTTTACCGTGCTCATTTCTTCTAATTCTGAAGTGTAAAGTACATATCTTGGAATCGATAACTCGGAGAGAATCGCCTGAATCCATTCGTTGAAGAGTTTTGATTCAAATCGATTGAAAAATGTGCCGACGAGTTCGAGAGCGTCAAATCACTTTGGCGTTGAAGATACGCTACTCAGTCACCGTTCCTCGTGAGCGGTTTTTTCAATTTGAATTCCATCCTTACTCGTATTGACGATAGTTTGAAAGTGGTGGCGATACGGATGCATGAACAATTCATATTGCAGACGTCGCTCTACATGTGAAGCGTGTAAGTAGTCCAGCTCCATACCCCGTTCCTGAATATCACGATGCGAACGTCGCTTGAACTCAGTCTCCCCGTCTGTGTAGAGATAAATCGATTGATCAAAAGATGAAAGATCCAGGAATGCGACACTCATCCCTTCAATAATCGTGATTGGCTTCTCCGGATCAATCCATGTCCGCTCTAAATAGGGGACATCAATCGTATAAAACCCAATCCCTTCCCGAATCATACGGACATCTCGCTCGAGTGAGAGCAGATGATGTGCGGCCGGATGACACGCCGTCATCTTATACTGATGGGTCGTTCCATCGTGTTGATACGTGAGGATCGTTTGTTTCCGCAACTGTGAATCTGTAATATACGGGTCTGTGTGAAGCAGGTTTATATCACCGAGTCGTTCCCGTAATTTTTCTGCCAACGTCGATTTTCCGGCTGCCCCGTGTCCGGAGATAGCAATCAGCGTTCGTTGATCCGGTCTCACGCTTTGTACGATACCCTCAATCAGTTGTTCCATGATTCTCCCCCTTTTGGTAATTTTGTTGTTTCATAAAAACAAATACACGTCATTCATCCTCTATCCGTTTTCGAAGCCTGATTGCTGAAACAGTAAACATCACAAAGGCAATCAACGAAATCGAACTGACAATGATCAGAGTGGTCGATATGGGAGAACTAAAGAAAAATGGAATCGATAAAATCAATAGCGCCCCGGTGACTGCCATCCCTCTAATAAGAAATACCATCGTTTTACTCATTTTCTCTTCACTCTCCTTGAACTAAGCAAAAGAACCCTTACTATAAATATAATGACAGACAGCTCATCGTGTCAGGATGAGCTGTCTTCTTTTTTCTTCAGTCTCGTCAAGCTTCTGTTCTAACGTTTCCACTTGTCTCGTCATACGAGCAATCAGCTGACTGATTTCCTTATCCAGTCCGTTCACTTGATCTAAGGAATCATTGATTCGTCCATGCATCGTCCATTCTGAAAAAATATCATCCAAAAAGTAATCTGCGAACTGAATGAGTGAACCTCGATCGACATGCAACTCCTGAACAATCCCTTGCACGTCCGCTAATTCACGGGAGAAACGCTCTAACGCAGATTGTAATTCGTGCATCGTCTGCTCGGAAGCATCTAGCGCCTCATGTTTCATTGCTGTGGCAATCAAGCCACCCCCGAAGAACGTGTCATACGTCGACCACCCCTTCGCACTATCTAGATGTTTGAGTGTTTTTGCAATCGTTGATCGCGCCGCCTTACCGGCAACGATGGCTTCCCGATACTCGATAAGAAGTTCATTCGTTTCGGCTTGTTGATTCGTGAGATGGTGTAGGTCTCGGCGAATAGCTGGATCTTTCGCAAGATGGGATTCTTTTGTTTCTAAGAAGGTCTCCCACTCAGCGTCGATGCCCTCATAAACCTCGAGCTGTTCTTGTAATTCTCGATGTTCGAGCGTCAATTCGTCAATCATCGCCTCGTGTTCTCGTAATTTCAGTTCAGCGCGAGCAGCCTCTTCCATTTCGATTGTCCGTTGTTCATCAAACGTGCCTCGTAACTTTCGCCATGTGTTGACGAGCGAGAATTCTTCAAGGTCATACACATCACGTTGTTCTTTCGTGAATGTGTTGAGTAGTGCCTTCCGTACCGTCTCATGCTCGTTCAACTGTTTGTTTAGTATCTCTTGCTTACGAACAAGTCGATCACGCTCTGCGATACGCTGTTGTAAGTCTAATTGGGTCTGCTGAAAATTTCCCATTATGTTTCCCCTCTCTTTGTACTGATTAAAGTGTCGATTGGAACGCCATTTATCGTCATGCCTTCGACATCACATCCTGTCAACGTGACATTCGTCAGGTCACATTGATTAAATGTAGCACCTCTCAGATTCGAATGATGCATTTGAACAGTACGTCCATTCTCTTGCATCGTCACAAAATTGAATCGCGAGCCTGTCAAATTTAAATCACTGAACGTACTATTCCGGAAATTGATGTTCCGAAAAAGGCTTTGACTGAAATTACAGTTGCTCGCAGCAAGTGACGAGACATTACTATTTGTGACCGCCAAAAAACTCGCGTTTACCCCATACGCTTGCCAACCTTCACATGACTGTTCTTCAAAGCAATGCGTACTCGGTTTTGCTTTTGTTCGTTTGACGAAACATACCTCATCTTCTGACTCATATACGACTTGAAATCCTAATTGTTTATAAAAACGAATATTTCTTGTTTGATGTGTCGATGTTTCCAACTCCCAAATCCGTACATGCGGAGATTGAGCTTCTACGTATTGTATCAACGCTTTACCGATTCCTTGCCCTTGCCTATCAGGATGTACAAAAACACGATCGATTCGTGCATAGTCATCACCTGTGAGGGTTAAGACGATTGCCCCAACGATGTGTTTGTCCTGCTCAATGACATAGCATGTTAACTCTTCAATCATATATTGTGTCATCGCCTCGAGATCGTATCCCGGCGGTTCAACATTCAAATCTCTCTCAGACAATTGCAAAGAAAGTGCTTCTTGTTGAAAACTTGCAGTTGAAACTTTCGTAATCCCTGAAACATCTTTTAAAGTGGCTAATCGAATATACAAAACAATCCCCTCTTTCTCATACTTAGTACGAAAAAGAAGGGATAAAGTTTCAAAGAAACAAAAAACGACCGAGCGTATGCTCGGTCGTCCTGCGTTGTTGCCTGGCAACGTCCTATCCTCACAGGGGGAGATCCCCCAACTACTTTCGGCGCTGAGACGCTTAACTTCCGTGTTCGGCATGGGAACGGGTGTGGCCGTCTCGCTATCGCCACCAGACTCTACAGGGCTTGTTCCCTGAAAACTGAGGATTCATCAACACAAACCATAGACTAGATCAAAGCCTCGACCGATTAGTATCATTCAGCTCCACGTGTCGCCACGCTTCCACCCATGACCTATCTACCTCATCGTCTCTGAGGGGTCTTTCTTGATTGCTCAAAGGGAAATCTCATCTCGGAGGGGGCTTCATGCTTAGATGCTTTCAGCACTTATCCCGTCCGCACGCGCTCGACTTGCATGTATTAGGCACGCCGCCAGCGTTCGTCCTGAGCCAGGATCAAACTCTCCAAAGAATTTGATATAGCTCTTAAATTGACGAAGCTTGCGCTTCATTCAAAAATTGTAAAACTTTTTTTGCCTCATCGTTCAGTTTTCAAAGACCAAAAAAATAAATGGTCGGGAAGACAGGATTCGAACCTGCGACCCCTTGGTCCCAAACCAAGTGCTCTACCAAGCTGAGCTACTTCCCGTTAAAATGGTGCACCCTGAGAGATTCGAACTCCCGGCCTTTAGATTCGTAGTCTAACGCTCTATCCAGCTGAGCTAAGGGTGCATATGGTGCGGTCGAGAGGACTTGAACCTCCACGGTGTTAACCACCACTAGGCCCTCAACCTAGCGCGTCTACCGATTCCGCCACGACCGCAGCGTATAAAGTTAAAAAAGAAAATGGTGAGTCATGCAGGGCTCGAACCTGCGACCCTCTGATTAAAAGTCAGATGCTCTACCAACTGAGCTAATGACTCAAATAAAAAGCTGGGCTGGAAGGGATCGAACCTTCGCATGTCGGAATCAAAATCCGATGCCTTACCACTTGGCTACAGCCCAACGTAAATGGCGGTCTTGACGGGATTCGAACCCGCGATCTCCTGCGTGACAGGCAGGCATGTTAACCCCTACACCACAAGACCAGATTACGTTTTTATTTGAAATGGTGGAGGATGACGGGATCGAACCGCCGACCCCCTGCTTGTAAGGCAGGTGCTCTCCCAGCTGAGCTAATCCTCCATATATGGTGACCCGTACGGGATTCGAACCCGTGTTACCGCCGTGAAAGGGCGGTGTCTTAACCGCTTGACCAACGGGCCAGTGTATGTGTCTTCTAAGTAATTTTAAGTGGCGGAGACGGAGGGATTCGAACCCTCGCACCGGTTTCCCAGCCTACTCCCTTAGCAGGGGAGCCCCTTATAGCCTCTTGGGTACGTCTCCAAAATAAAATGGCTCCGCAAGTAGGATTTGAACCTACGACCTACCGGTTAACAGCCGGTTGCTCTACCACTGAGCTATTGCGGAACGTTGCTTGAAATTATCGAAGTAACGATTTATATTGTAACCGCAAACCAGAAACCTGTCAATCACTTTCTTAGAAAAACGTTTATTTCGCGTGCCGTCTCTCGGCGACTTCTATAAGATATCACGGCACAAAAAGACCGTCAACACTTTTTCTAAAAAAAATCAGGTAAAATGAAAAACATTTTACCTGATTCGAGTTTCTTCTTATTTAACGCTCGGTGCAAGCATCGTTAAACTAATCCGTCCACGATTCACATCGACTTGTTCGATCCACACGGTCACGATGTCACCAACCGCCACGACATCTAATGGATGCTTCACGTATCGATTCGATAATTTCGAAATGTGGACTAAACCATCCTGTTTCACCCCAATGTCAACGAACGCGCCAAAATCAATGACGTTTCGAACGGTTCCTTGGAATTCCATACCTACTTGAAGGTCTTCGAGACTCATGACGTCCGTGCGTAGTAATGGTTTCTGGATATCTTCTCGCGGGTCACGCCCTGGTTTAGCTAATGACTTCAAAATGTCTTCAACTGTCGGAAGCCCCGCCTCTAGTTCTTCACTCAAGGCTTTAGCGTCGACTTGTTGCAATCGTTCTCGAAGCGCAGCCGTACCGACCTCTGATTTTGAAGATCCGATCTCTTTTAAAATGGATAACGCGAGCGGATAGCTTTCCGGGTGAATCTCTGTCTGGTCGAGAACGTCCTTCCCGTTCATGATCCGTAAGAATCCAGCCGCCTGCTCAAACGCCTTCGCTCCAAGACGAGGTACTTTCTTAATTTCCTTTCTCGTTTCAAAGCGTCCATTCTCTTCACGATATGCCACAATATTTTTCGCCGTCGTTTTATTGAGTCCTGAGACGTACGTCAATAAAGACTCGGAAGCACGGTTCACATCGATTCCGACCATGTTGACCACGCTCTCGACGACGAACTCTAAGGAGGCTTTCAGTTTATTCTGGCTGACGTCATGCTGATATTGTCCGACACCGACTGATTGCGGGTCGACTTTGACAAGTTCCGCCATCGCATCTTGAATTCGACGTGCAATCGAAACGGCTGACCGTTCCTCAACTTTCAAATCCGGGAATTCACTTCGTGCGACTTCCGATGCCGAGTAGACACTTGCCCCCGCTTCGTTCACAATCGCGTAAGCAATATCGCGTTCCGCTTTCTTCAACCAGTCGGCGACGAATTGTTCCGTCTCCCGTGAGGCGGTTCCGTTTCCGACGACGATAACCGAGATTGGATATTTCTTCGCGAGTCTCGTCAGTACTTTTTCAGCGCCGGCGATATCATGTTTCGGTGCCGTCGGATAGAAGACACCGACCTCTTCGACTTTTCCGATTTCATTGACGACTGCCCATTTACAACCAGTTCGATAAGCCGGGTCGATCCCTAAGACGACGACCTCGCGAAGGGGCGGCTGCATATAGAGTTGTTTCAAGTTTTTCGAGAAGACATCGATCGCCTGCTCTTCTGCTTTTTCCGTCAACTCCCCACGAATCTCCCGTTCGATAGCCGGGAAGACCGACTTCTTGTACGCCTCCGTCACAGCCGTCTCGACAACCTCACGTTTTTCTTTCGGAAGTCGTTCATATGTACGGAGGGCTTGATCCATGAAACGCGTCTCGTCGAACACTACTTTCACCTGGAGCACGTCCGTACGTTCCCCACGGTTCAAGGCGAGTACACGGTGTGGGACAATGCCAGCAATCTTCTCTTCATATTCATAATACTGCGCAAAAATCTCTTTTTCGTCTTCCGCTTGTTTTTTCTTCTTCGAGCGCAAAAGTCCTTCTTTGCGTACGCGGTCACGAAGCATCTGGCGCAGTTTCGCTTCCTCTCCCCATTCTTCACCGATGATGGCATGGACGAGCGGCAACGCTTCCTCTACCTCGACGTCTTGAGCGAGTTCTTTTACCTTGTCTGAAGAATAGGGTGATTTGTCCCGGAACCAATCCGCAAGCGGCTGCAGTCCTTTCTCGCGTCCCTGTTCTGCTTTCGTACGTCGTTTTGGACGATACGGCAAATAAATGTCTTCTACTTGTTGAAGCGTAGTCGCCGCCTCTAACGCTCTAGATAATTCAGGCGTGGATTTTTCCAACTCTTCTAATTTAGCAATGACATCCGCCTTGCGTTTTTGTAGACTCTCTTCATATTGAAGAGCATCCAAGATTCCTTTGATTTCAACTTCGTCCAAATTTCCCGTCATTTCCTTCCGATACCGGGCCATGAACGGAATCGTCGCCCCTTCAGATGCGAGCTGCTGAACCGTCTCGACTTGGTTCACTTTCAAGTTTAACGCGTTAGCCACTTTCGTAATCACTTGAATCACTTCCTTTTTTGATCTCTTTCAAAGTGTAGCAAACATTCAAACAAAAAAGCGATGACTCGATTAGTCATCGCTTGAGAATACTTCATTGAGTGGAACCTTGATGGCTTCACGCAGCTTTTCGAGTGCTCGCCGTTGCAAACGGGAGACATGCATCTGCGAGATTCCAAGAAGTTCTCCTGTTTCTTTTTGACTCATATTCTTATAGTAAGCGCATTCCAAGATGGCGCGTTCACGCTCGTTTAAGACATTGAATGCCTTTTCTAGAATGAGGCGCTGGTCGACCGATTCATACCCGCGCTCTTGGCTACCGACCAAGTCGAGTAATGTGACCGTACTACCTTCGTTATCCGCTTCGATTGAACTATCAACCGACAAGGCTTGATAACTTTTGCCCATCTCGAGCGTTTCGAGAATTTCTTCATCGGACACGCCAAGGTGGTCGGCAATCTCATCGATTCGTGGCGAACGTTGTAATTCGGTCGTCAACTCTTCGACCGTCTTTTTAATCTTTGGTCCGAGTTCTTTGATTCGACGCGGTACGTGGACACTCCACGTCTTGTCACGAATAAATCGTTTGATTTCCCCGATGATGGTCGGGACAGCAAACGACTCGAAGCTACGACCAAATTCCGGGTCAAATCGACGAAGTGCCGCCAGTAACCCAATCATCCCAACTTGCACAAGATCGTCGTGAATCGCACGGCCACGCGAGAATTTACGCGCGAGTGCTTCAACGAGGTCAGAATAGCGGTTGATGAGGAGCATTTGCACTTCTTCGTTTTGATCGTCTTGTTGATAGCGTTCAATCCACTCTAGTACCTCGTCATCACTGTGATGGCGTTGTTGAGATTTTGCTGGCACTCTGATCCACCTCGTCCCTATTGAGGAGTTTTGTCATCGTCACTTTGACACCGCTGTCTTTATTGATCGAGACATCGTCCATTAATGCTTCGATCAAGAAGAGACCAAGTCCTCCTTCATGGAGCGATTCAATTTCGGTCGTTTCTTCGACCGGAGCGGCTTGACGCTTCACATCATCTGCGAACGTCTTGCCGGAATCCTCAATCGTGATTTCAAGACGATCTGCATAGACGCCGCAAGCGAGTTTGACCTCTCCATCTTGATGATCGTCATAAGCATGTTGGACAGCGTTGCCACATGCTTCTGAGACCGCGATTTTAATATCCTCGATCTCGTCGTACGTATATCCCATACGGTTAGCGATTCCTGAAACGACTAATCGAACCACACCGACATATTCGGGTTTGGCCGGGAACGTCATGACCGTCTGTTCAACATTGTTCATTGCGTGCCACCTCTTACGTTCGAATTAATAGAAAGAAGTTTGTGAAGACCCGTCAATTCGAATAGACGATTGACTCGGTCTGTGACTCCGACAAGTGACAACTCTTTTTCGTTACGCGTGGCAATTTTCAATGCCCCGACGAACACTCCAAGACCTGTCGAATCCATATACTCCACTTCGTCTAAATGAACGACCACATCTTGTTCACTGATGGCCGGATGCAATACTTCTTTCAATTTTGGTGCAGTATATGTATCCACTTCTCCGGATACGTAAAGGTGTAATTGTTCTCCAATGACTTGCTCGCGAATCGCTAAATCCATCGTCTATTCCCTCCTAAATGTCCGTACAGAAAAATTGAGTACGATTAACTTAAATTCCCCTCTGACAAAATCTTAAACCACTTTTTTAAAAAAAGTTTAAAAAAAGACCGATACCTATGTACCAGTCTTATCTATGTAAGGCTAGAGAGGGATCAATCCCATACTGATCTCTAGCGCTCTGTCCACTTTATGCATCGTCTCATCATCGAGATGAGTGACTTTATCCGTCAGACGACGCTTATCAATCGTTCGAATCTGTTCAAGCAAAATCACAGAGTCTCGTTCGAGTCCATGCTTCTCTTGATATACTTCCACATGAGTCGGCAGTTTTGCTTTTTGAATCTGAGCTGTAATCGCAGCGACAATGACGGTCGGGCTAAAGCGATTGCCGATGTCGTTCTGTACGATCAGAACGGGTCGAACGCCACCTTGCTCTGAGCCGACTACGGGCGACAGATTCGCATAAAACACGTCACCACGCTTTACGATCACGCTGCTCACACCCCACTTACTTGACGTAAGAGAGCGTGTTCGGCTTCGGTTTCAATCATTAGCATCTCTTCTGCCATATTCAAGTTAAACGCGGCCATCTCTTGATAGCCTTTCGCCAATTCTTCACGCAGTGTTTGTTGTCGATCAGCAATTTCTTTAGACAAGTATGTCACTACATCGTTCAAGGACAGTGTTTCACGGTCTTTCATCGAAATCGGACCCCCTTGTTGCGAGAACCGATCTGGGACGGACGCTAGCGCACCCGCAGTTCGCTGCTTCAACATCTTACACCTCCAGAATCGTTTCATGGACTGGCGGAAATTCTCCCGCGTTCTTTATCAATATAACACGCGGGAATGGGAAAATATAGAGAAATCGAGAAAGAATTCAGATAATTTCACACGATTTATGATTCACACATAAAGACGTGGCAATCGGCTCGTGAATTGGCAAACGATCTCATAGTTGATCGTCCCAAGATATGAGGCGAGTTCATCAATGGCGACGTTTCCACCGACAAGGGTCACGTCCGTCCCGACCGGAAACTCTTTTGGAAGCCGGATCATGAAACGGTCCATACAGACGCGTCCCACAATCGGACAACGAATCCCATTGACCTCCACTTCAAACCCGCTCGCCTTTCGTAACCACCCGTCCGCATATCCGACTGGAACGGTACCAATCCATTCATCGGCTGACGTTGTATACGTCGCACCGTAACTGATGGTCTGACCTGCCTCTAGCCGCTTCACCTGCATGAGCTGACTTTTTAGCGTGAAGGCCGGGCGCAGGAACGAATAGAACGTCTCCATCTCATGTGACGGATATAACCCATAGAGCGCGATGCCGACACGAACCAGATTATAAGAAACATCTTGTCCGGCCATTCGGATCGCACCGGCCGAGTTCGACGTATGGATATAGCGGAACCGCTCGTGGAGCCCATCCATCAAACGCTCGAACCGCTCTTGCTGTGTATAATACAGATCGCTGTCGAGCTCATCCGCCGTTGCGAAGTGGGTGTAGATCCCTTCCACCACAAACGAATCGGTCGCTTCTTCAAGTAAGGCATCTAACTGTTCACGGGTTCGCAACCCGAGACGCCCCATTCCGGTATCGACTTTTATATGAACCGTTAACGGCTTTTCTTCTATATAAGGAGCAGCCTCTTGTAACCATTCAGCAGAAAAAACAGACAACGTGATTCCTTGTGCTGCCGCCACTCCGGCATATTCAGGGAATTGCGCTTCCATGACGAGAATCGGTGCTTCGATTCCCGCATCGCGGAGTTCGAGCGCTTCCTCGAGTAACGCGACCCCGAGCATCGTCGCTCCGTTCTCAAGGGCAATTTTCGCCACTTCGACGGCCCCGTGTCCGTAGGCGTTCGCTTTGACGACTGCCATGAGGTCCTGCGGAATTCGTTTCGTTAATTCTTTTATATTATGGGCGATGGACGCCCGATCAATCTCGATTCGACTAGGACGAAACATGGTGTCCCTCCTCTTCTAAGATGACTTGTGCGATGGCGTATGTTTGACTATGGCTGATGCTGACATGAATCTTCCCCGTAAACGGTGCGGTCATGACAGGTCGACCCGTCTCATCCGGTAAAATTTCAATATGACGCCACGATAACCCGTGTGCGATGCCAGTCCCGATTGCTTTGGCGTAAGCTTCTTTTGCAGCAAAGCGACCCGAGACAAACTCGATTTGACGCGGGAGCGGATACTGTTGAGACAATTCATATTCCGCATCGGTGAGCAGCCGTTTTAAAAAACGTGGTTGTTTCATCGAGCGAGCCATCCGATCAAGCTCGACGATATCGACTCCAATTCCTACAATCACGGGACACTCGCTCCTTTCCTTTTCTCCCCGTTTCCTTATACAATTGAGGAAAGAGGTGATGTTATGTTTAGTCGTACGGAAAATGTTCAAACGTTTGTACGGGCATATCCACTCGTAACGCTGTTCATTGTAATCCAACTCCTTGTGTTTGTCATCGATTCTTTCGCACCTGGTTTACGAATCGTGGCGACGGGAGGGTCGTTCCATTTGGCACTCGCGGACGGACAATGGTACCGCTTGGTCACGGCCAACTTCATTCATTTGAGTCTCGGTCACTTGCTGTTCAACTCGTTCGCACTGATCATCTTCGGACCAGCGATGGAACGAATGGTCGGACACGTGAAATTTGCCTTGTTTTATGTATTCGCTGGAGCGCTCGCCAACCTGCTCACGTATTTCACTGTCAGCAACTTGTTTTATCTACAGGCCGGGGCGTCAGGCGCCATCTTGGCCATTCTCGGATTCTACGTATTCATCGGTCGTTTCCGTCGCACGTTGATGTACAGCCAAGATGCCCGCTTGGTCTACATCTTCGTCGCCATCAGTGCCGTTTTCACATTGATTGGTTCGAACGTTTCCCTTTGGGGACATGTGTACGGGTTCTTGGCCGGATTCTTACTTGCCATCCCACTCTCACGTTTCACCGTCCCGTATACGCGCCCGATGCGCTACGGGAAGTATAAGCAACGTTCGTACACGCCCCCTGTCATTCATTCCGGGGATGGAAAGTGGTTTTTCTACATCATTATCGGACTGGCCGTCTTTGGATTATTGGCAAGGTTCTTATAACGAAAAGGGTGACACGTGGCGTGTCACCCTTTGTTGTTACGTTAACAATGTCAGCATCAGTGCTTTTTGTGCATGTAAACGATTCTCGGCTTGATCGAATACCCATGACTGTGGTCCATCGATCACCTCAGCCGTCACTTCTTCCCCGCGATGCGCCGGTAAACAGTGAAGGAAGATGGCGTCGGGGTTCGCAAGTGCCATCAACTCTTCATTCACTTGAAAACCGTTAAACTTCATCAGCCGCTCCTCTGCTTCTCCCTCCTGCCCCATGCTTGCAAAGACGTCAGTATAGACAATATCTGCCTCATTCGCAGCAGGCGATGGGTTTTCGAACAACGCGATGCTTCCTCCGGTTGATTCAGCAAACTTCTTCGCTTTCTCATACATGCCTTGATCAACGGTGTATCCGTTTGGTGAGGCGATGCGGATATGCATCCCACTCAGTGCCCCACCGATCATAAGCGAATGTGCCATATTATTGCCGTCTCCGATATACGTCAACACTTTTCCGGCACGACTCCCGAACCGCTCTTCAATCGTCAATAAATCCGCGAGCACTTGGCACGGATGATGCAAGTCCGTCAATCCATTGATGATTGGGATTGACCCGTGTTGTGCCAACGTCTCCACCGTTTCATGCGCATACGTCCGAATCATGAGTGCGTCCACATACCGACTCATCACTTGAATCGTATCCGTCAACGGTTCACCACGCCCGATTTGCAAATCTTGACCGCTGAGAAAGAGTGGGTATCCACCTAATTCGACGACCCCGACTTCAAATGACATACGCGTCCGTGTCGATGCCTTTTCAAATAGCAATGCGACTTTCTTCCCTGTCAGCGCCGTTGCATAAGATTGAGGTGAACGTTTCACTTCGTGTGCCAATTGCATCAACGAATCGAGCGTATCCGGTGTCAATTCCTCCATCGTTAAAAAATGTTGTATCGTCTTCACTGTCATTTGGCTACTCCCTCTCTCATTTGAATGGATTGCAAAGACTGAACCGGATTGCCGGTCCGTGACTGACTCATCTGATAATACTGAGCTAACTGTTTGGACGAAATGATATGCACCCCATGGCGAACGGCGATTTCACGTGTTGCTCGTTCGTCAGCCGCATCCGAGAACAATACGGCGACATCTTGAAAATCAATGACGTCTGCGAGTGGTGTATTTCCGACGTGTTCAAAACCTTTCCCGAATACGATTTGCGGACGATTCATCACCCGTGTTGTCACCGCATCATACGTAAAGCGCTCCGGCACATATGAATGTGAACTGAATTGAAGTGTCTCGCCTGTCGAACGCATGACCGGACCTGTCATCGGGTCTACGCCTGGCAGTTTGACGTTCGAGAAGATTGGAGTCTTTACCGCATAGTTTGTCAATCTCGAGGGATGTGTCGGAACGAAATCGTTCAATGCGAGACCGTACGCCGCGTAGGTCGCCCATTCGATTAACGGTTCACCCGTCACTTTGCTGACAATCGGCACGGTCCGCGACGCACGTGGATTGATTTCAAGGACGTAGATTGTGTCTTCCTTCAATACGAACTGAATGTTCAGAGCTCCCTTATAATCGAGCGCCCGTCCGATTCGTTTCGCAATCGACTCCACTTTCCCTTGAATCGAGGGACTCGTCTCGACCGGTGGCAAGATCATCGTCGAGTCTCCGGAATGAACACCCGCTGCTTCGATTTGTTCTAGGACGACGGGCACATATACCGTTTCCCCGTCCGTTACACAATCCACTTCAAGCTCACGCCCTGCGACATATTGGTCGACTAGCGTTGGATAGGTAAGGTTCGGTAACACCTCTGCTAACTGTTCCTCTGAATGAATGAGTAACATGCCCTTTCCTCCAATCACGTAGGACGGGCGCAAGATACATGGATAGCCTAACTGTTGGATGGCTTCCTGCAACTGCGTCGGGGAAGTGACTTCTTCACCCGGGATGTGTTCGACTTCAATCGAATCAAGGAATTGATAGAAACGTTCCCGGTCTTCCATTTGGTCGATGGTGTCTGCGGATGCACCGAGCAAGTGATACCCCGCCGCTTCTAAATCATGAGCGAGGGCAATACCCGTCTGTCCACCGAACTGGATTAAGACATCGCGGCACCCTTCCGCTTCTAACACGTGCATGACATCTTCACTCGTCAGCGGTTCGACATACAGTTTGTCTGCAATCGAGAAGTCCGTCGATACGGTCTCCGGGTTGTTGTTGATCATGATCGTTTCGATGCCAAGTTTTTGAAGTGCCCAGACCGCATGAACCGAACTGTAATCGAACTCGATGCCCTGTCCGATTCGAATCGGACCTGCCCCAATGATGGCCACCTTCCGTTTTTCACTCGGCTTCACTTCGGACGTCCCGTGCCATGAACCGTAAAAATACGGGGTCTTGCTTTCGAACTCGGCCGCACACGTATCAATCATCTGATATACCGGTTGAATCGAGGCCGCCTCTCGGAACACCTTGATCTCCTCGGTTTGCATGTGCATCACGGCGGCAATTTGCGCGTCCGTGAACCCAAGTCGCTTCGCTTGAAGCAACTGGACCGGATTCGTCAAATCTTCCTTCGTCATCTGAATGAGTCGTTTTAACATGTGAATGAAGTGAGGGGTGATGCCCGTAATCTGCTGTAATGCATCGGCCGACATCAACTCACGGTCGAGCAAGGCGATACAAGCGTGCAATCGACGATCGGTCGGCGCCTCGACTTCGCCCATCAATACGTCGACTGTGGCTCCCTGCATCCACTTCGGATAAAGCGGTGCCTGTTCGATTCCGGCACCACGCCATGCCTTCTGTAACGCTTCTTCTAACGTTTTTCCCATCGCCATACTCTCACCGGTCGCCTTCATCTGTGGTCCGAGTGCGCGTTCTGTTTCCGCGAACAAGTCGAACGGGAAACAGGGTACTTTCGCCGTAATGTAATCAAGTGCCGGTTCAAAGCTCGCCATCGTATTCGTTGTGACTGGATTGATACAGTGATCTAACGGTTCACCCAAAGCGAGACGTGTCGCAATTTTGGCAATCGGATAACCGGTCGCCTTTGACGCAAGGGCCGAGCTCCGAGAGACACGAGGATTGACTTCAATCACGTAGTACTCTGATTGCGTCGGATGAACTGCGAACTGAATGTTACATCCACCAATCACACCAAGTTCGGATACAATTCGAAACGCAGCGCTCCGTAACGTCTGATGCATTTGGTCCGATAAGGTTTGTGCCGGGGCGAACACGACGGAGTCCCCCGTATGCACACCGACCGGATCGATATTTTCCATGTTGCAGACGATGATGCACGTTCCGAGCGCGTCACGCATGACCTCATATTCAAATTCTTTATAGCCAGCGATGCTCTTCTCGACCAAACATTGTGAGATCGGGCTTGCCTCAAGACCCCGACGCGCCATCGTGTACGCCTCATCCTCCGTCATCGCAATCCCACCGCCGGTCCCACCGAGCGTGAACGCCGGACGGACGATGAGCGGAACACCGGTCGTCTCAATGAAAGCTGTCAGTTCTTCAATCGTCTCAATCGTCGTCGATGTCGGGATCGGCTCGTTCAACAGCTCCATCTTTTGTTTGAACCGCTCACGGTCTTCCCCGTCACGAATCGTGTCGAGTGATGTACCGAGCAGTTCGATTCCATATTGGGTCAACACGCCAGCTTCCTCGAGATCAAGAGCCAAGTTCAACGCCGTCTGTCCCCCGACCGTCGCAAGGACGTGCGTCGGACGTTCTTTTTCAATGATCTCGGTCGCTTTTTGAACGGTCATCGCCTCAATATACGTCGCGTCCGCCATTCCTGGGTCCGTCATGATTGTGGCAGGATTGGAGTTCAATAAGACGACTTCACAACCGGCTTCACGAAGCTCCTGGCACGCCTGCGTTCCGGAATAATCAAACTCTGCGGCCTGCCCAATCACGATGGGTCCCGATCCGATAACGAGTACTTTTTTATGCATACACGTTCACTCCTTGCTGAATCATTTCATCAAAACGGTCGAAGACGGACTGCGCGTCCGTTGGTCCGGGACTCGCCTCCGGATGGAACTGTGTCGTGAAAATGGATGCATTCGGATGAATCAACCCTTCCACCGAGTGATCGTTCACGTTCTCATAAAGCAGTTCAAGCGGGCTCTGTTCGATACTCATACGCGCGACCACATAACCGTGATTTTGCGACGTCATCCATACTTCGTTCGTCTTGACGTTTCGGACCGGGTGATTCGAGCCACGATGTCCGTATGTTTGCTTTTCAATCTTGCAACAGAACGCGAGCGCGAGCAGTTGATGCCCCATACAAATCCCGAGGGTCGGATACGATAACGCCAATTCCCGGATGACTTCAATCTGCCCGATGTGGTCTCGCGGGTCCCCGGGCCCGTTCGATACTAAAATCCCATCCGGTCGCAATGCCTCGACGACCTCTTTTGACGTCTGGTACGGAACACTCGTCACACGATACCCACGTTTCACCATTTCACCAATCATCGACGCCTTCACCCCGAAGTCGAGACAGACGATATGCCCTTTCTCTCCGTTCCCTTCCTGAACGATAGACGTTGTTGTGACGCGCTCTGTTAGATGACGAAGATCTGGAACTTCCAACGTTTCATGTATGTCCGCTGCCATCATTCCAAACTGATCGCCTTCATCACGCAACACATGAACGAGTGCACGCACATCGACTTGTGACAGAACCGGAATCCCTTCCTGCTCTAACCAATCCTTTAAGTCAGACTGATCCCCAGAATCGGCAAGTGATTGCACGAGGACGCCGGCCACTTGAATGCGAGCACTTTCGCTCCCGTCTGATTCCAGTCCATATTGTCCGATCAGCGGATAAGTGAACGCGATGATCTGTCCAGCATATGACGGGTCGGTCAACACTTCTTGATAGCCCGTCATCCCGGTGAAGAACACGACTTCACCACTTGCGTGTCGCGCACTCGTCTCCCATGTTCCTGTAAAGTACTTCCCGTTCATTAAGCTGATGCTTCCGTTCATACGACGCCCTCCTTCTGTAAGATTTGTTCAAGTTTCGTCAATGCTTCATCAATCTCCGATTTCGTGACCAGTAGTGAAGGCAGGAAGCGGATGACGTGCGGCCCCGCCATGACGACCAATAAACCCGCCTCTGCCAATTCTGTGACACAGTCTGCTACCGGTTCTGTCGAGACAAGCCCAATCATCAGCCCAAGTCCTCTCACTTCGACGAAACGTTCTCCATCCACGAAGCGACTGAGTCCTTCTTTCAAATAATCTCCCATGTCTGTGACATGCTTAAGAGACTCGGGTGTGAAGAGGACATCGAGTGTCGCTTCTGCCGCAGCCATCGCCACTGGATTTCCACCGAAGGTCGAACCGTGACTCCCAGGACCAAAGACCGTCGCCGCTTCCGCCGTCGTCAATATTGCGCCGACCGGAATGCCACTCCCCAATCCTTTCGCTAACGTGATGATATGAGGACGGAGCGGTGTTTGTTCGTATGCGAAACGTGTCCCTGTACGCGCGATGCCGGTCTGCACTTCATCGACGACGATTTTGACATCGTATTTGTCAGCTGCTTCCTGTAAGGCCTGCAACCACAGGGGATCCGCGACGACCACACCGCCTTCACCTTGTACGATCTCGAGCCAAACAGCAGATGTCTCATCATCGATCCAGTCAAGAGCCTCCATATCGTTGAACGGTGCATGAATAAAGTCACTCACCATCGGTCCAAATCCATGTTTCACCTTCTCTTGACCAGTCGCCCCGAGCATAGCGAATGTACGTCCATGAAACGACTGCGTGAATGTGATGATTTTTGTTTTCTGCGTCCACTTTCGGACTAACTTAAAGGCCGCCTCATTCGCTTCTGTCCCACTGTTACAAAAGAAGGCATGCGTCAGATGTGTTCCTTCCGTCAACTTTTCAGCGACACGTTGCTGACCAGGTATCAAATAGAGGTTGGATGTATGCCACACCCGGTTCAATTGTTCTTCAATTTTCTGCTGCACGTATGGATGACGATGTCCCGTCCCACATACGGCAATGCCCATCACAAAGTCTAAGTACGTCTTTTCTGAAACATCCGTCACGTACGACCCGCTCGCCTGCGCGATCTCAATCGTTCGTTTCCCGTATGTCGGTAACAGCGAATTCATAGTTCCCCTCCCATAATCTTGTCCCTGCGAGCGTCGCGTCACGACCATCTCGGATGCGGGCACTTTTGACCCCTCCTGCCACTGCTGCCAATAGCGCCTCTACTTTCGGCACCATCCCTCCATCAATTTCTCCAGATGCGATGGCTTCTCGAATGTCCCGTTCAGTTAGCGTCGTCTGAAATTCACCGTGTATGCGAATACCGTTCACATCGGTCAATAGTTCCAATTCATCCGCTTGTAACGAAACGGCAAGTGCCACCGCACAATCATCGCCATTACAGTTCAGCGGTCCTTCCGCGCCGGCAATCACCGATGTCACAACCGGAACATGTCCGGAATCCATCAGCCGTTCGAACACGTCATTTCGAATCGAAATCACCTCACCGACTTTCCCAAGTCCATTCAGAGGTTGACCGAAAATCGCACTCCCGTCGACCCCCGATAAACCAAACGCATTGAGGTCATATCGAGCCAATGTCGACACGACGTTCGTCTGCATTTCTCCTGCCAACACACGCCAAGCCCCGATCAACACCTCATCTGTCGTCACGCGACGTCCGGCCAAGAACAACGGTTCAATTTGTTGAGACATGCAATAAGCCGATAGTTTCGGCCCACCTCCATGTACGAGGAGCAGATCATTTCCTTCTTCCATCCATCCTCGCCACTCTTCAAAGTACGAAGGTGTCATCGACTCCCAGACACTGCCCCCAAGTTTGATGACTTTCCGTTTCTTCATGTCCGGTAACTCGCATTGATTTTGACGTAGTCGTAGGTTAAGTCACATCCGTATGCCTGACCGAACCCTTCCCCGCCATGCAAGTCGACTGTGATGGTGACGACGTCCCGACTCATCTCTTCGGTCGCATACGCCTCATCAAACCAGACAGGCGTACTGTCCTTTAAAACAAGTTGACTCCCGATTTGAATATCGATCGCCTCCACGTTCACAGGGAACGGGACGGCGCCGATTGCGGCAATGATTCGTCCCCAGTTGGCATCCTGTCCATATACCGCTGTCTTCACCAGGGAGGACCCGACGATTTGCTTGGCAATCGTTCTGGCTTGTTGGTCGGATGTTGCGCCACTGACATTCACTTCTATGAGTTTCGTCGCTCCTTCCCCATCTTTTGCAATCGCTTTGGCAAGCTCTAAACATACATCTGTCAAAGCCTGTTGGAACGCGATGTGTGCGGAAGTCCCCTCTTTGATTTCTTCCATTTCTACTGCCCCGCTCGCCATGACGAGGACCATATCGTTTGTCGAGCTGTCCCCGTCCACCGTGATGTTATTGAACGAGGCGTCGACGCTTTTCTTTAATGTCTGCTGCAACAGTTCCGGTGCGATGACCGCATCTGTCGTCACAAACCCGAGCATCGTTGCCATATTCGGGTGAATCATCCCCGACCCTTTGGCGACGCCTGAGATCGTCACGGTCGCTTCCCCTTCTTTGTAATGGACACTAGTTTGTTTCGTCCCGGTATCTGTCGTCAAAATGGCTTCAGCGAACGATTGTCCATCTTTCCATGTCTTGGACGGTTGCAGATGACCAATCCCGTTTATGAGCGGGACCATCGGAAGCGGTTGACCGATGACGCCCGTTGAAGCGATGGCCACTTCTTCCGGTTTTACACCTATATGTTTTGCCGTCATGTCGCGCATCGTGTAGGCGTCCTTTAGCCCTTGTTCACCTGTACAGGCGTTCGCGTTCCCGCTATTGATTAACACGGCTCGAAGATAGCTGTTTGTTTCGGCTAATGACGCTTTTGTCACTTGAATCGGTGCGGCTTGAAAGTGGTTTGTCGTGTAGACGGCCGCCGCGCTCGCTAGTCGTTCACAAACGAGCAGCGCCAAATCTTTCCGTTTTCGTTTTAGTCCCGCATGAATGCCGCACGCTTGAAATCCTTTCGGTGATACGATGCCCGATTTTTGGGTCGCCATGATGTCGATCATGCTCCATCCTCCTAAATGTATTGTGGTTGACTGAATAGTCCGAGCGTCTCATCGAATCCGAATCGAACGTTCGCATTTTGAAGGGCTTGCCCGGCCGCCCCTTTTTGCATATTGTCGATGACCGATACGATAGTCAGTCGATGCGTCCGTTCTTCTTTGTACACCCAGAGGTCGCAGTAATTCGAACCGACCGTCGATTTGATTTCCGGCTCTCCCCGCTGCACGCGAATGAACGGTTCATCCATATATGCGGCTTGAAGACGCTTCACCCATTCATCCTCTGACACGTCATCGTTCGGTAGAACCGTGATTGTCGCCATGATCCCGCGATTAATCGGCAGCAAGTGGGTCGACATCGAGACTGTCGCTTCTGCGCCACCCATGTGGTACAGGGTCTGTTCGATTTCAGGGATGTGCTGATGCGAATGAATCTTATATAACTGCACATTCTCATTCGATTTGGCATGATGGGTCTTCTCACTCAATCCTTTGCCAGCGCCCGTGATGCCGGAGCAGGCCGAAACCACGATGTGTGCCGGGTCGATCCAATCGTGCTGAACGAACGGCAATAACGCGAGTGAGACAGCGGTCGCATAACAACCCGGATTCGAAATCCATTTCGCTTTCGTCAACAACTCTCGATTCCACTCGGTCAATCCATAGACAGCTTCTCGTTGAATCGTTTCGGTCACAGGCGGCTTCCCGTACCATGTTTCATACAAGCCGGATGGTAATCGTAAGTCCCCACTCAAATCGATGACCACTCCAGGAAAAGATGCTAACTGTCGAATATAGTCAGCAGACACGCCGCTCGGAGTCGCAAGGAATACCACATCAATCCCAGCTAGGGCGTCTGCTTGAAACGGTTCAAGTATTTTTGGATCCGCTTGTAACCACGGATATAGTTCCGACAAGGTCATCCCGGCGCTCGAGTCGCTGATTGCTTTTTCTAAACGGATAGTCGGATGTTGCTCGATCAGTTTTAACAATTCCAAACCGGCATAACCTGTTACGCCGACGATGCCACACGTAATCATCTCTCTACCTCCTCAGAAGAATAAAATGATTGAACCATATGCATATTTATTCTGTCAATTGAATTTTTATTCATACGTGATAGAACGTTCCCTTTTTTATTGGTGTATGAGGGTTTTGGCAAATAAAAAAAAGTCCGATGCGCATGCACCGGACCTGTGATTAGATTTGATTTTTATGACGAGCCTCTTGAAGCGCATCGACTAAGTCTTTCACGTCTTCGACGAGGTTTTGAATCGTATCTTGGTTTTCTTCGTAAAGCGATTTCCATTCCATGACACGGTCTTTCAAGTTGCCTTTCGATGACGCTTGTAGACCGACCGCATGTGCCTCAGTCGACGTGTTCGATGATTTCAACTTCGACTTGATGCCTTTCAGTTGTCTCACTTGTTGATCGCGCGTTTCGCTATGGAGAAGTGATGCTGCTGCGCCGATTACCGCACCCGCAGCCATCCCCAACCAGAAATAATTCTTGTTCATAAAAATCCTCCCCTAACATGACGTTATCTTTTATTATAGATTATCTGACTCACTGACGACATAGTGTTTTATGACGGGACCTGCACCGCGCTGTTCGACCGCTCGCTTCAAGCGGTCTTCAAGGATTGCATAGTCTGCCGTATCACGAAAGTGTTTCCCACCAGACGTGAACTGAATAAAGACGACGGCATGATTATCATCCGGGTCGACACCTAATCGGTATGCCGAAAACCCATCATGACTGACACCGAGTGGCGCCTTTTCCGTCAACAAGTGGTGAAACAACAGGGAGCGGGCATTCTCATCTGCCGGAACGTTCGCGTATAAAATGTTCCCTTTTTTCACGAATTCGCCCGACGCCTCTTCAATCTCAAACACTTTACCGCTCTTGAACGGAGACTTCTCTCCTTCTGCGAGCAAAATCGTTTCGTGTCCATTCGCCGCGATGACGCCTGGCTCCTTTCGAAGACGCTCCGCCACGCTGCCTGACGCAAAAGTCATATAGAGCTTAGACAAATTCCTCACACCCTTTCGCGAGTGTGATGTCTTTCTCCGTAATGCCCCCTTCGTCATGGGTCGATACGGTCAATGTCACGTTCCGATATTCAATCAAGATGTTCGGATGATGATCGAGCGATTCAGCCAAATCTGCTACAAGATGCACGAACTGAATGGCCTCCGGAAATGTTTCCAGCCGATACGTCTTTTGAATCTCCCCGTTCACTTCTTCCCAACCGTTCAACCGTGACAGTTCCTCTGTCAATTCACTTTGCGATAATACCATCGTCACAATCCCCTTTCCCTATACAGTCTACTGTCTTAATCTACCCAAACCGAAGAAAAATAATCTTCCGTGCATGATGTATAATGAATTAGAATGAGATGGATAGCCATCATTTTCATTACGAGAGAGGAGCATCTCCCATGCGCGCATTGATTGTTATTGATTATACATTTGATTTTATCGCAGACAGTGGTCGTTTGACTTGTGGGAAACCCGGGCAAGAGATTGAAGAACGGATCGTCGAATTGATCGGGACATTCGCAACGGATGACTATGTCGTCATCGCGAACGACGTCCATGATGCAGGTGACACGTTCCACCCTGAAACGACGTTGTTCCCACCGCACAATATCCGCGGGACAGAGGGTCGTGAGTTGTACGGTTCTGTGAAGGAAGCTGCGAAACAGGCAGACCACTGGATTGATAAGACACGTTATAGTGCCTTTGCCGGAACTGACCTTGACCTGCGTCTTCGGGAACGCGGAATCACAGAAGTTCATCTCGTCGGTGTCTGCACGGATATTTGTGTACTCCATACAGCCGTAGATGCCTACAACCTCGGTTATCAAATCGTCGTCCATGCCGATGCCGTTCAAAGCTTCAACCCGGTCGGCCATGAATGGGCGCTCGAACATTTCGTCACAACACTCGGTGCGACAGTCGTCGGAAAGTGACGTAAAACAGAAAGGAAATCATATGTTACATCGTAATTTAGCCCTTCACACAGATCTTTACCTTCCACGTTGGATGTATATTTACTGGAAGCAAGGTCGCCATAATGAAAAGGTCGTCTTCGACCTTTACTATCGCTCGAATCCATTTAGTGGTGGTTATGTCGTCTTCGCCGGACTCGAGAATATCGTTCACTACTTAGAGAACGTCTCCTTTACGGAGGCGGACATCACCTATTTGAAAGAGCAACTCGGATTCGAAGATGAATTCGAAGACGTCTTACGGAACTTTAAGTTCACTGGTTCACTATATAGTGTTCGCGAAGGAGAAGTCATCTTCCCACATGAACAAGTCGTTCGGATTGAATCGACCATCTTTGAAGCGAAACTGTTCCAAACGGCGCTACTCAATATCGCGAACCATGAATCACTCATCGCCACGAAGTATGCCCGGATTCGTCAGGCTGCTCCGAACGAGACACTCCTTGAAGGAGGAGCTCGTCGCGCGCAAGGTGTCGATGCGGCTTACTACGGAACACGTGCGGCTTACATCGCTGGTTTTGATGTGACAAGTCTCGTGTCAGCCGGTCGTGACTTTGATGTCCCGACAGGAGGAACGATGGAGCATGCTGATATTCAGTTCCATGATGATGAATTGAGCGCATTCCGTTCATTCGCTGAAATGTATCCGGACAACACGAGCCTTCTCATCGACACGTATGACACACTCAAGTCTGGTCTGCCAAATGCGATTACGGTCGCAAAAGAACTCGAGGCGAATGGCCATCGTCTCAAGTCAGTACGACTCGACTCTGGAGACCTCGCCTACTTGTCGAAGCGTGCCCGGAAAGCGTTGAATGAAGCAGGGCTCGACTACGTCAAAATCGTCGTCTCTGGGGATTTGGATGAGTATGTCATCCAGGACTTACGGATGCAAGGCGCAGAGGCCGATACGTTCCTCGTTGGGACACGTGGCATCACGGCTTACGAGCAGCCGGCACTCGGTATGGTCTATAAACTCGTCGCGCGTGAGGATGAATCCGGGGAATTAAAACCGGTCATCAAAGTATCTTCTTCCAAGGTGAAGACGACGACTCCTCACAAGAAAGAGTTGTATCGCATCATCGACAACGAAACGAAAAAGTTCAAAGGCGACTATATCGCCCTCGCCGATGAACCGGTCGAATCTTACACCGAGATCGACTTGATTGACGTTCGTGACCCGGCCTTCAAGATCAAGACACGTAACTTCAACGTGAAACGCTTGTTGCAACCAATCTTCCTTGATGGGAAACGCGTATACGACCTTCCAAGCACAAGTGAGATTCGTGCATATCATCACGAGCAGATGAACGGATTGTGGGAAGAGTACAAGCGTCTCCGTTTACCGGAAGTGTATTCGGTGACGTTCAGCAAGTCGCTATGGGATTTAAAACTCGATATGATTCGCAAAACGCGGGTACCAAAATAAAAAAACGGCTGTGGGTGCATACCCACAGCCGTTTTTTTTATACCATTGTCATCTCGCCTGCTTGGCTTTGATCTTCTTTTCTCCGAAAGTAAAGCGCCATCGACAAAGAGAGCAATATCAAGACAAAATAGACGGTCCGTTGCCAAAACGTCGCTTCGGTGTCTCCTTGGAACAACGCAATGATATAATCGCTCCCACTGACTAAAAACAATCCGGCAAGCAAGAGAAAGATCCGATAGCCGGCCCGACTCCGCTCCCGTTTCACTTTGAAGAAAAGGACACCATAATAGACGATTGCGAGAATCGTCACATACCCGATTACGCCAACAACCCAACTCATCTTGATGCCTCCCTCACTCTCTATTTTTCTGTTTCTTCCCCGTTATCTTAACACATTCTATTCCTCAGACTGTGTTAAGATGGTCTAAAGAAAACGCGGAAAGGAACGATCCTATGAAAACGTTTCGCCTCGTCCAAGTCCGACTCGTCCAAGACGAATACGGCAATGAACTGAATTTACCGATCGATTTACTCGATGGTTTAATCATCTCGAAGGAGCACGATTCAGAATGGCTCCTCGAAATGCTCGTGCCGACCGAGTCGGCTGTCACGCTCCATCATTACTTAAACAAACGCATCCTCATCCTCGCTGAAGCCGTCATCACGTCGCCAACGAACGCCCCGGCTGCACTCGCTTTGACGTTCACGAGCGAGAGGGCCTTGAACGACCATCATACGTTCGTCGCTGAAGGACTCATGTTGATGCCGAAACAAGACGCGACGAAGCAAGTACTCGATTCGTTGATTCAAGATGGCGTCGCCACATCGAATTTAAAGCCCGCCTTCTTCGAGAAAAAAGTCGAAATGCAACAATCGTTCAGTCGCTCCGCTTTCAATCAATTGGTTAAAACCGGGTCATTTGAATAATCGGATGACCTGTTTTTCTTTCCCCAAAACCATTCACCTTTCAAACTAAAAAGACGGAGAAACATCTCCGCCTCACACGTAGATAAAGAATAGGATGATCATCATCGTCATCCCGATCACTTTTAAGAGCGTGCTGCCGAGAAAGGCGAGAACGGTTCCAACGCCGATGCTCCACGCTTCACGTGTCGTCTTCCCGAGTGTCAACTCCGCCAAGAAAGCGAAGATGAACGGAAAAATCAAAACCCCGACGAGCGGGAAAATAAACGGTCCCGCAATCAAGCCGATTGTCGCACCCCATTTCGCTCGCTCCGAACCGCCCCGTTTATCCACCGTAGCCCGGGTGACGACATAGTCGACGCCGAATAAGAAGACGAGGAAGACCGATTGCCATACCCAGAATGTCCAGGTCAATGGTTCAAACGAAAAACCGAATCCATAAATCATGTATCCGATGAACAAGAACAAGACACTCGGGATGACTGGATAGATGAGTCCTGCAAAAGCGACCACAAATGATGCGATAATGAATACCCATAGTAAGGTCGTCATGACATTCTCCTCATTTCATAATGGTCGGATCGGTGATATGGTCAGCCACGTTGACCGCCTTCACTTCAAACTGACCTTGTTGATGGATGATATAGTTCGAGCAGGCGTTTCGCATGGCGTGACGGAACGTATATGTCCCATCGATGGCAGAAAGCGCCGCTTTGATTGCATGGGAATGGCAGACGACAACGATGCGCTTCCCTGGATACGTATCCACCAAATGGTTCATTCCTTCTAAGACCCGGCTACGCATCTCGTCTTCTGTTTCGAGACCAGGAATCCGCTCCTGGTCATCTGCTTGGACCGCCTCGTAAATTCCTTTCACGGGTTGCCCGGATGCCGTTCCGAATTCACGTTCAATGAAACGCTCATCTAGCAGAATCGCTTTATGTTCGATGCCACACGCTGTTGCGATTGCTTGTGCGGTGTGAACCGCACGTGACAAGGGACTCGATACGATGACGTCCCACTCCTCTTGACTCAAAAAAGCTGCACTCTCCTCTGCCTGTTGACGTCCGAGTGCATTCAACGGGTTATCTTCACGCCCTTGAATAATTTCTAAACGATTCCAATCGGTCTGACCGTGTCTGACTAAACATAACTCTGTCACTACTTCCACTCCTTACTCTTTCAATCATCCCCCATCGTACCATCTTCCCTAAAAATCGCAACGTCATCCGAGACATTCTTCAATAAAACGATTGATTCGGGCCATGAGTTGCTCTTCTTTGATTGGATTATCCGATTGGAGGAAGCTCGCAAGCGAGTGGGTTCCATTTGGAAATGAGATGAGTTGAACGTTCGCACCGACATCACTCGCATGTTCGACGAAGTGAAGCGCTTGGCCGAACGGGACAATCGGATCTTTCTTCCCGTGTAGCAGTAAAATCGGCGGGGCATCGGCGTATAGATGGGAGACCGGGGAGCATTTTACCATCAACTCACGCCATTCCTCGCGGCTTCCTTCATAGAACTTTAAATGGGCGAGCCACGTCTGGATGAATTTGAACAATAAAAAGTTCGTCGGTGGATACAAGGCGATGACCCCTTTGATCGTCGGGAGGTCGTCTCCCAAATCACCTGCAAATTGTCGATGACGGTCGAGCGCAGTCGCAAGCATGAGCGCAGCGCCTGCTGAATCCCCCCAAACGAGCAATTGACTCGTGTCTAGCGTCAATAACGATTCATGTTGTTTCAAATAGCACAGTGCATCTGAGACATCAAAAATATTATCGGGGAAGTACACCCCGTCTTCAAATAAGCGATAATCGATGCTGACGACAGCGATCTCTTTCCCCAAAAAGTGGTCAAGCAACGGATGAAACAGGGTCACCATACTCCGATTCCCTCTGACGAACGCTCCCCCATGTGCATATACCGCTACGGGGAACGGCCCTTCTCCAGGGGGGAGATACAAATCAAATTGGAGCGGACGATCGTGAACAATTTTATACGTGTACGTGTGGCGCCGGCGTGTTGTCGGTTGAATCGGCAACTCGGGTTCTTGCCATCTGACAAGGGACCCATATTGACTCCACACGCTAGCCCCGGCTGCCGTCGCCGCAGCAATCGCCGCACCCCCGACAAACCAGGCAGTCTCCTTTCTCATACAATCCACTCCTCGTTCCTTTTTTTAATCATATTCCCGCTTTTTTCAAAAATCTATCCATCAGAAGTCGGACTTGACGTGCTCCGAAGCTCACACTATAATATTACTCGCAGTCATAAAACGTAACAGTTACGATTTAATATTCAGATAACTTGAAAGGTGGAAGATGGAAGATGAAGAAAACTTGGTTAGGCGCAGTCGCAGCCGGTACGCTTTTACTTGGTGCGTGTGGAAATACCGAAGGAGATAACACATCTGAATCGACAGATGGTCAACTGACCGTCTTCGCTTCAACGTTTGCATTAAAATCATTAGCCGAAGAAATCGGTGGGGACCGCGTCAACGTGGAGATGGTCATTCCACCTGGGGCTGATCCGCATACGTATGAGCCAACTTCAAAGCAAATGACACAAATCGCAGAAGCCGACCTCTTTTTGACGATTGGTCATGACCTTGAACCTTACGTCGAGTCTATGGAGAAGAGTTTAGATGGTCAGAACGTCGCCTTCGTCAAAACAGCCGAGAACGTGAAGTTACTTGATGCGGCGGATACCGTCCATGTCCATGATGAGGAAGGACATACTGAAGACGACCACGCTCATGAAGAAGAAGGACATTCTGAAGACGAACATGCCCACGAAGAAGGAGACGGTCATAGTCACGGTCAATACGATCCCCACGTCTGGCTCGACCCAATGAATGCTGTATCAATGGCAGAAGCGGTCGAAGCCGCATTCAGTGAGGAAGCACCCGACTATAAAGGCGAGTTCGCAGAACGGTTAAGCACTTTTAAAGACGAAGCAAACGCTCTCGACACTGAATTGAAGGCAGCCGTCGAGAACGGTTCAAAATCCGAGTTACTCGTGACGCATGCCGCATATGGTTATTTGGCTGAACGTTACGGATTTGACCAATTACCAATCGCGGGACTTACACCGTCTGAAGAGCCGTCACAACAAGCTCTCAAGCGGATCATCGAGGAAGCCCGTCTCCACGACTTGAACTATATCGCATTCGAAGACACGGTCACACCAAAAGTGGCCGAAGTCGTGAAACAAGAGATCGGTGCAGAGAGCGTGACGATCTACAACTTGGAATCGGTCACGAAAGAGCAGATGGATAAAAGCTACTTCGACTTGATGCGTGAAAACGTCAAGGCACTTGAGACAGCGTTGAAATAATCGAAATCCCGAAACGAGTCACCTCGCTTCGGGATTTTTTTCATGCTTCTATTTGATGATCTAACGTCTTCAGCGTGACGAGAAGCAGGAGGAGTAGCGATACGATGACGCTCATCATCCAGAAATCCCCGTCCATGAAGAATAAAGTCGTCCACTCCCCTGTACTCAATCCCAACCACGCTTGACTGACACCAACGCCTATCAGTGCGATTGCAACAAAACGAATCCATGTCATTTTTGGAACGAACCGCTTGCTGACCAAATAACTATTCAATACTAAAAGACCGACATACGCGATGAGAAGGACGTTCCAAGCCGTGTCAAATGAGACAGATACCACCCCGACCGTGACAGCATACCCCCATGTCACCAAGAATACAGCGAATGAGATAAGTGTGATGCGATAAAGCGACTTGAACCCCGTTTGATACGCAAGAAACGGATTGATGAGTAGCCCGAGCCAGATGAGTGTGCCGAACACATCCATGAGCAAATCCCCTTTATACCATTTATTAACAGTATACCATGGGAATTCACTTTCATTCATAATAAATCAAGACGAGTTCTTCCTGGGACGAAGCGATCTCACAAAACTGTTGCAACCGGGTCCAATCTTCCCAAATCATCTCGAATTCATCTTTTGCAACGAATGCCATGTCTTTCACATCATCTCGCCCGAACGCATGCAACGTATCTTTGACGATATGAAGTAACTGCGGGGTCAAGATACCGACCACGACCGCCTGCGCCTCATTGACAATCAACTCTTCGCCGACGAGCGCCATTTCCATGTTATACGTGTCGGCCCCGTCGATATATACCTCGATTTGACTAAGTACGCGTTGAAACGGTTCCACATTCGGAAGCGTCAGCGTATCGTCCCGATCCCGATATTGCTCATGCATATGAATCAACCAGTCTAAAATCATCTCCGGATCCTGATTAAATGACACCCAAACTTCTGGGGAAACACGTACATAATGCGTCGTCTCCATACATGAACGCCCCCTTTTTATGACATTACCCGTCTTATATATGTAAAAAAACCGCCTACTTGAATTCATAGACGGTTCCTTATATCAAGAACGACTTGTTCCTGTTTGTTGTTCCTCTGTTTCGCTTTCCCAAGCTTCGATGTATTCACGACCAGGAAGATTTTCAACCGAGTCGACATAGAAAACTGGGTCTTCTCCTTCGCGTCGCTGTGCCAAGTAGTCATCGAGAACGGCGCGAGCCACTTTCGCCAAGCGGAAGATGGCATATAAGTTCACGAGTGCCATGAGACCCATGAACACGTCAGCAATCGACCAAACAAGGCCGGCAGAGCGGACCGCACCAAACAAGACCATGCCGACAACACCGATGCGATAGAGCGTGACATAGATTTTCTTATCCGAGATGAACTGGATGTTCGTCTCACCGTAGTAATAGTTTCCAAGAATCGAACTGAACGCAAATAGGAAAATCGCAATCGTCAAGAACGATGTCGCGACCGAACCGATTTCTGCTGTCAACGCGGCTTGCGTCAATTCGACACCCGCAAACGACTCTGAACCGGCTACGCCTGAAATCAAGATAATCATCGCTGTCGATGTACAAACGAGCAATGTATCGACAAATACGCTAAACGATTGAATCAATCCTTGTTTGACAGGGTGCGATACTTCCGCTGTCGCAGCGGCGTTCGGTGCAGAACCCATACCCGCTTCGTTCGAGAAGAGACCTCGACGAATCCCTTGAAGTACCATGGCGCCAATCGCCCCTCCGAAGAGTTGCTCAATTCCGAGGACTCCTTCAGAGAAGATGAGGCTGAAGACGTCTGGTAGAAGGGAAACGTTCGTCACCATAATCCAAATCGCGAGTAAGATGTAGCCACCTGCCATGACCGGTACGATGATACTCGACAAGAGTGCGATCGATTGGATCCCACCGAAGACGACAATGGCCGTCACAATCGCAAGGACAATCCCGACGACTGTTGTGCTGATCCCGAACTGGTTACTCACAGAGAGTGAAATCGTGTTCGACTGTACCGAGTTAAACGCAAATCCGAATGAGAACGTGATCAAAATCGCGAACAAGACACCTAGCCAACGTTGGCCGAGCGCACGCTCCATATAGTAGGCAGGTCCCCCACGCCATGTGCGTCCATCACGAATCTTGTACACTTGTGCCAACGTACTTTCGACGAATGCAGATGCTGCCCCAATCAACGCAATGAGCCACATCCAGAAAACTGCTCCTGGGCCACCTAGCGCAATCGCTGTCGCCACACCGGCAATGTTTCCTGTCCCTACACGAGCTGCCGTTCCGATTGCGAAAGCTTGGAACGAAGACACTTGGCCTTTTTCACGTGCTGTGCCCTCTTTGAACAAGAGGCGGAACATTTCAGGAATCATGCGGAACTGAACGAAGCCCATACGAACTGTAAAATAAAGACCTAAAGCAACAAGTACAACGATGAGCACTTGCGACCACAACAAATCGTTCGCTTGCGAAACGAGTTTCTCTACCAATTTCTCCATACTAATCCTCCATCATTCTAAAAATCTCAACAGAAAAAGTCATGTCAACTTTCTTAACATGACTTGAATTATAGGTAAATTATACGAAAATTGCAATATTAATTCGTTTTTTCAACATCATCTCGGTTCTTTCTAAAAGCAAAAAAACGAGCCGGAGAGCGCATCGCAATCCGACTCGTTCTATATTTCATTTAGATAAAGAGGTTTAAATTTCCGCCTTCTGCTGCGCCGAGATAAGCCGCCACACCACCAAGGTCGACCCCGTCAATCAACTCTTCTTCTTTGATGCCCATGACATCCATTGACATCGTGCAAGCTACCATTTTCACGCCTGCTTCTTGCGCTGACTTGATCATTTCTTCGACAGAAGGAACGTTCTTATCGCTCATGACTTTCTTCATCATTTTTTGACCAACACCACCGAAGTTCATGTTCGAAAGTGGCAATTCGCCTGCATGTCCTGGCATCATCATGCCGAACATTTTCTCAAGACCTTGCTTTTTCACTTCCGGCGCGTCCGGTTTGCGGATGACATTGAGTCCCCAGAATGTGAAGAACATCGTCACTTCTTTCCCCATCGCGGCAGCACCTTGCGCAATGATGAGGGATGCGAGTGCGCGGTCGAGGTCTCCGCTGAAGACGACCATTGATGCACCGTCTCCTGCTGGTGCGCCTGCTTGTGGTGCAGCCGGACCTTGTCCTTTTTGAAGGATGGCTTCAACGCGTCCGTTAACGAATTGTTTCGAGACGAGTTTGTTGCCTGTCTTCTTCGCCCATGCTTCGATATCTGCGAAGAATCCTGGGTCACTTGCGAGAACGCGGAGCGTTTCGCCTTCCCCGAGTTCTGCGACTTTCTTATTTACTTCTAAAATAGGTCCCGGGCATTGTAGACCACATGTGTCTAACATGACCGCTTCCCCGATTGGTGCATTTGTCATTTGTGTTGGCTCCTCTTCTACAACGGTAGCCGCTGTTTCATTTGATATGTTCGCTTCTTCAAGCGCCTCGAAATCACGATTGATTTGCGACCACGTCTTGTAGCCACCGCTCAAGTTTTTCACTTTGAAGCCGTTTTGACGTAAGATGCGTGATGCGAGATAGCCACGAAGACCGACTTGGCACGTCACGTAAATCGTTTCATTCCGGTCGTAGTTGTCCAAGTTTTCTCGTAATGAGTTGAGTGGCACATTGATCGATCCTGGAATCTTTCCGAGTTCATGCTCCGATTCATCGCGAACGTCTAGTAACGTCGCTCCATTTTCCACGAGCTCATCGATTTCATCCCAATGCACGACTTCATTGTCACCGAGGACGACGTTCGATGCGACATACCCGATCATATTGACCGGATCTTTCGCAGAACTGAACGGTGGTGCATAACTGAGCTCAAGGTCAGGTAGATCGAGGACCGTCAAACCACCCTTCATAGCTGTCGCAATGACGTCGATGCGTTTATCGACTCCATTGATTCCGACACCTTGCGCACCATAGATTTCACCCGTTGTCGGGTGGAACAAGAGTTTAAGCGACACAGGTGTCGATCCTGGATAATAACCAGCATGCGAACCTGGATGCACGTGAACAGCCTCATACGTCTTGCCAGCCGCCTTCAACCGTTTTTCATTCCATCCTGTCGATGCAACCGTCATATCAAATACTTTGGCGATTCCCGTTCCCATCGTTCCATTGTATTTCACGTCACGGCCGTTAATGATATCGGCAACGAGACGGCCTTGACGGTTCGCTGGCCATGCGAGTGGCACGACAGTCGGTTCTTTGAAGACGTAGTCGAGTACTTCGACCGCATCCCCGATCGCGTAAATATTCGGGTCTGATGTGAGCATCTTTTCATTAACGCGAATGGCACCGCGCGTACCTGTTTCAAGGCCTGCCTCACGCGCAATCGTCGATTCCGGTGTAACACCGATCGACATGATGACCATATCTGTATCGATGACACGACCGCTTGTCAAATGAACTTTCTTTCCTTGCTCTGAGAACGAAGAAACGCCATCAGACAATTGAAGCTCGACGCCATGCAAGCGCATGTGTTCATGAATTGGCGCCACCATCTCACGGTCAAGTGGCGTCATGACTTGGTCTGCCATCTCAACGAGCGTCACCTCAACACCACGCTCACGTAAGTTTTCTGCCATCTCAATCCCGATAAAGCCTCCACCAATCACGGTCGCATGCTTCGGCGCCTTGTCATCGACGTAGCCACGGATTTTATCTGTGTCCGGAATGTTGCGAAGCGTGAAAATATCTTCTGCCTCGTCGATTCCAGGAATGTTTGGACGAATCGGTTTCGCTCCCGGAGAAAGAATGAGAACGTCGTATGACTCGTCATACGTTTCGCCTGTTTGAACGTGTTTCACCGTCACTGTTTTCTCGTCACGGTTAATTTTAATGACTTCCGTCAAATTGCGGATATCGAGTTGGAAACGCTTGTTCATCCCTTCAACGGTTTGAACAAGGAGTTTTTGACGGTCTTGGATGACATCCCCGATATAGTATGGAAGACCACAGTTCGCGAATGAGATATACTCCCCACGGTCGAACATGACGATTTGATTCTCTTCATTCAAACGACGGAGTCGTGCAGCTGCAGACGCACCACCTGCTACCCCACCGACGATTACGATTTTTTTACTCATTGTCCATTTCCTCCTCTGACGACTTCTCCTGGCCAACTCATCAAGCCATCTTCTATATTGACCACTTTATAGCCTTTCGCCTCCATTTGCCAAGTCGCTTGCGTGCTACGCGCACCTGAGCGGCAAAGAACGACATATTCTTCAGCTGGATCGAGCGTGTCGATCCACTCTGTCATTTCGGATAACGGATAGTTTTTCGCGCCCTCAATATGTGCTTCTTGAAACTCGTCACGTTCTCGGACGTCGACGATATTTACAGGCACTTCAAAGTCCATTTGACGTTTTAAAGCGGATGCTTTCATCGTTGATCTACCTTTCTGTTTTCAATTCGATTTATACCATTCGGCTTGGTTGCTGGCGTTCGACAAGTTTGTGATTTGTTGAACATTTCGCTTCCACGTCATTAATATACCCCCTTAGGTATTTAATTGCAAGAAATAAGTTTGACGAAATGTCGAATTTTTCAACATCATCCATTTGGATAGTTGATGCTCGACACATACTCCCCCATGTATTAAGATGAGCCTACACAATAAATAGTTGGGTAACTGAACAATTTTTCCTATAGAGGTGAATGATATGGAACCGTATGTATACGATGCAAAAGTATTGAATCGCATGAAACGAGTGGAAGGACAAATTCGTGCCATCATCCGGATGATGGAGGAAGGAAAAGAATGTCGCGATGTCGTGACGCAATTAAGTGCCGCACGTTCCGCACTCGATCGCGCTTCGACTATCATTGTGGCTAAGAACTTGGAACAATGTATCATCACCGCTCAAGCAGATGGCGAAGATACGTCCGAAACGGTGGAAGAAGCCATTAAAATGTTGATGAAACGCTAGTTCCCCTTGCTTTCCCTGTCCAAATGGGAGAAAGTTAGAGTAACGACTTACTAAGGGGGATTTCCTTGTGAACTTCGAAGAAAAAGTAGAATCATTTAAAGCGCTCGCCGCTGAACGCAACATGACGTTCAAAGAGAGCGACACTGAAACGCACGTCACGTTCTTGACGCGTGAAACAACAAAATCCGGGGCTCAGCCCGTTATGATTATCGCTTTTAACAAAAAGACGACAGATGCTGAGTTGTATGCCGCTACCGTCACGCACGTCCCAGATTACGTAGAAGATTTACCGATTCTTAATGCCTTGAACGAGTTCAACCAGGAGTTCAAATACTTCCGTTGTGTACTCGACAGCGATCGCGATGTCACACTCGCCTCGACACTCGACCTCGACCTCGGTTTCTCACCAGAGATCATCTTGCAACACTCATTCATGATGTTCCAAGCGGCCGATGAAGTGAACGAGTACATGCAAAAACTCTACACACAAGTACAATAATCAAAAGCCGTCCGGAAATGTTTCCGAGACGGCTTTTTTTGAAACATCTGATCGCCCCCGCTCGTATGATTGGACAAGGAGGCGATTCGACATGACACGATATGAACGATATGTAGAAGCACTAGAGGCCATCAAGACGGCAACAAAGTGGGAACTGACAGATGATTTCCGACGCTTGATGGCCGTTCATTACGCAATTCACGACACCCCGTTCGAGGCATCTCGATTTTCGAACGCACGCGATGTATTAAAACAAAAAACGAAGATGTTCTCGAAGTTTCGAGGCAGTCAAAACCTCGTCTGGCTCTCGTTTCTCGACGCCAAGTATGAGGACATCGGAACCGCAATCGACGAGGCGCTCCGTCTCGATACGTTACTCGACCGGAAACACTTCCGCTTCAGTTCACTACGTCCCTTTTTAGCGAATCAACTGATCAATGTCGAGGAACCCGACCGTCGGCTCGATGAGGCGACCGAACTATATCAAACGTTCAAACGACATCACCCTTGGTTGACAAGCGAGGAAGACTTATTATCGGCGCTCGTGCTCGTGCAAGCGTTTGACGATATCATTGATTTGAACGAACGCATCGAGCAACATTATGCATTATTGAAGGGACGGCTCCCGAAGTCAAACGAACTGCAACTCGTCTCGCACCTTTTGACGTTCAGCGAGTCCTCACCCGAAGAAGCAGTCTCTCGATTGCTCACATGGAAGTCTCAATTAGATGAAGTGCACATCTCGATTCGTCGCGAACACTTACCCGCACTCGCACTACTTAGCATTGTCACGGAACCGAATACGAGCGCGATTCATGCTATTCAGGAAATCGTAGGGGCCGAAAAAGACAAGCAGCGTTGGTTCAACACACATAGCGTGCTCATCGCACTTCAACTTGTAGCGGCCGAACGCATAACAAACGAGGCTAGCGACTTATTGCTCCACGGTACGTTTGCCCACTTATTGGCGATGCAACAAGCGGCGACCGCTGCCACGACTGCCGCCGTTATCGCTAGTACCTCATCAACCACAAATTAAATTAAGAGATTCATCGTGAGACACACCAGTACAAATACAGAGTTTGCGATTTCGACAATCCCAATCTTCATGATTGGGATTTTTTTGCCGTAGAACCAAATAGCACGAATCAAACTCGGGGCATATGCTAAAGCGAGCAGCGGATAACCGAGCGCAATGAACACGACGATTAACAGCATATGATACCCCCACGAAAGGTTACGATACGCGATGCTCTTCTTTTCCCGAATCATCGTCTTGACGAAAAAGATACTTCCGAGGAAATAGAGGTATGGCAAAACGAATACCCATGCACTTGTTTCATCCACGACGTGTGCTCCGTGGTAATAACTCGCCATTCCTCCAATACAGAATGAAGTGACGGCACTGACGTCATTCCATACGTTTCGCTCATCTTTGATTTTGGCAAAATAGGCGTTTGCGAGACCGAACGGAATCATTGCAAAAGCGAACCAGATGAGACTCCATTGCATCCATAACACTGGGATGATGGATAGTGTAGCAATCATCAGATAGATGATCACGGTGCGTAAAAGCTCACGCGATTTCTTTCGTTGCTTGATGTATTGGAATAAGAAGAATGTCCCCATATAGACAAACAACCATGCAATAGCAAAAGGCACATGTGTCCACACCCATCCCCCGACTGTCCCTCCAAGAACGAACGGTAAAATGAGCATCGACCATGCCCCATGCTGTGTTGGAATCATCCATTTCATCAACCATCACTCCTTCCCCCACTAGTGTAATGGATGGTGAGAGCATGCGCTGTGAGATTTACCACAAAAAGCGAAAAAGAAAATAGGCAGCGCCAGCCACCTATTTCATCACATAGCTTGTTTCTTATTTTTCGCATAGTTCGTTATGAACATGATTCCAATGACAGATAGCGTCAGCATTGCCAGACTGTTCACAATCGTTTTGAGCGTGTGCAGTCCTTCAAGGTTATTCATTACCATCACTGCCATAAGTAATGCGAGGATACTCAAGTTTACGATGTTACGGTTCATCTTCTCACCACCAGAAATTCAATCTATAGTTCATTGTACCACTCTCGATTTGTTAACAGTATTTTTTTTCCATCGAGATTCAAGCCAACCTAACTCGCTCTCACTCTTCATAAAAAAACGATCTCATGCGAGATCGTTTTTTGGTGTCCAATTTGGTGCGACGGGTGTCGCTTTCGGTTCGTCGACGACGAGCATCTTTGTGACGACCCTTCCGGCAATCGATACTGCGATGAGAGTATACAATGCGTTCGATAATGGTAAATAGATGAGTGAAATCCCAAGGACGATCACATCAAAAATAATCAGAATCGTACCGACCGACACACCTGTCCATTTCGATAAGCCAAGAGCGAATAAGTCATCGCCTCCGGTAGCCCCGCCTGACTTCAAGACAAGACCGAGACCATATCCGGTCACAATCCCACTCGCGATGGCCGCAAACAATGTTGCCGGCCATACTTGAATATCAAACGTGAGCAAGTCGAGACGGTCCCACATCGCATAACTAAGCGACAAGGACGAAGCGGCTAGTACCGCTTGCCCGACAAAACGCCATCCTCTCCACCACAAAGCGACGATAAAAAATGGGATGTCGAGCACGATCATCGAAATCGCCGGGTCGATATCAAATAAATAACGACCGAGTAGCGATAATCCGACGAACCCGCCTTCCGCCAAACCAAACTGTTCATTCAAATAATAATAACCGAACGCCATGATCAGCGTTCCGAGCACTATGGTAGCAACTCGTTTCATTCCGATTGTCCTCCCCGTTCTTGACGGAGAGGAGGATCCTCAGTCGTAGCTGCGGTTCCATCTGTTCCATCTCCGATCTTCCGTTTGTTGATTGATACACGTGTAAGCGATCAGTCAACGCTAGAAGTCCGGAAGTTGGAACAGAGGCCATGTCCTCTCGGTATCCATAAAGACCTTCCTTTCTCAAATTGCGCGTAATCTTGTACGTAGTTTACCACACATTTTGATTCAGTTCATGAATTTTACCTTTAGTGCATGTTACGTTTCGGTAAATCTTTCTTTCCGAACCACCACCAGTTCCAATCCCCGAACAGTTTCATGAGAGACGGAACGAGCAGGATCCGGATGATGGTCGCATCAATGAAGATGGCGAGCGCAATCCCCACACCAAGCTGTTTGATCGGGCTCACACCCGTGAAGGCGAACGCACCCGTCACGACGATCATAATGATGGCGGCTGAAGTGATGATTTTACTCGTCTTCGCAAGCCCCATCTCCGTCGCATAGTCATTGTCGCCTGTCTCGCGGTAATATTCCTCGATTCGCGAAACGAGAAATACCTCATAGTCCATCGACAATCCAAAGACGAGTGAGAAGATGAACACCGGTGTCAAAATACTGATTGTTTCTGCATCGTACACATAACCTGATTCAAAAATGATGACGAGTAAACCGAACGTCGCCCCAAGACCAAGCACGTTCATGAGAATCGCCTTGATTGGAATCAAGATGGATCGGAACGCCCACATGAGGATGAAGAAGGTTGCCAAGATGACGGTGATGACCGCATAGGGAATGCTGTCATAAATCTCATCATAAATCTCTTCATTGAAGGCTGCCGGTCCGCCGACTTCAAACCCTTTGTCTCGCCAATCGCGTACGAATGCTTGCGCTTCTTTGTCGCTCGGAGGTACATCGAAGCTGACATTCACGAGCGCCAAATCTGTATTCTCATCAAGGGTCACAAGTCGCTCAAGTGGGGCGAGTTGTTCTGGCGCCGCTTCGGCGAGTTGCGTAAACGTCTCAGGCGTCAATCCGGATGTCGTTAAGAAAGTCGAGACATTATCGACAATATCGACCTCGTTTAACTCATCTGTGAGACTCGTCAATTCCTCTAAAATCATCGGATCGGTCAAATCGTTCGCTTCAAACAGAAGGACCGCATCGGTCGAGTTATCCCCAAACACATCGTCCCATCGTTCGAGTGCCGCTCGTGATTCATATGAGGTAGGGAGCGCATCGGCGTCCGGAATGTTCAACTCTAGGTCGCGCACGAACCAAAGACTCGGGAGCAGGATCAACAAAGCAATGAGCGTCATCGTCACCGGACGTCTCATCACGAAGCGAGCAAGTTTTTGCCAGCGCTTTTCAGATTTCGTCTCATCTGTCTTGATGATTCGTCCTTTATTCAAGGCGTCACCGACTAAGTAAAGCGACGACGGCAACAAGGTCAGTGCAGATAGCACGGCCCCCGCGACGGCAATGAGGGCACCGAGCGCGACCGCCTGAAAGACATCTACTTGAATAAATAGGAGTCCGGCTAATCCGACAAAGACACATAGACCTGAAAAGAGAATCGAGCGTCCCGCCGTCGCTACCGTCCGGACAATCGCCTCTTCTCTCGATTGCCCGCGCGTTAACTCTTCCCGATACCGATTGACGAGTAACAGTGAAAAATCAATCCCAAGCGCAATCGCAATCATGGCGACGGCATTGAGAACAAAGATAGATAATTCCATGTTTTGTGCAAAAAAGAATAGCGATCCCGCTGCGACAATAAAGGTAATCAACCCGACGAGTAACGGCATGAGCGCGGCGAGCGGTGTGCCGAAAACAAGCAACAACACGAGAAGCGCGACCGGAATCCCAATCAACTCCGCTCGAATCAAGTCATTTTTCGAAGCTTCGTTTAAGTCATCCGCAAAGACCGGTTCTCCCGTCAAGCGGACTTCGGTATCCGTATCAACGATGAGCGCGTCTCGGACGGCATCGATCGAGGATTCCGCCGCATCATAATCTTCGAATTCCAGCACGAAATAGGATACGTCCCCTGAACGCGCGTCCGGATTCTCCGCCGGGGTAATCACGCCATCAATTGATGAAATTTCCCCAAAACGGTCTTGTTGTTCGTCCATGACCGCCTCCAGATTTCCTCCTTCAAATAAGACGATCATTGAAGCACCTGCTCGATCAAATCGTTCATTCAACTGATCTTCTACCTGTTGGAAACGTCCGTCTTGAATGGCAAATCCGTTTCCTCTCAACTCACCCGGGAGCTGTAGCCCGAAATAAACTGAACCCGCGAGTAAAATCGCCCATATGAGTAATACGCCATACCGAAAACGAACCAACTGCCTACCTAACCATTCCATTGATGTCACTCCTCCCTGTCTATCCATCTACTTCCCGTTTCTCGATTCATTCATCATCACTTCACAAAAAATTCCTGAACCTAAGTTCGGTTCAGGACTCTTGTCGTTCAAAGACTTGAAGCCAGCTATGACAAAATCGAGGTGGTGCGGACAAGACGACGAGTCGATCCCCTCGTTCATCTAACAGCATTACCTTCAATAATTGGGTGTCTGCACACACGCTTGAGCAAAATAATTCTTCCTCTCGATGAAACAGTTGGAACGACTCTGTCGATGTGATCGCCGTCGTTTCTCCCACTTGATCGAGAATGACCGTGTCGCGGTTTCCTTCGTATGGAATGCGCCAGGTTTCTTTCGTCTTCACATTTTCAACTAAAAAATGATGAGTTCGTTCATCGAACAATGTCACACACGTTTCAGGTGTGAATCGTTCAAAATCATACGTCCCTTGATACGCTAGCTCGATGATGTTCCCAAAGACAGGGACTTCTTCATAGCGGCTATATCGAAACGTATGATCATGGAGGTTCAAGGCTACGACATCCGATTCGGCTGAATATAAGAAGATGTCATCGCCTTGCCAATAGTGCAAATTGCTAAACCAGTCTCCGTTGAATCGTTGAGGGATCGCATGCGTCTCCATCTGTCCTCGTTGTAAATCAATGACTCCGTAAAGTCCTTTTTCCTGGAACCATGCCACGGCACGTCTTGCATTCGGCTCCACATATAGGGCGCATGGTGTCCATTTCCAGTCGATCTCCCAGCGAATTTGAGACGACTCGTCAAAGAACAAAAATCCAGTTTGCGCCAAGTACAACATCCAACCTTCACCTACACGTTCTAGCCATTCGATCGTTTGATGAAATTGAAAGTCTGCTGTTTGTTTGTACATTTGATCACTTCCTAGTTTCAGCTTAGCAACGACCGAAACGAAATTCGATTTTGAATGTGTTCATTCAACACATTTTCGATTTTCCTGTATACTGACGGTAAAGACATATCGTTTAGAAAGGAGACCTTCCATGCGTCCATTACAACTATCACCAGAGACCGCAGTTGAACTCGCAAAAAAATTAAACGTCCCCCTCGAGGAACTGATGCATATGCCAAAACACATCCTCGTTCAAAAAATGATGCAACTCGAGGCATCTCAAACAGAGGAAGACACACCAAAGGAGACGGATTAACGTCTCCTTTTTGGTTACTGCTCTTTGCGTTTCCGCTTTCTCGATACATACCAGAGACCACCGATTACAGCGAGGGCCGCACCACCGGCAACAGCGTACTTGCTGTAATCTGGGCGACGTTCGGTTACGACTAGTGTAGAGAGTGGAGCGACCGTCATATGACGGTCCTCGACTTGACGTGGCGCCGTCAGATTAACGGTATGGTCCTCCACGTTCACCTCGAACTTGCCAGATGGAAGTTTGACCTCAACCGCCTCCTCGAGTGCGTTGTGGTAGACGATATGTCGTTCTACATATCCTTCCACATGACGGCTCAATTCAAAGGCAATCACACCCTCTGCTTCATCAAAGAAACGCAAGTGTTTGCGAATCTGTTCCGTGTTCTCGAGTCGGAAGAGCGGATATTGCTTACGCAGACGCAAGAGGCCTTTCACATATTCCACACTTGGCGCTTCTTGCTCCGCCCGGTTCCAGTCCATACGGTTGATGACTTCGCCTGAATTGAAGCTATTCTCATCCCCGTCTTTTGTCCGGAAAAATTCCTGTCCACTGTGAAGGAATGGAATCCCTTGACTTAGGAGCACAATCGACGTCGCCAAACGGTGGCGACGGCGACGTGTCGTCTCGTCATCTTCCGGATTCGTCACGGATAACTTGTCCCAAAGCGTCAAATTGTCATGACATTCTACATAGTTGACGACCTGGTTCGGCTCATCAGCGAAACTTTGGCTCGTGATGCCACCAGCAATCCCTCGTTTCACATCTGCTGTCATATCCGTGTTTCCACTCACCCAGCCCGGTAAGTCTTCGATGAAGACGTCTCCTCGGACACCGTCTCGAATCCCATCATTGAATTGGGCGATGCGTGGCATCTTATGCGCATTATGCTGATTCGCTTTTTTACGAACCGGGAGCGGTGTATCCAAATCCCACCCTTCCCCGATGACAAGAATCGATGGGTCGACGCGGTCGAGCGCTTTCCGAATCTGGTTCATCGTTTTGACGTCATGGAGTCCCATCAAATCGAAGCGGAACCCATCAATCATGAATTCTTTCGCCCAGTACGTGACACACTCGACCATGAGCTTACGCATCATCGCACGCTCGGATGCCGTGTCATTCCCACATGCCGAACCATCCGCGAGTGTTCCGTCTTCGTTTAAGCGATAGTAATAGTCCGGGACGAATTGCCCGAGCGGTGTTGTCAACGCATCATACGTGTGGTTGAAGACAACGTCCATGATGACCCGGATGCCTCGATCGTGGAGCGCTTGAATCAGTGCCTTCAATTCGACAATTCGCGTCGCCGGGTCATCTGCCGACGAGGCGTAAGATCCTTCGACCGCAAAGTAATGAACCGGATCGTAACCCCAGTTATAATTGTCTTCCCCTTCACGTGACTCATTCACCGAGCCGTAGTCAAAGAACGGCATTAATTGGAGATGAGTGATTCCAAGCGAGGTAATATAATCGAGTCCGGTCGGGTAACCGCTCGTGGTCGTCGTACCCGTCTCGGTCATCCCTAAGAACTTCCCACGGTGCGTCGCCCCACTCTCTGGGTGACTCGTCAAATCACGGACGTGCGCCTCATAGATGACCGCCTCTTGTGAAGAATTGAATAGCGGACGTTCTTTGATCCAATGGTCCGGGTTCAAAGATGCCGGATCGAGCAGACATCCTCGTTTCCCATTCACTCCGACGACTTTCGCATACGGATCGAGCGACTCTACTTTTTTCCCATCAATCAGCGCTTCAAATACATAAAATTGACCTTCGAATAAGGCACGGTCGAGTTCGATCACCCACGTCCCCTTCTCAGCCGGCTCGAGCTCGAGTCGTTCAAACTTACGGGCACGGGCTGTTCGATACAACTTGACCGACATCTGTTCCGCTACCGGAGACCAAACTCGTAGTCGAATCTGTTCCCCTTTGAACGTCACCCCTAGGTCTTTCCCGTGATAGGCAACGTGATCTAAGTCTGCATGTGTGTGTTGATCCATTGTACGTTCCATCTCTTCACTCCTTCACTGCTTCAAATCTGCTATCATTATAACAAAACCACACAAAGGATGGATGAAACATGGCAAAAGACAATTCTTTCGATATCGTGTCAGAAATGAATCTTGAAGAAGTAAAGAACGCAATCCAAATTGCGGAAAAGGAAATTTTGAACCGTTATGACTTCAAAGGGTCAAAGAGTGAGATGTCCCTCGACAGTGGCGACCTCGTCCTCATCTCGGATGACGACTATAAACTCGAGCAATTAAAAGACGTCTTGATCACGAAATTGATCAAACGCGGTGTCCCGACGAAAAACCTCGACTATCAAAAAGTAGAGAACGCACTCGGCGGCACGGTTCGCCAACGTGTGAAATTGAAAAGCGGCATCGACAAAGACGACGCGAAGAAAATCAACAACGCCATCAAGGAATCAAAACTAAAAGTCAAATCGCAAATCCAGGACGACCAAATTCGCGTGACAGGTAAGTCGCGTGACGATCTCCAGGCCGTCATGCAACTCGTACGTGAACTTGAATTGTCCGTCGATGCCCAATTTACGAACTTCCGATGAAACTCGCCATCATCAGTGACCCGCACGGTTCGTTTGATGATTTAAAGGCCGTCCTGGATGACGTTCGTCGCGAAACCGAGCATATTCTCTGTCTCGGGGACCTCTACGAATGCCATGTTGGCAAAAAACGACGTCACGAGCGCTTTCATCATGTGGAAGACGTCGTGACGTACGACCCAAATTATGAAGCGTTACTCACATTCCCGAGTCTACGAGGCAATCAGGAAGAGCGAATCGACGAGGTGCTCGTAATCGACCATCCTGTGAAAACACGGATTTCGTTATTGCCGGAACAGACGACTCTCGAGGAAGCACGCTTTTTACATGGACATCAAGTGAAGTGGAATAAAGACTGGGAACCGATGGTCGAGAAAGGAAAATACCCACTCGTCTTCATCGGACACAGTCACATCCCCGGGATTTACCGAAAGGGAACCTCTCTGCCGTGGGAACTCGGGACACCGTTCCATTTGAAGAAAAAACGATATGTCATTAACGTCGGCGCCGTCATCTTCGATCGGGAATGGTGTCTATATGACACGGAAGCCCGAACGGTCACGCGGATGAAAGCATGAATACAAAAAAGGACCTCAATTTTTTTGAGGTCCTTTCGTCTGTCTTACATTTCTTCCGGAGCTTCGACACCGAGTAAACGGAGCCCTTCTGTCAATACGAGCGTCACTGTCTTGACGAGAGCGAGACGCGATTGTTTGCTCGCATCTTCTTCTAGGACGCGGACGTGACCGTAGTACTTGTTGAACGCTTGCGCGAGGTCGAGTACATAGCGGCTGATGATTGATGGTTCGCGGCGTTCATGCGCACGCGTGATGACGTGTGGGAACGCATTGAGCATCGTGACGACACCCCATGAGTAGTCATCGTCTGCACCAGTGAATGGTGAGCCGTCATAGTTTCCTTTACGAAGGAGTGAGTTCGCACGAGCGTTCGTGTATTGAACGTAAGGTCCTGTCTCTCCTTCGAACTTGAGCATGCTGTCGAGATCGAACTCGATGTTGTTGATGCGTTCGTTTTTCAAATCGTGGAAGACGACAGCGCCGACACCGACCATGCGGGCAACGTCTTGTGCGTTCGCAAGATCCGGGTTCTTCTGCTCGATGTTCGCCTGCGCTTTCTCGATTGCCTCTTTCAAGACTTCCTCAAGAAGAACGATGCGCCCTTTACGTGTCGACATCTTCTTCCCTTCTTGCAAGATCAAGCCGAACGGCACGTGATGCATGCCATCAACAAAGTCATATCCAAGCTTACGAAGGACCGAGAAGAGTTGTTTGAAATGGAGCGCCTGTTCGCCACCGACGACATAGTTCGCTTGAACGAAGTTGTACGTCTCGTAACGATAGATTGCCGCTGCCAAATCACGTGTCGCGTACAACGTCGCGCCATCTTTTTTCTTGATCAAGCAAGGTGGCAAGTTCTCCTCTTCGAGCGAGACGACCATCGCCCCTTCACTTTCCACTAAGAGGTTTTTCGCTTCTAGCATCTCGACGACGCGTCCCATTTTATCGTTATAGAACGCTTCCCCGTTGAAGCTTTCGAATTTCACTCCAAGAAGGTCATATACTTTCTGGAACTCTTTGAGCGACTCGTCACGGAACCACTGCCAAAGCTCTGTCGCTTCCGCATCACCATCTTCAAGCTTTTTGAACCAAGCACGGCCTTCGTCTTCGAGTTCTGGTTGTGTCTTCGCCTCTTCGTGGAAATGGACGTATAATTTCAAGAGTTCTGCGATTGGATTGGCGCGTACCGCTTCCTCATCGCCCCACTTCTTGTAGGCGACCATCAATTTCCCGAACTGAGTGCCCCAGTCCCCAAGGTGGTTGACGCCGACGACGTCATATCCGTTTTTACGTGCGATTTGGTTGATCGCATTCCCAATCACCGTCGAACGCAAGTGACCCATCGAGAACGGCTTCGCAATGTTTGGTGACGAGAAGTCCGTCACAATCGTTTCATTGCGTGCTTCGTGTGTCGCATATTCCGATTTTTCCTCAAGCACGGTGTTGATGATTTCTTTTGATACAACATCACGGCTCAAGAAGACGTTGACGTAAGGTCCCGCCGCCTCCACTTTCGTGAACAATTCATCGTCCAATTCATTTGCGATATCTGTCGCAATCATGACAGGTGCTTTTCGGTAAGCTTTCGCCAATTGGAAACACGGGAACGCGAGATCACCGTGCGCCTCGTGTTTTGGCTTCTCAATCAATGCTTCAATTTGGTCAATCGTGAGTTCTTCACCGATGACACGGGATAGTGCTTCTGCATATTTGCGTTCATAACTCATCTGTATGTCCTCCTTCTTCAATAACAACTCATAAAAAAAACGCCCTTTGCATAGATGCAAAGAGACGGGAATTCCCGCGGTACCACTCTTCTTGCCTGCATGATGCAGACCGCTTTATGGTGATAACGGTTCCCTCCGGCTATGCCTACTCTCGTTTCGGATAGCATCTCAAAAGTGCGTTTCGCGACGTTTGTCAGCCCAGGCTCTCACCAATCCCCAGGTCGCTTTGTTGACTAAACCATCGTTACTCTCTTTTTCATCGACTTTCGTCTATGCGGTTGAAAAGCAACTTCATTATAGAGGATATTCCCTGTATACTCAATGCTAGAATTCAAGCATGATAAAAGAAAGGCAGGACTCGCACGAAATCATGACGAATCTTTACTATTATATCTTGAAATGTCCCATGCTAGGAGGGAACACATGAACCACTTTCGCAAGATGTCCATGCTCGGTTGGAGTATATGGAGTGTTTTGTTCTGCTTCACCATCGGATTATTTGCATTGGATGTGCTGCACGCCCCGACCATTGATCCGTTGTCCTTTATTTTAATCTCATTACTCGTCATCATCTTTCAACTCGATTCAATCGAAGTCAAAGGTGTGTACTTCACATTCTCTGAGAGTATCGTATTAATTCTTTTTCTATTCTTTGGATTTGAAACAGCACTCATCGTCAACCAGATTGGATTATTCGTCTTTCAATTCGCCAATTTGAGACCAAAAGTCGCCATACGCCGTTTTCGCTTCACCTATCCGTGGAACGCCATTACGGCATACTTAGAAATTGTCATTCCCGCTACCGTCTATCTCGCCCTCGGTGGGGAGACTGGGATCGATTTCTATTCGAAAGAATCATTCATTCCGCTTGCCGGGTTATTTCTTGCCATCTTCTTAAACACCGTATTTCAAAAATACCAGGTGAGATGGTGGTTCCGCGTTGATATCGGGTTGAGTGACTTTTTGAAGATCGCCTTCTACACATACGTCGTCAGTTTGATTTTCATCTTAGCCGCAGCATTTTTCCGAGAGACGAATTTACTTGTCGTGAGCAGTATCGCGGCAGCGCTGACCTTCTTCATCAAACGACTCCTCATTCAAAAGGGACGACAGGATGCGTATAAATCTCTGATTGAACAGTACGACGAAGCGAAAGAAGCCGTCTCTTTGTCTCAGAGCGAAGCGCAAGCCATTGAAGTCTTTTTAAGTCAGTGCGAACAATTGAACCATTACGATGAAGGATATATCGAGTTCAAGCTATTCAATCGCACACTCTATTTCGACTTGAAGACACGTCAACCGATTGATCGCCCTATCGTATTTGCGCTACTGGATATCAGTCAACCTGTCGAGCCTGTCCTTGACTACGAGATGCGATTTGAGTGGGATGCTTCATTGTCTGACGCTTTCCATGACGACTACCATAGCTTCGTCTCAATTCGTTCGGAAGAGATCGAGGGAATCCGAACATGGATCGTGATGACAGGAGAACCTGTATATGGGTATCCGAAGATTATCCAACAAGAAATCCTCAAGTTGCTCAAGTCGTTCAACCGGACCATCAGCCGCTGTCATGAACGAGATCGTCTGTATACCGAGAGCCGGACGGATAGTTTGACTCTCCTCGCCAATGCCCGCGCCTTCTACGAATACGGGATTCAACAAATATCCGACATCTCGATGTATCCGATCTCGGTCGCCATGCTCGACATCGATTTCTTTAAAAAAATCAATGATACGTATGGCCATCAAGTCGGTGACCAAGTGTTGCAGGAATTTGGTCGACGTATCCGGCAAGCCCTTCGCGCTGATGACTTTGCCGCCCGTTATGGTGGGGAAGAGTTTATCTTGCTTCTCAATCATTGTGACATGTCTCAAGCCGTTGACATTGCAGAAAGAATTCGCCAGCAAATCGAAGCGAAACCGTTCCTTGTCGATCATCATGAGATTTCTGTGACTGCGTCCATCGGGATCGATACAATCGATGCGTTTGGAAATAAGCGATTAGACGATACGATTCGAAACGCGGACCGTGCGCTATATGTCGGTGGGAAATACGCGGGACGTAACCGTGTGGCGCACTTCAACAATTTAACGACGTAAACTCCCCTTTCTCACATCGAATTGGGGAGTTTTTAAGTTGACAAGCGGACTTGAAACAGGTACGTTAGGGAACGTGTTTACTAATTGGATAGATTCACTTTTTATCGAGAGAGACGGAGGGACTGGCCCTGAGAAGTCTCGGCAGCGGGGAACCTGTGCCAAATCCAGCGGGCGTATTGCTCGAAAGATGAAAAGGGTATTTCGCACGAAGGACCTTTTTCTCAGAAAAGGGTCCTTTTTATTTTTTAGTGAGGTGATTATTTTGGAACAACCAACAGCAAACAAATGGGCACTCTTGCCGTTACTCGTCTTCTTACTCTTCTTCATCGGGGCGGGTGTCTATTACGGAGACTTTTATAAGTTTCCGGTACTCGTCGCGGCCATCATCGCCTTGATGGTTGCGGCATTCATGACAAAAGGAAGTGCCACCCAAACCGTCGAGCGCATCGCGCAAGGAGCCGGCAATCCGGGCATCATCATCATGATTTTCATTTTCTTACTGGCTGGCGCCTTTTCAACGGTAGCGGAAGCCATCGGGGCAATCGATGCAACGGTCAACGCCGCCTTGACTCTATTACCACCTTCGCTTCTCTTGAGCGGACTCTTCGTCATCGCCGCCTTCATTTCAATGGCGATGGGAACGTCGACGGGTACAATTGCGGCACTTGCACCGATCGCCCTCGGTATCCATGAAGAGAGTGGCGTCAATGTCGCCATCGCTGCCGCAGCCGTTGTCGGAGGGGCGATGTTCGGGGACAATCTCTCGTTCATCTCAGACACGACCATCGCTGCCGTCCGGACGCAACGAACGAACATGCGTGATAAATTCCGCACGAACTTCTGGATCGTGTTACCGGCCGCCATCATCACGACGGTTTTACTCGCCGTCTTGTCAAATGGGGAGTCAACGGTCGATGTCGCCGCATTCGAATGGTACAAACTGATTCCGTATCTTGCCGTCATCGGACTCGCATTGACAGGATTAAACGTCATTTTGGTTCTGTTAGGTGGCATCACGCTCACCGGCATCATCGGTCTTCTAGATGGAAGCCTATCCGTCACGGCGTTTGTGACAGCTATTGCGGACGGGATGATTGGCATGGCCGAAATTTCATTCCTGACATTACTCATGGGTGGACTCGTCGGTCTCATCTCACACAACGGCGGACTCACGTATTTACGTGACGCGTTGACATCTCGTATTCAAAAACGTGCCGGTGCCGAATGGAGCATCGCCGGACTTGTCAGTGCGACAAACGTAGCGACGGCGAACAATACGATTTCCATTCTCGTAGCCGGTCCACTTGCAGCGAACATCGCGGACGAGTATGACATCGAACGGAAGAAATCAGCAAGCGTACTCGACATCTTCTCATGTGGGGTACAAGGGATTCTTCCGTACGGAGCTCAATTACTCATCGCTGCAGAATTGACGAAGACCGCATCGCCGGACCTCGTCCCGTTCATGTTCTATCCGTTCCTACTCTTTATTTGTGGAGGAATCGCCATCGCATTCAATTTCCCACGTTTTAAAAAACAGTCATAAGTGAAAACACCCCTTGTTCAAAGGGGTGTTTGTCGTTTCGTGACCATCTCTTGTTTCAACTGCTCGTTCCGTTTCTTGAAAGCGCGTCGTTTGAGCACTTCTTCTAGCCCCCGGCTGATGGCCCATAATGCGACCAAAAGTAGACCGAGCATCGATAAACGAAATGGACTTTGGATAAATTCTTCCCACTGGTCCCCGATGACAGAGAAAATCACGACGACGAGCAGTTTCCCGAATCCTGCCGCCATGATGAACGTACGGAGCGGCATCTGAATGAGCGCCAATAAATACGTGATCAAACTGACCGGGATGAACGGGAGAGAATATAAGAATCCGAGCGAGATCGGACTCATATGATTGATTCGTTCCAACCAATAGACCGCCGCCTTATGTTTTTCGAGCCAGCGCGTCATCGGTTTGCGGAAAACGTAACGGACAGCCGCAAAAACGACGATGGTTCCAAGAAGGTTCCCGATCCAGGATAAGAGAACGCCTAACAGAAAGCCGTATGTCGCTGCATTGGCAGAGATGATTAAGACGAGTGGTAAAAATGGAAAAATCGCTTCTAAAAACGGTGCACCGAGTCCAGCCCATGGACCACCAGGCAAACCTTGAAGCCATTCAATCAATTGGATGATGTACTGTTGGAGAGAATTAAGCATAGTCGTTCCACCTTCAACTTTCGTTACTACTCTATTACCCGAATTCGATTTACAAGACGCATCTCCCTGCATTCGTCAAAAAAAATTAAAAACCATTTGCGAAAATCCGTCGTGATATTTATCATATAATAATGGACTTGTGGTTGCAGGCAAGTCTATTCGTCGAACGACACAACCCAACGTTCGTTTTCCTGCAAAAAACTGAACACAGGGGAGCAACACAACATGGAAACAAAACCAATGCGGGTCTTGCTGTACTATAAGTACGTCAACATCGAAGACCCAGAAACACTCACGCAAGAACATTTGAAGTATTGTAAGGACCTCGGCATCAAAGGACGCATCTTGATTTCCTCCGAAGGAATCAACGGGACGTGCTCTGGTACTTGGGAGCAAACCGAGCAGTACATGAATGACTTGAAAGCAAACCCTCTCTTCAGCGATATCGAGTTCAAAATCGATGAAGTCGAAGAGCATGCCTTCAAGAAAATTTTTGTCCGTCACAAGAAAGAGCTCGTGACGTGGCGCTTTGATGGCGAGTTTGATGTACCGAAACAACACGGTGCATACCTCGAACCAGCAGAATGGAAAGAGATGATGAATCGTGATGATGTCGTCATCCTCGACGTTCGTAACAACTACGAGTACGAACTTGGTCACTTTAAAAATGCGATCAAAATCGATGTAGAGGCTTCACGTTACATGCCGGAATGGCTCGAAGAGAACAAGGACCTCTACGAAGGGAAAACACTTCTCACGTACTGTACCGGTGGCGTCCGTTGCGAGAAATTTACAGCATATATGCGTGACCAAGGTCACGACAACATCTTCCACCTAAAAGGTGGCGTCGCAATGTATGGTAAAGATGAAGCGACAAAAGGAGAGGACTGGGAAGGCGAGCTCTATGTCTTTGACGAGCGGATCAATGTCCCGGTTAACTCCGTGAACCCATCTGTCGTCTCACACTGTATGCACTGTGGGACAGAGACGGTTCGTTACGTTAATTGTGCCAACCCGGAGTGCAATGCACAGCATTTCTGTTGTGAAGAGTGTGAACCGAAACAAATGCGTTCATGCTCGAAGGAGTGTCAAGAACACCCACGCAACCGTTATATCATCGATAACATTGCAGAGAAACTTCAGGAGACTGAAGGAGTAGTCGGGTAACAAAAATCGACCAGAAGATGTCTTGGAGAACGTGTCCAAGACATCTTTTTTTGACGAAATCTTAACGTCTAGCTTGCGCCTCTTTCGGGTATAGTGAAGATACTATGTCAGACAGGAAGTGAATGCACGCATGTTTAACGAACCTTTACTCGCTGCGATTCTCGCTTGGTTTATCGCCCAAGCGGCTAAGCTCGTAACTGAACTCATTAAAACAAGAGATTTTGAAATTGAAATCATGTTCGCTTCAGGAGGCATGCCAAGTTCGCACTCGTCTACCGTCGTCGCACTCGCTACCGCGATTGGGCGAATGGAAGGCATTGACTCGAGTCTATTCGCTCTCGCTGTCGTCTTTGCCACTATCGTCATGTATGATGCGACCGGAGTTCGGCAGGCGGTCGGTTTCCAAGCACGGCTCTTGAACGATTATTTCAAAGGAATTAAACATGAGACCCCACTCTTGAATGAACTCGTCGGCCATACGCCGTTCCAAGTCATTGTCGGAGCGTTACTCGGTCTCGTCGTCGGACTGTTTTTCCCAATGTAATCGCAGAAGGTATGTCATTTCTCACACTCTTGATTCTTTTTGTGAAGTTTCACAAAGAAGACGGTATACTCAAGAGAGAGGAGGAATCGACATGCCTTTTTTGCAGAAATCTTATGAGTCTCTCGATACACTCGCCGAAGCGATTGGTCAAGCGATTCGAGCACCGATCACGATTGAGAATCGCCACCACCAGTTGCTCGCCTATAGTACACATCCGGATTCGACCGACCCGGCCAGGATTGCGACCATCATCGGGCGTCGTGTCCCAGAAGCTGTCATCGAAGACCTATGGGAGAGTGGTATTTTACAAGAAGTCATCGACCAAAATGAACCGGTCGTCATCCCGGCCCGTCTCGCCGTCGGTCTTGGGGAACGCGCCGCAATCGTCATCAAACAACATGATGAAGTACTCGGCTATATTTGGAGCTTAGCTCGGACAAATCCGTTCAGTACTCAAGAATTAGCCATCTTGCAAGAAGGGGCGACCATCGCCAAAAAGCTGCTTATGACCATCGCGATGCACGAGCGACGAATCAGCGCCGAGCTCGAACGCTTCTTATTAGATGTCCTCGCTTCCCCGACCCTGACGGATGCGAATCGCGAACGATTGAACGAACTTGCTCCGATTGCCGTCGCCAGTCGGTTGACGGTCATCGAATGTGCTCAACCGATCACCCCTCAACTTGCGGAACGCCTTCACTATGTGCTTGCGACGCAAGAGTCAATTGAAGTCGTTTTACATGCCATCGACGGTCAGCAGCTACTCGTCTGGCATTATATGAAGTCTGAACTCTCCGATGAAGAGACTGTACTCATAGCCTGGGCGGAACGGTTCGAACAATTGCTTCAAGACAAGTTCAGCGAATCCGAACCACGTCTTGGCATCAGCCGACGTTTTTTCGAAAGTGACATGTTATATGCCGCAGCCGAAGAAGCGCGACGGGTTACCACGCTGCGTCGCAAGTTCCCGCTCGAACTATCGACTTCCCGTGCCTTCGAGCAGATCGGCATTTATCAACTCGTCCCGGAACTCGCTCGACGTATCGGACTCCGACTGGAGACCCACCCGACAGTCGAACGGTTGCAGCATTATGATTCATCCCATCAGACCGAACTCGTGAAGACGCTCGAATGGTATTTTTATTTTGATGGGAACGTCAAACGAGTCGCCGCTCATCTTCATATTCATCCGAATACCGTTCTGTACCGGATTCGCCGCATCGAAGAGTTGACGAATATCACACAAGTTTCCTTACCAGAAAGATCCATGATTTATTTAGCCATTAAGGCTGGTCAATATCGATTAGAAGACTAGACGCTCACTTTGTGATTTTTCACAAATTGAGCGTCTTCGTTTTTAGAATCCATGCTAAAGACAGCGTTTTCAAATGGGTCTATACTAGGGGTGTGAACAAATTGTGTCAACGGAATGAAAGGGGAATGTTCCATGAAAATCGGGGTATTAAAAGAGATTAAAAACAATGAAAATCGGGTGGCCTTAACACCGATGGGTGCATTTATGTTAACGGAGCTTGGTCATGATGTATTCGTCGAAACGAATGCCGGTCTCGGTAGCGGATTCACGAATATGGAATATATTGATGCCGGTGCAACGATTCTTGAAACGGCGAAAGAAGTTTGGGAAGGCGTCGAACTCGCTCTCAAAGTAAAAGAACCACAGCCGTCTGAGTATCAATACTTCCGTCCTGACTTGACGCTCTTCACCTATTTACACCTTGCGGCAGAGCCAGAATTAACGAAAGCGCTCGTCGATTCTGGGATTACAGCCATCGCCTACGAGACAGTAGAAGTGGATCGCACGTTACCACTCCTCACACCGATGAGTGAAGTGGCAGGACGTATGGCTGCGCAAATCGGAGCTCAAATCCTTGAAAAACCACATGGTGGAAAAGGAATCTTGATGTCTGGTCTCCCAGGCGTGCCTCGTGCGAACGTTACGGTCATCGGAGGCGGTGTCGTTGGAACGAATGCAGCTCGAATCGCAATTGGTCTTGGGGCGAGCGTGACGTTGATGGATATTAGCCCGGCTCGTCTTCGTCAAATCGACGACTTGTTCGGAAACACAATCAATACGTTGATCTCAAATAAATATAACATTGCGAAACAAGTGGCTGAGAGTGACCTTGTGATTGGTGCCGTGCTCATCCCAGGAGCAAAAGCACCGAAACTCGTCACGGAAGAAATGGTACAGCGCATGTCGCCTGGTTCGGTCATCGTCGACGTCGCCATCGACCAAGGTGGGATTTGTGAGACGATCGATCATATCACGACGCATGATGCGCCAACGTATGAGCGTTATGGCGTGCAACACTACGCCGTCGCTAACATGCCAGGTGCCGTGCCACGCACTTCGACAATGGGTCTGACAAACGCGACGATGCCATATATCATCGAGTGTGCGCAAAAAGGCGTATTCCCAGCACTTCTTGAAAACGAGGCACTTCTCAAAGGCCTAAACGTCATCAATGGAACGGTCACGTATGAAGCGGTTGCACGTGATTTGGAATATCCGTTCGTTCCTGCCCATGAGGCGGTCTCAAAACAAACACAAGCTTAACCTTTAAGACGATGAGATGCCCGTTCTCATCGTCTTTTTCTATATCAAAAAAAGAAGGAACCGAACACCATCGTCCGATTCCTTCTTTTATTATGCGTTATGCGTTCTCAACGGCGATATCTTCCCCGATGATTTTCACTTCCGGCTCTAATTCCACTTCAAATTTCTCTTTAACGGTCGCCTGGACGTGACGGATGAGTGAAATGTACTCTGTCGCCGTCGCCTCATCGATATTGACGATGAACCCAGCATGCTTGAGCGAGACTTCCGCTCCTCCGATGCGTTTGCCTTGCAGTCCAGAGTCTTGAATCAACTTGCCGGCAAAATAGCCAGGCGGACGTTTGAACACACTACCACACGAAGGATATTCAAGCGGTTGTTTCGATTCACGTTTATACGTCAAGTCGTCCATGACTTCTTTGATCAATTCATAGTTTTTCGGTTCTAGTTCGAACGTTGCCTCGAGTACGATCAAGCCCTCTTTTGAGACACGGCTCGTTCGGTAGTCAAGATCGAGTTCGTCTTTAGATAAATGAAGTACTTGACCATCCTGCGTCAATACCGTCGCAGATGTGATGACGTCTTTCGTTTCTCCGCCGTATGCACCTGCGTTCATGTAGACGGCACCACCGACCGTCCCAGGGATCCCACATGCGAACTCGAGGCCCGATAATCCCTCTGCCAGTGCTTGACGTGAGACGTCGATAATCGCTGTTCCTGCCTGGGCAATTATTTGATTCCCTTCCCGACGAATCGAGTTGAGTTCATTCAAGTTCAAAACGATTCCACGGATGCCGCCATCGCGGACGATCAAGTTTGAACCGAAGCCAAGAATCATAAACGGCATCGCTTCTTGGTGGGCCAGTTGTAAGACGGCCTGCACTTCTTCGTACGTGTGTGGAGCCACGAAGTAATCTGCTTTGCCCCCTAGTTTTGTATACGTGTGTGCCGACAATGGCTCGTCTTGAAGGACGCGCTCGGCCGGAATGATCATTTGAAGTTGCTGTAAAAAGCTCATGCGTTCACTCAATCCTTTATGTTCTATTTAATCAGTGTCTCGGTCCCACTTCATTCGTTCCGAGCACGTCACTGAATGGTTTCAGTACGAATCACAGTATACAAATGATTATTGGACGTGACAAGCAACGTTTTTCTTACAAATTCATAATTAGTTTATAGCAATAGTGATGTCGCAATGGCAACAATGATTGGAATTGTAAAGTTATCCCAATCTCGATATGAAATCGCTTCAGTTAGTGTAGCGATGATGGAAATGATAAACCCATATGTTACCACTTGCCAAAGGACGACATCATTCCACAAAAACAATAAAAATAAGACAGCATATGAGCTTAGAAACATGGCAATGCTTCCTTGGAAAGAACGCTTTTGTCCATATAGATCATAGATGACCGTCCCATATTTGCGTCCGATGAGTGCAGCCATTCCATCCCCCCAGGCGAGCACGAGTGATCCGGCTAAAAATGCGATCGGCTCGGACTCGAAGAAGAAGTATAAGATAATGAGCAATGCAATCGGATAGTATACGGTCCCGAATGATTTTCGTTCCGTTTGATGTACCGGTGACGGGCTTTTATATAACAGGACCGCATTCGCAAATGTGAAGAAAATGAGCGGCACTGCCGCGACGTACCATGAATCCATTAACCAAACTGCCAATAACGACCAATGTCCGACTGCGATATGTACACTTTTTCGAATCGTTTCATCCGTCCATCCTAGACGCTTCCCGACTTGTTCGAGACCTACGAGAAACACGAGGACGACTACAATGGAAAGAATCGAACTAATCCATTCATTCATTGCTTGACCACCTTCATATATAGAGTGTGTATGATACCGTCATTATACCTTAATCAGTGCCCATCCTAGCTTACTTTTCAAACATTTGGTAGAATGAGGTCAAATGACTGTATAGCCAACGTACGCTGTTGGCGATAGAAAGGGTGGCCGTATGCGCGACGCAACTTCAATTCAAACTTTGGCAGATTGCCTTCATTTTATGCAGGTCGGAGAAATCGAGCGAGCCATCGCCCTCTTCCCTGAAGACGTGCGTGAACATTTCCCAAAAGAGCTTCGAAAAATCCACTTGTTTCATATTGAAAAGAACGGCTTATCGATTAACCAAATCGTCGCTCTCGCTAACGCACTGACCGGAGAGCATCTCTCTGCGACGACGATTCAAAACTGGACGAAGCGTGAAGTTCGTAAAATCATCGGTGTCCCACGAATCGGTAAAAAGTATTCCTTGCATCAAGCGGCAATCATTTATCTCCTTGATGACTTGAAACACCTTTTTTCCCTCGAAGAGACGAGTTCCTTATTGGCGCTCATCTTCAACAACCCTGACCGGGACGAAGACGACTTCATCAAACCGATTGATTTTTATCGACTTTACGCGGAGTATGCGAAGTCAACAAGCCCGATCGACCTTCTCGATACACGGGCGAAGCGTTCGCTCGAAAAGATGAACTATGAACATCCAAATATCATTCACGTCTTGAAGCTTTGTCTATACGCACATCGGGTGACGACACTCGAACTCGAGGCCAAGCACTATTTGAACCGTTTCATTTGATGAGACGGTTTTTTCGTATCAAAAAACACCGGTCAAGAGACCGGTGCTCGTCATCGTTATGAGACAGATGCTGCGAGCGGCATCCGTGATTTTACCGTTAACGTCTTTAAGACGGAAAGGAGTTCGAACATCGATAACTGATCGGCTTCTTTCGTTAAGCAGAACGTATCGTCTTCTTGTTTCCGTAGTTCCGCGACAAGTTTACCTGCTTTGTCGCGAACGCTAAACTTGTGACGTTCCACATCATATTGAATCGTGAAGAGTCCGCGTTCATAGACGTTGTACTCACACTTTTTCCCGAATAACGAGAACTTGTCTTTCAATTGACCAATCGCCTGTCCATCATGGTTCATCACGACCCATTTTTGGCAGTTTGGGATGTATTTCCCATGAGCGATCTGTCGTCCAGACAAATTGTGCACTTGGACACTGCCTTCCGCGTCGCGGTGAACAGATCCGATCGCATCATTTGTCTCGTCATAAATGGTCGCCTCACCTTGTGTAAAGACGCAACCTTTTACATAAATTAATTTGCGCACCGCTTTTTCCTCCTAGCACGTTCCAACCGTGATTGTTTGTATGTGTACGGTCGGGTATTACTGAAAACCCCAATCGTTTCTCTGTGTAGTTTTTATCTCGTTTCAACTACTACATATTTCATATGACGAAGATGATTATTGCATCGTTTAAAGAAAAAGACAACCCTTTTTTTTCGACATCATTTGGATTCTGTCGAACTTGTGAACAAGCCTATTCTCATCGCTTATATCCCGCCTCTTTTAAGAGTTCTTCAAGCTCCATTCTTGCAATCAGACGAACTTGATTTGGCGCCGCCAATTCGTATGCGCTGTCCGTGAAATTCGAGTTCGTCACGACCCAGCCTTCGTGTGCTTGGTAATAGGGAACGGCCGCTGCAATTTGTTGAACCGCTTCGAGTCCGACCGTCTTTTCATAACGCTTTGCTTGAACGGCAATCGACCATCCATCCGGTGTCTCCAGTAACAAGTCTGCTCCAAAGTCACGCGATGCCGGAGTCACCGTGACCGTATATCCAAGCGCGGTGAACACTTCCTCTAAAAATAGTTCAAACTCCCGACCATCCATCCGATCAATGCGGTCGATGGTCGACAGCCTTACTCTCCATATAAACCACGCAATTCCAAGCAAGAGAAGCAGTACGCTGCTCCAAAGCGGTGCCTCGAACCACCATAAACATATGGCACCAATGATCCCAATGAGTAATCCAATCATGCTCATCTTTCCTTTCCAATTCCTCTCCCTCACTTTACCGTTTTGAGGGCAGGAAATGAAAGGGGGATCTGTCGAATGATATAGAAGATGTGCTCGTCTGACACCGCGAAGGAGGGATGACTGTTCATGGAGAATCATGCCAATCTCCAAAGTGAGTTACTACATGCATTACCTTACGGAGTTGCGTTAATACAGAAAGATGGAACAATCGTTCAGGCAAACCGTCCGTTTCTCGAGCAGTTTCCTGAGAATCTACAGAGACGTTCGAACCTTTTCCATATGGTCAATCAGTCACCGATTACGATGGAATTGTCTCGTCGGATGGAACAAGGACTGCCTTGGATGTATGAACTGCCAACGATGCGAGTACACGCCATTCCGTGGGAAAATCAATATATTCTCTCCATTGAGCCATTGCCCCATGATACACGCGTGACGATTCAACACAACGCTTTTGAGGCGATGATGCATACTGAACTCGACATGGCGATGATCATGACGGATGCGAATCTGTTGATTACTCGTTTCAATCAGGGGGCCACGGAACTGTTTGGCTATGCGCCCCATGAAGTGCTTTACGAAATGACACCGTTCGCTTTATTTGAATCGAGAGAATTAAGTGAAAAGCGCTCTGCTTATCAAGACGAGACGGAACGGTTGCTATCGTTCGAACAAATGTTGCGCCTCGCACTCGACAAAGGAGACCGGGAATGGAAGTTTCAATGTAAAGATCGGACACATTTCATCGGCAAATTGTTCATGCATCCCGTTTATGAGCAAGAGCAACTCATCGGCTTCTTTTTCTTCGTATTTGATGTGAGTTCCGAGATTGAGTTGAAACGTGAGCTCCGTTATAAGGAACAGCGTTATCGCATGTTTGCCGAATCGGTCATCGAAGCCGTTCTGTTCCATGAAGATGGGATGATTCTCGATGCGAACAAGGCGGCGGAATCCATCTTTAAAATCCCTGCAGAGCAAATGATGGGACGCCAGACTATCGAGTTTATCGCGGAAGGGTACCGGGCCGATGTGTTGCGACGCATTCGCAATCACATTCAAACGCCATACGAAGTGATTGGTCGTCGGCAAGATGGAACGTTCTTAGAACTAGAAGTGTATCCGAAAGAAGTGACGTATCAAGGGCAAACGTTACGAGTCGCGGTCATGCGTGATATCAGCGACCGTAAAAAAGTAGAGCGTATGCTCGAACGTGAAAAAAATGCCATCGCCCGTCAGCGCGATATCATCCAGTCAATCTTACAAGCATCGAATGAAGCGTTCGTTTTGACCGAATCGAACGGGAGTGTCTTGTTCATGAACGTCCACGCAAGACGACTCATGGACTTACCGGGCATCGCTCCAAACAAAATTCAGGAGCGTATCCCGCTCCTCTCCACGTTCCGTCCTCGTGACAGGAGCGAGATGCTACGAAAGATGGATCAACTTCTCGATGGGACAGCGCGTGAAGTATCGATGCGTTTCTCCATCCCACAGCCAAACGATCGAGATGAAGAATACTATGAGATGTATGGAACGACGATGGATACAAAACGACAAATCGGTATGGATAGTGGATTCTTGTTTGTGTTCCGTAACCGAACCGAGGAAGAGCGGATGGACCAGATTAAAAATGAACTGGTGAGCACGGTCTCACATGAACTAAGAACTCCTCTTTCCTCATTATCGGGATATATTGAATTGATGCTCGCTCGAGATTTGACGCCTGAAAAACGAGAGCGCTTCTTGAAGACGATGTCGCGGGAAGCGAAACGATTGACCGCCCTACTCAACGACTTTTTGGACATCCAACGCATGGAAGATGGTCACCAAGAATATAAACAAGATCATTTCGCTTTGAATGAACTTGTCTTAGAAGTGATTGAACGCTTCCGCGAAACGAGTGATCATACCATTCATTTCGATAATGCGGATGATGACTTGCATCTCATTGCCGACCGAGATCGCATCGAGCAAGTTCTCGTCAACTTGATTTCAAATGCGATCAAGTATTCCCCGAATAGACAGGAAATCGAAGTACGGGTCCGACAAGACCACAATCAAGCGCATGTATCCATTCGTGATTTCGGTATCGGGATTCCGGAGCACGCCTTCGAAAAATTGTTCACAAAATTTTATCGGGTCGATAATTCGGATACACGTAAAATTGGTGGAACCGGTCTTGGTTTGTCGATTTGTAAAGAAATTATCGAATCACATGGTGGAAGCATCGAAGTGGAATCGACTGTCGGAAAAGGATCGACTTTCACATTCACATTAGATTTAGCGGAGGAAACGTCATGAACAATTACGCCTTTACCGGGTTCCCTGGTTTTTTAGCAGGAAAATTAATTGAACACCTCGCTTCGTTACCGCATCAAATCGGAGTCATCTACGCCTTGCATCTTCCGAACCAACAACGTGATGCAGAAGAGCTACGAGATACGCTACTGTCAACGACGTCGCTTGCACCGCACCAGCTCGTCCTTGTTGAAGCAGACATCACGTTACCCGAAGTGATTCTCGACCCGATTATGCGGTCTGTCATTGAACGCGATGTACATTACATTTTCCATCTCGCCGCCGCATATGACTTGAGTATTCCTTATGACATCGGTTATCGCGTCAATATACTCGGAACCAAACATGTGACCGCGTTCGCCAAACGCTCGAAACAATTGAAGCGTTATGTGTACTTCAGTACCGCCTATATCGCCGGACGTCGCCGTGGGACGGTTTATGAAAATGAATTATGGCATCGGGTCCAGTTTAAAAATCATTATGAGGCGACTAAATATGAAGCAGAGGCACTCGTTTCAAGAGAAATGGGTGGCATGCCAATCACCGTCATTCGTCCTGGGATCGTAATCGGACATAGTCGCACGGGCGAAACGAAAAAGTTCGACGGTGTCTATTTCGTCTTACAATTGATGACACAACTCCAGCAGATGCGACCACTCCCTTACATCGGGCGGGCGAATGTTGAGGTAAACCTCGTTCCGTACGATTATGTAGTAGAAGCGACCGCTTTCCTAGCTCATTCTCCAAACGGCCTGAAGCGGACATTTCATTTGACGGACCCATTCCCACATGGCGCACGAGAGGTATATCGTATGTTGCATGAGACGATGTTTCAGCGTTCTCCTCGCGGAACCGTTCCTCATGCCGTTGCCGACGCGGCATTTACTGCTTGGAATGGTGCCAAGCGACTCGAGGTTCCTCACGAACTATTGGAGTACTTTAAACATCCTGTTCACTTTGACACGACACAAACGATACGGGCACTCGACGGAACGGGCATCGTATGTCCAGACCTCCAGGATTACCTCCCTGAGATTGTCCATTATTATATGGCACACAAAAAGCCCTGATTCGTCAGGGCTTCAACTATGATTGAAATTAAATGAACAAGTATACGCCATGAATCATCGTACACTTGTTTATATCTCATCCGCGTCGTTACGAGACACCGCTTGATCGTGAAGCAGACGCTCGAGGACGAGGATATAGACCAATGCCACAAGGAGCCCTACGATACCAGGAAGAACCGCAACGATCGCATCCTCCAAGTATGCAGTTGGAATCAGGTAAACCAATAGCGACTTCACACCATACATCAACATCAACGAGGAGAGTAACACAAGCGTTACCGCTCGTTTCGACACATCCCCGAAGAACGGGCGCCCTGTCTTCTCACCTTTTGTCATACCGAGCCAAGATAACAAGTCCAAATCCTCCTTTATCGATTCATTCCCTAACCCATTATATACCAATTATTGCATACGATGAAGACCATCAAAAATCTGTGTTGCTCTTGACTACGACACCTCAAAAAAGGCTGCAACTCCTTCATGAGGAATGCAGCCTACAATACATGTTCAACCAATCAAAATCTTCTCTTTCGGATAGCGAATCTTCCGGTCGGCTTGACGTGCGACGGTAAAGAGAATGGTCAACGATCCGACACGTCCGAGAAGCATCATGAACATGATCAGCCCCTTCCCGGCATCATTCAATTCCGCTGTGATGCCGAGCGATAACCCTACTGTCCCAAACGCCGAGACCGTCTCGAATAGAATGGCAGTCGCCGGAATGTGGCCGTTCGACAAAATGACGAGTGTCGTGATCATCATAATGAACAAGAAACTTGAGATGGCGACGACGTATGCCTTTTTGATTTGAAACGCATCAATCGTCCGCTCCATGATGACCGTTTCTTTCTTACCTGCGATGAAGGCCCACATATCCGCAAAGATAACGGCAAGCGTCGTCACTTTGATCCCCGACCCGGTCGAAGCCGCTCCTGCCCCGATATACATCAGAATCAAAATCAAACCGATCGAGGCTGGAGCCATGGTCGCGATGTCAATGGAATTGAAGCCGGCCGTCCTTGTCGTCACGGCTTGGAAAAACGTCACATGTAACGCCTCACCGAGGGATCGACCATACAATACCCCTTCGTTCGATACCCATTCAAACATCATGAGGACGAACCAAGCGACACCATTGATGACCAAGAGTGACAAAATCATGATTTTTGAATGGAGGGCGAGACGTTTCCAGCCTCTCACTTCCGTGGCATCGGCAATCGTCGTGAATCCAAGACCTCCAATCATAATCATGAGGGCGATGGTCACAATGATGGCTGTGTTCTGCTCAAATGACATGAGACTGTCTGGAAATAATGCGAATCCCGCATTATTAAAGGCAGACACTGCATGGAAGAAACCGTAATAAAGTGCTGTTCCAAAAGAATAGTTCTCTGTACTAAACAACTCGAACGTCAAAAACAACATCCCGATAAACTGCACGATGACTGTCGTGAAGACGATGTTCCGAACGAGACGAACTGTCCCCCCCGGTCCGGCTAAATTCAATGATTCTTGTAACAAAATTCGTTGTTTTAATCCGATTTTCTTCCCTAGTACACTTAACAACATCAAGGCGATTGTCATAAATCCAAGACCCCCGATTTGGATGAGGGCGACAATGACCAATTCACCAAACAGGGTAAACGAGGAGCCGATGTCGACTGTCGATAGTCCAGTGACCGTTCCGGCAGACGTTGCGATAAACAAACAATCAATCCAAGAAACCGATTCTTCTTGCGCAAATGGCATATATAAAAGAGTGGCTCCAATAAAAATCGCCAGTAAAAATCCTCCCGCGATAAAACGCGCAGGTTTTTCAAATACGACTCGGTAAAGCACCTCGATTCGTTTCAAGCGCAACTCACGCGCTGACAATCTATGTCGCATCACGACATCCCCTTCACTTCTATTATTCTAAGCCCCATGTTACTCCTCGCTTTTATAAATGCCAACAAGAAAATGTATCTCTAACGCTTTCTTCGATTTTTTGGTATTATGGGAGATAGACTTTAAGAATGTTGAGGAGGTTGAATGAAACCGTGGACCCTAGTACGGTAGATCATTCGATAGAGGATGTCTCACGAAGGTTGGAGCGCCAGTCACAATGTATGCCCGCTCACCTTTATTTTCAGCTAGAAGAGTTACTCAATTGGTCACTCGAGCAAGAAGTCGTGAATCAATTGTACGCATTGTTAAAAAAATACGACGTATTAACCGATATAGAGCGTGAAGAACGAAATATCAGCATTCAAATGCTGATTGATGAAAACGGCGCTTAATCATCGGGAACGCATGTTGCGGGAGACGAGTGGCGTCTCTCGCTTTTTTTGTCCTGATTTATTTCGGAAAGGTGGAAAACAAAGACATGGATGTCGTTACGTTAGTCGGACTCATACTCGGGTTCCTCACCCTCGTCGGTGGAATGCTATTAAAAGGAGCAGGTGTTGCGCCGCTGATCAACCCTGCCGCAATGGTTATCATTTTCGTCGGTACAGCCGCGGCTGTCAGTATCGCTGTATCGAAGGAACAACTTCAGAATGTTCCAAAACTGTTTAAAATCTTGTTCAAAAAACAAGAACTCCCAAGCAAGTCCGGATTGCTCACGCAATTCGTCGACTTGTCGACCCAAGCCCGAAAAGAGGGACTCCTCTCCCTCGAAACGGCACTTGAACAAGTCGAAGAACCATTTTTACGCCAAGGCATGATGATGGTCATCGACGGTCAACCTTCCGAATATATTGCGGAAGTCATGTCACGCGACATCGAGAATATGGAACAGCGTCATAAAGCAAACGCTGATATCTTCACTCAAGCCGGAACATATGCCCCGACACTTGGGGTACTCGGAGCCGTTATCGGATTGATTGCTGCCTTAAAAGACTTATCTGATATCGAAAAGCTCGGACATGCCATTTCTGCGGCCTTCGTCGCGACACTTTTCGGGATTTTCACCGGATATGTGCTTTGGTTCCCGTTTGCAAACAAGCTGAAGCAGTATTCGAAGAGTGAAGTCATCATCAAGGAAATGATGATTGAAGGGATTTTATCGATTCAAAGTGGTGAATCTCCAAAAACGCTAGAAGATAAACTGTCTGTGTATTTGTCTCCAAAGGAGCGAGCTGACTATGAAGCGCAAAAAGAAGCATGATCATGAAGAACATATTCCCGAAGGCTGGCTGATTCCTTACGCCGACTTGTTGACACTGTTGCTCGCGCTTTTCATCGTACTATTCGCATCGAGTAACATCGACCAGACAAAGCTTGAGAAAATGTCACAGTCATTCAACCAGGTGTTCTCTGGAGGCGTCAGCGTCTTTCAAGCTTCGACTGCCTCAAACAGTGACATCAGTCGCACAGACAAAACCAATACGACCGCCAACCCACGGACGTATGAATTGGCTCAACTTGACGAGTTAAAAGAAGATGTAAACAAATACATTAAAAAGAACGGTCTCGAAAGCCAAATCAAAGCGACGATCAATTCAAGTGGTCTCGTCTTGACGATTCAAGACCGTGCCCTGTTCAACTTAGGAGAGGCGACTCTCGATGCTGATGCTCGTAACGTCGCACAAAACATCAGTCAAATTTTAGAGAAGGCGGGCAAGCGAGAGATTGTCGTCTCCGGCCATACGGATAACATTCCAATCAATACAGCACGTTTCCCGTCAAACTGGGAACTCAGTTCGGCACGTGCGACCGCGTTCATGCGTGGCCTTTTGGCAAATGATGCCTTGAACCCGGCTCAATTCACGCTCGCGAGTTACGGTGAGTTTAAACCGATCGCGACGAACGATACAGAAGAAGGTCGCTCTAAAAACCGACGTGTCGAGGTGTTGATCAAACCACTCGTCGACCTTTCTGAGGGCGAACCGAAGATGATTGAAACCATCACCTTACCAAACTAACAATCACCCACTCGTTCGAGTGGGTGATTTGTGTTATTGCATCAATTTAAAGTAGCGTCTCGCCAGTTCGGTGAGTGGGCTTTCGAACAATCGTTTCCGCCAGTAAAGGTCTGTCACTTTCTTCACGGCCTCACTTCGCGACGGATACGGGTAAATCATACGAGACAGCTTCCCGATTTTGTCACCACGTTGCATCGCATAAACGACAATTTGCATCCAATCCCCCGCCGATTCACCGACTGCATGAGCTCCGATGATTTTTCCATTTTTCTTCGTAATCACTTTGACAAAGCCTGCTTCTTGGCGTTCAGCAATGAAACGGTCCACTTCGGACAGTTTCGCTTCATACGTCTCAATGTCGTCACCGTAACGCTCTCGCGCTTCTCTCTCCGTCATCCCGACGTGGAACACCTCAGGGTCTGTGAATGTGATCCACGGGAGCTTACTATAGTCGACCTTGTTCCATAATCCAAAGAGCGCGTTCGCGACAACCGCCTTCCCTTCTTCTCCAGCGGCGTGTGTGAATGGGAGCGTCTTGATCGTATCTCCAATCGCAAAGATATGAGATTGTGACGTCCGATATGACGACGAGACATCGATATACCCTTTCGTCACCTGAACGTTCGCCCGGTCGAGACGGAGCGCATCGATTCGGGGAACGCGACCCGTCGCCATCAGCAGTTTGTCCGCTTCATATTCGACCGTTTCGCCGTTCACCTCTGTCGTGACACGAATGCGGCCATCGACCTCATCGACTCGATTGACCTTTACGCCGATTTTCAAGCGCATCGCCATCTCGAGTTGAGATTTCAAATAGGTGGCGACGTCCTCGTCTTCTTTAGGTAGGAAATCATCCTGCGCCTCTAGCACGGTCACTTGTGAGCCGAGTCGGACAAAGGACTGGGCCAATTCAAGTCCGACCGTTCCGGCGCCGATGACAATCAGGCTCTCCGGGAGCGTCTCTTCTTCAAAGACCGTCTCGTTCGTTAAGTATGGGACTTGATCAAGTCCATCAATCGGAGGAACTGTCGGTTTCGACCCCGTCGAGATGACAAATTTTTTCCCGATCAATAACTCGTTCCCTACTTTTAATTCGTGCGGACTTTGGAACGAGGCTTCTCCGATATAGACGTCGACGCCAATCTTTTCAAAACGTTCTGTCCCGTCATGGTCTTGAATAATGGCACGTGCTTTGTCGACACGCGCTTTTGACATTTGATAATGCTCTTGTCCATTGAACTCGGTTCCGAGAACTCGGGCCGCGCGCATCATCGCATTCGCTTCTTTTGAAGCGGCAATCAACGCTTTCGATGGCACACATCCGACATGCAGACAGTCACCACCTAAATGTTTGTTCTTTTCAACAAGTGCGACCTTTGCGCCTAAATTCGCAGCCCCTGCGGCCACCGTCATCCCGGCAGCACCGCCACCGATGACAATCAACTGATAGTCCTTCATCGAATCAACCTCCGGTATCGTTCGCTCACATCTTCCATTCGTTTTCGATTCACGCCAAAGTCTGAATAGCCGACACGCGACGCAGATCGAAACTCGACTTGTTGAGTAGCATCATCAAATAAAAAATCGACATCATCTTTAAATCGCATCACTTTAGAAGTCACTACATAATGAAGTCCTTCATCTGTTTCCTTCACCAGTTCAGCCCGCGGCAACTGATTCATCGCCATCTTAATGGCTTCAATTGATTGCCCGCGACTGCCTGCATACGGCAGTGGGTCCATCCGCAATTCTTCAATTGAAGTTTGGGTTGACACGGCATTCGGACTTCCTTTTAACGGCTTCAAAGATTGATTGGCCATTATAAAAACCTCCCTCAGTCTACATACATCTATATGTAGCCTGAATTCGGGAGGTTTAATCCTATTAATGTAGTTCACTCGGGTCGAGCGGCAATAAGACGGTCACCGTCGTTCCGTGTCCGACCTCGCTCTCGATGACGAGTTTGCCTTCATGCGCTTCAATCAATTCTTTTGAAATCGCAAGTCCAAGCCCGCTACTACCTTCTGTGACATGAGCCTGATAGAACATCTCGGTGATGCGCTGCAAATGCTCTCGTGAAATGCCGGGACCTTCATCGATAATCGAGATGAAGGCAACACGTTCCGATTGCACGAAGCGGATGGTCAACGTTCCTCCGTCTGGCGAGAAACGAATCGCGTTCTCGAGGATATTTAAGAACACTTGTTTCAAACGATTCTCATCAAATAGTCCGACCGATTTTTGAGGATAGCGTTCGATGAGTGTGATGCCTTTGTCTTCAAGTGACTGTTTTAATTGCAGAGTCACTTGACGTAACAAAGAGACCAGGTCCAGTTCTTGGCGATACAAGACCAACCGACTCTCCTCAATTTTTGTATAGTCGAGAAGCTGTTCGACGAGACCGATCATGCGCTCTGTCTCCGAATGGATGATGCTTAAACCGAGCTCCGTCTCTTCAGATAGTTTCTCATCACCACCCCGAATCGTCTCGGTCCATCCCTTAATCGATGTGAGTGGTGTTCTGAGTTCGTGCGATACACTCGAGAGGAATTCGTTACGTGTCGACTGATGCTGCTGGACTTTCGCGCCTAAATACGTGAGCGTTCGAGCCAAGGCTCCAAGCTCATGTTTCTCATTTGACTCAACGGATACATCGAAGTCGCCCTGAGCCATCTCATCGGCCGCCTCGATGATGTGACGAATCGGTCTGACGAAGCGATCGGCAATCCGGATGACGGTGTATAGGGCGAGCAACCAGATCAAGACGCCAATCATGACGACCGTCATCCAAATTTCGCGAATGAGCGTGTCCAAGTCTTCAAGCGGTCGCGTGAAACTGATGGCAAACTCGGACGTATCGTTCGTCATAATGGGACTCGTGACCGACAAGTAATGTTCATCCCCGACGTCATAGTCCTGCACGACGGACTCTCCTTGCGACAGTTGCTGTAACTGTTCTTGAGAGAAAGAGGCCTGCCTTGTTCGTTGTCCCGTCGTTTTGACAATCGAACCGCTCCGGTCGACAATCGTCAAATCAGTTCCAGGATATCCGAATGTTCGGACGAGGACTGAAAAGGCGCTCGGCGTTTCAAACCCAACTTGGGCTTGAGGGTATAGATATGCACTCGTTGTCGCATGACCTAGTAACGCTTCCGACTCATACTCGTAATAGTAGCGATACGTCCCGTAAGACAAAATGCTGACGAGCAAGAGCAAGACGATCGTCACGACAATCATCATGCGAATGACTAACTGTTGTTTCATGCCTCATGTCTCCGCCATTTATATCCGTGACCCCACAACGTCTCGATGTAGACCGGATGACTCGGGTCATCTTCAATTTTTTGACGCAAGCGACGAATGTTGACGTCGACTGTCTTTCGGTCACCGAAATAGTTAACGCCCCATACAGCATCGAGTAGCGCATCACGTGACAAGACGATCTCTTCGTTTTGGACGAGATGACAGATCAAGTCATACTCGGTCGGCGTCAAATCGATCGACTGTCCATACTTCGTCACTTGTTTCGCGGCGAGGTCGATTGCGAACGGTCCCGACTTTAAGCGTTTCGAATCTTTTCGTTTCACTTTTTCGACACGGCGCAACAACGCTTGGATGCGCGCCACTAATTCACCTGGACTGAACGGTTTGGCGATGTAGTCGTCTGCACCTTTACCAAGCCCTTCAATTTTATCTTCTTCGAGCGTCCGTGCCGTCAACATGATGATCCCTACATTTTCGTCAAGATCACGAATGGCAGCACATGCTTCGAATCCGTCCATTTCCGGCATCATGACATCCAATAGGACAACATCGAACGGTTCACGGTCAAATGCGGTGACCGCTTCTCGCCCGTTCGTCGCCTCAAAGACGTCGAATCCGGCTCGTTTTAAATTGACAATAATGAAGCTGCGAATCGCATGTTCATCCTCAGCTACTAAAATTCGATTCATATCGATTTCCACCTCTTCTAGAGTTCACTTCTCTACATTATAGTTACGTTTTTGCGACAAGGTTGTCAATTGACCTTAAAAAGGTTTAGGATGGAGTCATTAGATTCTGAAGGAGGACCCCCTACTACTATGAGTTACAAGATGATTGTATTGGATATGGATGATACGCTCCTCACGAGCGACCATACGATTTCCCCTAAGACAAAAGAAGCACTTCTCGATGCACAGGCGCGCGGCTATAAAGTCGTTCTCGCGAGCGGACGACCAACGTTTGCGATGTGGGAAGCAGCCCGTGAATTAGAACTTGCGAAATACGGAAGCTACATCTTATCGTTCAACGGTGCCTCGGTCATCGATTGTGCGACAAACGAGGAGATTTTCTCGAGCACGCTCCAGCCGGATACAGTCGCCCATCTCCATGATATCAGTGAACGGGAAGGAATCGCGATTCATACGTACGTCGGTAACGAAATCGTAACCGATCGCCCGAACCCTTATACGGATATCGAAGGTGAATTGACGGGAATGCCGGTCATTCATGTCGACAACTTTAAAGATGCCGTGACAGCTCCGGTCGTCAAATGTTTGATGCTTGCGGATGGCGACACACTCGCTCCAATCGAAACGAAGCTACAAACAGAATTGGCCGGGAAATTGGCTGTAGCCCGTTCAAAACCGTTCTTCCTTGAGTTTACTGAAGCCGGTGTCACAAAAGGAACGAGTCTCGCCTTCCTAGCAGATCAACTCGGCATCGCACAAAAAGAAGTCATCGCTTGCGGTGACGGAAACAATGATTTGACGATGATTGAATGGGCCGGCCTCGGCGTCGCGATGGGAAATGCTAACACGACGGTCAAAGGAAAAGCGGACTTCATCACAAAATCAAACAACGAAGACGGAATCGCTCATGTCATCGAAACGTACATGGCGGACGTACTCGTCACGCAATAAGCTTCTGATTGTAGAAAGGGAGGAAGGAAGATGAATAAAGGGTTGAAACGAGCTGGAGTCGGATTGATTGGAACTGCGGTCGCAGGAGCGGCTTATGTGTTCCTCTCACCGAAACCAGCCACACGTTTAATCAAAACTTCGTTTGCGGGGGGAAACGAAGTGGAGATGAAGGGATTCGAGGAAGTCGTTCAAAAGACGTCTGTCCGAAAAGACATCGACTACTTGTCTTCTTATGACAATGGAACCTTTGATTTGATCCGTTATGAAGGAAATAGCCGCACGGTCCCTACAATTTTTTGGGTACATGGCGGATCATTCGTCGGTGGGGATAAATCGGATGTGTTAAAATACGCCACTTCGATTGCGAGTAACGGCTACAACGTCGTCAGTATCAATTACGCACTCGCACCTGACGTGATGTACCCAACCCCGCTCAAACAAATCGAAGAAGCGTACTCGTTCATCGCTGAGAACAATGACCGCTTCCGTCTCGATTTAGACCGCGTCTTCTTTGCAGGTGATTCGAATGGTGGACAGCTCGCCGCACAGTTTGTCGGGATCCAGTTGAATGACGACTATTCACCTTCTGCTGAAGTGGGACAAGTCGTACCAAAATCCTCAATCCTCGGTGCCATCCTCTTGTCTGCACCGCTCGACTTGAAGCGCACATGGCTCGAATCATCGAAGTCAGTGAACCGCTTCTTGTTCAAACGAATCGGATGGGCATACTTCGGCACATACAATTGGGAGACTCTCTCGGTCGTTGCTGAAGCGTCGCCACTCGTCAATGTACCGGCCACATTCGTCCCAACGTTTATCGCGGACGGGAATGACCATTCCTTTGAGGAGCAGGCCAAGGAATTTGCAACGATTCTTTCAGGACGTACGGATGTCACGACTGTCTTTTATGATCGGAACGAGCACGAGCTTGGCCATAACTATTACTTCGAAATGGACCGCCCAGCGGCTAATTCCACGTATCGTCGTTTGATTACGTTCTTACGTGAAACGACAAATCAATCTGTATAATGCAAAAGAGGCGACGTTCTCCTACAGTGGAAAACGTCGCCTCTTTTCGTTAGCGCAATAGTTCGAACGCGCGACCAATCAATTCATTTCGGGATGGGGAAGTTTGACGCAATGCTTCAAGACGTTCAATCAATGTCTGTTTCAGTCCTTCATCCTTCACCAACTCCAGGCATTCGATGTGTAATAACCAGGCGTCAGGGTGGTTCGTTAAAATCTCTGGGATGAGACCATCGATTGATTCTCCCCGCTCACGCATGAGATGGATGCGGTTGAACATCGGATCATCGTTCGTCCATACACGTTCATCCCGTTCGATGATCACCGGTTTTTCAATCATCATCAGCTCGTCTACCGTTGTTCCTGGGAAAACTGATGGAAGCGAATCGACGCGTACTTCTAGCGAGTCGAGTGAGATCGTCCGTCCTTCTAGGTGAACCGTCACGTCTTCGAGTGCACCGGATGCACATGCTTGCCGAATGCTCATCCCGTCCTCAAAGAGGTCATCGCGATCGAGCGCGGACTCTGTGTCATGAGCGATCAGTAGCCCGTGTCGCTCTTTTTGCGTGAGCTGTCCATGTTGTACAATTGAACATTCATCCCATTGAATGAGCGTATGTTCTTTCGACTCCGTCATGTGACGAACGATGCCGACACGTTCTGATCCATCTTCAAGTCGAATCGTCGATTGACTTCCTGACGCCAACGCTTTCGCCACAGATTCAATCCCACCTTTTCGAATCGCCATTCTTCCCTCTAGTTCATCTAAGACAGAAGAGAGCGTCTCAAAGTTTGGAATAACGAATAGCTCTTTTTGCATGTTTGTCACGTCTTGCTTCGTCTGTAGCGCGTGCTCCAAGTCGAATGGATGTTTGACGACCGCATCTGTCAGACAGTGACGGCTCTCTCCTACCGATGATAAGAGGCCTGCCCCGTAAATCATCGGGTTGTCGAGGTCACCAATCAATCCGAATTCAACGGTCCACCAAAAGATACGCGCGACCTGTTGTGCTTCAGAAAAGCCAGTCACTTGCGCTTTCGCCTCATGTACGGCTTTCTCCGCCGCCTCGATGTCCTGTTCAGTCGAATTCGCATTCTCCTTCACAATCGTCAATCGTTTCAATGCGGCGAACGAGGCATGTTCTTCTCGGTTCATGAACGCCTTGGCCCCTAATTGACCGAAGCGTTTGACGATTGCCGAAAACGTCGGGTCCATCAACATTGGCGCATGTCCCGCCGCCTCGTGAATGATGTCAGGGGCTGGACTGTATAAAATATTCTCGACTTTCCGAATGTCTGTCGCGACCGGGAGCATCCCGTTTCCTTGGAAGTCAAAAAAGGCAACGCCGGGGATGAGCCCATCCACTGCGACCGTCGACCATCCTGCCGCCTGCATCTCATCCGTCATCTGTTCGACGTTCGGCAATCGATCCGGTCCCATTCCCGTCCGTTTCAATCCTTCGATGTAAAACGGATGCGCCTTCCCTTCTAACGTGTGCAAGTTCAACCGCAACACGAAACGCCAAACGGCATGATCTGTTGGTGTGTATTCATTGTAGAACTGCGGTGAAATATGTGGGGCTAGGTGTTTTGGAATCGATTGTGTCAACATGTGAAGTCCTCCTTTAAAATCAAAAAATCCCTATCGATTGAATCGATAGGGACGACAAAGCCGCGGTACCACCCTGGTTGCTAGAAAAATTCTAGCCGCTTGATCCGATAACGGGGGACCGCTCAATGATGAGAGCTCAGGAACTGTAATTCGATTCATCTTTTGGGCGTGTTCGCAGCACCACACGCTCTCTGGGCCAGGGAAGATGTCTCTACTTCGGTTCTTTCTTCGCTTTTCTTACATATCCAATTCTTTATATTTTTCTACAGTTATGCTGTTATGCATATATGCTTTTAAGCACTAAAGTGACGTCTTGTTAGTTACTCTACCAAAGCTAAACAAAAGCGTCAACAAAAAACAGCCTGCGAATTTTCGCAAACTGTCAGAGACACCACTCAATCGGAGATTTTCCCCACTCCTTCAATGTATCGTTTACTTTGGAGAATGGCTTAGAACCGAAGAATCCACGATGGGATGACAAAGGACTTGGATGTACCGACGTGAGCACTTTATGTTGGTCTCCAATCCATTTCATTTTCTTCTTCGCATCATTTCCCCACAAGATGAATACAATCGGTTCCTCACGACTCCCGAGCCGCTCAATGATGGAATCAGTGAACTGTTCCCATCCTTTTCCACGGTGAGAGCCCGCCTTTCCCGCTTCAACCGTCAGTGCCGTATTTAAGAGAAGGACGCCTTGTTTCGCCCATTTCTCGAGATTGCCACTCTTCGGGAGATCACATCCAACGTCATCTTTTAGTTCTTGAAAGATGTTTCGTAGAGACGGTGGGAAACGAACCCCGTCCTGCACCGAAAAACTGAGTCCATGCGCTTGATTCGGTCCGTGGTACGGATCTTGCCCTAAAATGACGCACTTCACTTCACTAAATTTTGTGTGAATAAATGCGTTCCAAATATCTTCTCGGGCCGGGTAAACGATCGTTTCTTCATAAGCTTGGTCGACGAATTGCTTCAACTGTTGAAAATAAGGTCGTTTCATCTCTTCTTGGACAATATCCGTCCAATCTCCAAGTAGTCGACTCGATAACTGATCTGCCATTGCATACTCCCCTTTCCCTTTGTATCATACCCAAAATAAATGCATACAAAAAGACGAGTCAATCGACTCGTCTCTCTAGGTTATACCGTTACTGCGCCTGCAACTTCTTTCGCAAGTGCTTCAGCTTTCGCTTTCGCGTCTGCAACGATCTCTTCGATTTTATCTGGGTATTGGTTCATCCCTTCGACCGCTACCGTCGTCACTTCAGATACACCGACGAACGCGAGCGCTTGGCGAAGGTATGCGTCTGCGAAGTTAAGGTCCGTTCCTGTGTAGATTCCGCCTGTCCCTTGGATGTGGATCGCTTGTTTGTTTTCAAGCAAGCCGACAGGACCTTGCTCCGTATAACGGAACGTTTTACCTGCCATGAGAACGCTATCGAGGAACATTTTCATACGTGCTGGGAAGAAGAAGTTCCACATTGGAGTCGCGAACACGTAAAGGTCCGCTTCCATGAATTTCTCAAGCATGCCGCTCATTGTGCCTACCTTTTTCGCTTCTACATCAGTGAGCGCTTCGCCTGAAGCGAATTTGCCCCATGCACTGAGCACATCTCCGTCGATTTCTTGAACATCAACATCGTAGAGTTCGATTGCTTCCACTTCGATTGATGGATTTTCTGCTTGGAGTGTCGAAACGAATGTTTCTGCCACTTGTTTGCTGTATGAAAGTTCAGTTGGTTTCGGGTTAGCCGATACATATAATACTTTAGTCATCGTGTAATCCTCCATTTGTGTAATCTCTAATTTTTCAATAACAGTTAGAACTATATCATCTGTATATCTCATCGTCAATTATTTTAATTTCAAGATATTGAATAAAAAAGCAACGGGCTTTATTTGCCCGCTGCGTTATAACCGACTCGTTTCAATAACGAAATCAATTGTTCCGTCTCTTCATCACTTAACGGTCCATATATATCTTTGAAAATTTCAATATGTTGCGGATAGACGACGTCCATGAGCGCCTTTCCATCGTCTGTCAATGAAGCATATGTGACACGTCGGTCAGACGGGCAGGCGATTCGTTCAATCAGCCCTCGCTTCTCCAACTTATCGATCACATATGTCACGCTACCGCTCGTAATCAAAATCTGATCCCCAATTTGTTGCAACGGGGTGTCTCCTCGTTTATACAGTACGGATAAAACACCGAACTCTGTTGAATTTAACTGGTGGCGTCGTAAATCTTCTTTCACACGATCACTGATGGCATCCATCGTACGCGCAAGAACGACCCACGCCTTCAATTCAAGGGATTCAATCATGTCGGTTTCACCTCAATTCGTTCATCATATATCACTAGTATAGCAGGACTTATGCAGTATAAGCCGGGAAAAATACTTCGTCAAGGAACTTCTTCATTGTCGCCCATGTCGGAAACGTTTAGAATGGTAGTATTGTGATTTTAAGAAAGGGTGGACCGTATGCGTGAGTATTACGAAATTTCATTGACGATTAAACGGGAGTTTTTGCATGCTGTCATCGATTTGTTGAATCGGGAAGGCATCGCACCGGACTATGCGCTCGAAAAAGAAGGCACGGTCTTTTTATTATTCAATCATTTACCTTGGCCAAACGTGACCCGTGAACCGCATGCCGTAGAACGTTTCTTATTGACGTTGAAACGATCGGACTATTTATTCGTCAAAACGAAACGTAAATCACCGGTCCCCGATCATGAACCGGTCGCCTGTATGGGGGCTCTCGTCTCCCCGTTCAATGAACATTTGCGCATCGAACTTGCCGTGGACGAGTCGGAAGCAAGTCATTTAGATATGTCCGCATTCCGTCATTATTAAACAATCGAATGCCCAACGCATCCCCTTGAAGATTAGAGCGAGATAGCTAATCGACATGGGGATTTTTTAGGAGTATCTGCTTTCTTTGACGGGAATAAAGGACAGTATTCGAGTTGAAAAGGAGACATGTTGGAATGGACACAGTCATGTTAATCGTCAATCCATCCTCAGGGAAAGAGTTGGGGGAACAACACGCAACACATGCCGAAGAGGTGTTGCGCGAACGATATGGACACGTCGATGTCCGCTTCACTGAAAAGGAACAGGATGCGACGAACTTCGCACGTGAAGCGGCAGAAAAGCACTATCAGGCCGTGATTGCGATGGGTGGGGACGGAACCTTGAACGAAGCGGTGACCGGTCTAGCCGAGGCTACTCATCGACCTGACTTCGGCATCATTCCACTTGGGACGGTCAACGACCTCGCCCGTGCACTCGGTGTCCCAAGTGACCCTAAACAAGCAATCGAGGCTCTCCGCGACGCTGAACCGACACCGATGGATATCGGAAAGTATGAGAACGGTTATTTCATGAACGTCATCGCCATCGGGCTCATTGCCGAAGCTGTCGACGAAGTAAGTGTGGAAGAGAAGACGAAATGGGGACCGTTCGCTTACTTGATTGAGGGTGTAAAAGCGTTCCGTGAACATAGTCCTTATGAGTTGGCGCTTGACAGTAAAGACGGGGAGTTTGATGGCGAGGCTTATCTCGTCGTCATCGCCTTGACGAACTCGGTCGGAGGATTTGAAAACTTCGAACCGGACGCGCGACTTAATGATGGTCTTCTTCACGTCTATATCTTTGAAGAGCTCGGGTTAAAGGACGCACTTCAATTAACACCCGCCCTCTTTACAGGAAAGTTGAAGGAAACGGATAGCGTCACCTCATTTTGTACGTCACGGGTGAACGTGACCTCGCCTGATGCGCTTCCTGTAAATGCTGACGGGGACACAGGCGGCAAGCTACCGCTCACCTTTGAAGTATTGCCGAGCCACTTAAACGTATTAAAGCCGGTATAAGAGCAGGAATTTTGACGATTGAATCGAATGTGTTCAAGCGAGAAAGGAGAATGACCTATCAATATCTCACTTGTTCCATTAACAGTCGCATCCGGCGACATCGTCGATACATTCAATCGTTGGAATAACGATCCTGAGATCGTCCATCTTATTCGCCCGAGCCGCTCTAAAGAAGAATTGACCGCCCATTATGAGATGACGGTTGACGATTTAGAAGAACGACTCTTAACGCACGATATTTTCCTCATCTACGCAGATGACCATCTCGTCGGAGAAATGAACGTCATGTATGACCCGCCTCATTTATATCGACAAGAAACCGGTACAGCTTGGCTCGGTTTCGTCATCGGCGAATCTGTAGGTCGCGGAAAAGGCGTTGGCACAGAAGCTCTTCGTTTGTTAGAAGAGCAATTGCGAGCCAAACAAACACCTCGTATGGAACTTGGCGTATTCGCTTTCAACCATGCGGCCCATCGTCTCTATACGAAATGTGGGTATCAAGAAATCGGTCGGATCGAGCACTTCACCTACTGGGACGGTCAATTTTGGTCCGATATTCGGATGGAAAAACGACTCGACGAAAAACCCTTTCACGCCAAGTGAAAGGGTTTTGACTTAGTTCTTTAAGTTCTCGACTTCGACAATCCGGAAGCCTTTTTGTTCAAGCTTAGAGACAACCTTGTTTTTCATATCTTCTTCACAGTCTGGTGGTAGTGTCACGAGTACCCGTCGCAATACTTTACTTTTCGCATCGAGCGTCATCAAGCTCGCGATTGATGTATATTTGTTCACGATTTTCGTGATTTTCTCAAGTGCCCCAGCCTGTTCGCTCAAGGCGATTGTCAAGACGTAACTACCCGTGTCGCGACTCCATGCTTCTTCGAGCATCCCGAGCATCTTACCGTGGGGAAGAATGCCATAAAATTCATTGCTCTCATCTTTCAATACAGCAATGTACGGCAACTCTTTGATTGAGAAAAATACTTCAAAGAATCCATCTGACTCATGGACGTACTTTTGTGTATTCTTGATGAGTGTCATCACATTATCGTCCATGTTTTCCCCGTTCATTCCATGACGATAAATATGCATCTTGTAAATGTTACCGCGGAAAAATTTCCCCGTCTCGTCTAAAACAGGTACACAACGGTATCCTGTTTCTTCAAGCGTATGAAGCGCTTCCCGCAATGTTGCCTTTTCACTGATGGTGACAACATCTTTCTTCGGGATACATAAGCTATGCACTAACATGCGTTTTCCTCCCAGCCAATAATAAAGTGGTCTACACCCTATTCATTATTATTCCCCAAATATGATGAATATCCTGCATACTTTTTCTGAAAAGTTATGAACACTTCTCGTAATCCTTGCATTTGTCGGAATTCAAAAAAGTCGTTATAGTGAAACTATCCAAACAGACAAAGGGGATGGACGATTATGACGATGAAAAAAGCATTGACGATTGCCGGTTCTGACACAAGCGGCGGCGCGGGAATCCAAGCCGACCTCAAAACGATGGAAGAACTCGGTGTATACGGTATGACAGCTTTGACTGTCATCGTGGCACAAGACCCACATAACGCATGGAATCACGAAGTCTTTCCAATCGACACGACCTTGATCGAGAAACAAATCGATACGGTGCTCGCTGGAATTGGAGTCGATGCAGTGAAGACAGGTATGCTCCCGACACCTGAAATCATCGAACTCGCAGCACGGAAGATTAAAGAATACGGAATCCAGAATGCCGTCGTCGATCCGGTCATGGCATGTAAAGGTGCGGATGAGATTCTTGATCCGAACGTTGCGGTCGCGATGCGTCAACACCTCGTACCAGTCGCAAAAATCATCACACCGAACTTATTCGAGGCGCGTATGCTCGCTGGCCTTGATAAAACACCCGCAACGATGGACGAAATCAAAGAAGCCGCTCGTTTAATCCATGAACTCGGCGCAGAGATCGTCATCGTCAAAGTCGGTGGCAAACTCGGATTCGATACAGCATTCGACGTCTTGTACGACGGAAACGAATTCCGCCTTCTTGAAAGTGAAAAAATCGAGCCTGCGTTCACACACGGCGGCGGATGTACGTTCTCTTCTGCCATCGCAGCCTCACTCGCCAACGGTCACACGGTCGAAGAAGCGATTGAAATCGGAAAAGAGTTCATCACAGAAGCCGTTCGTCATTCATTCCGTCTCAACCAATACGTTGGACCGACGAACCATACCGGATACCGTAAAAAAGTAGCAACACAATCGTAAACAGATGACCCGGAACTACGTGTTTCGGGTCATCCTTTCCATTGGAGGGACAGACGTGAAAGCGATTCAACCTGATCACATTCAGCACTATTTAGACAGTCACGTCGCGACACCACTTTTCGTCCATGTCGAGACGACGAACGGTGCCTACGCGACACATAATGACCCGGACTTTCATAACGCCGGGATGTTTATCCGTAATGCCAAAATCGAATACAGCATCGGTCAAATTAAAGGAAATGGTCCCTATCGTGTCGGTTTAAAACTCGATCACGGTTGGCTCTATGTCGAGGGATTGACCGACTATGAAATGCACGAAGAACAGTTGTTACTCGCTGGTCACGATCGTCTCGGTCGTCTCGCATGTGCGCTGCACATCGATATCAAGCCGCTCCCACAAGGCGCATCGGAGGTGGAGAATCAATGAATGGACCGTTACTCGTCATATTCCCACACCCGGACGATGAGGCGTTCAGCTCGGCCGGAACGATTATCCAACATCGTCAAAAAGGACTACCCGTCACATATGTCTGTTTGACGCTCGGTGAAATGGGACGTAATATGGGTTCTCCAATCTTTACGACACGTGAAGAACTGCCGAAAATTCGAAAACATGAACTCGAAGAAGCATGTCGCATGATGGGCATCGAGGACCTGCGCATGTGGGGACTTCGTGACAAGACCGTCGAATTTGAGGACGAGGCCGAGCTCGCTGGTCGCTTCCGCGCATTGATTGACGAAGTGAAGCCGGAAACCGTCATCTCATTCTATCCAGGATATGCCGTCCACCCGGACCATGAAGCGACAGCCCGTGCCGTCGTACGAGCGCTTCAAGAGATGGGCGAGACGCGCCCTGAGTTCTTAGGTGTCGCCTTTGACCGCCGCACAGAAGACGAACTCGGACAACCTCACGTCATCGTCGATGTAACGGAAGAGAGCGAACAGAAGAAAGATGCCCTGTTTGCCCACCGGTCTCAGACGGAAGGTCTGCTTCGTGCGATCGATAACGCAGAAAACGCCCACGTCATGGAGTTACTCCAACGTGAGCGCTTCTATCATTATCCGTTCTCATGATTCATAGGCTAGACGGGTCATATAAAGCAATGCCCCGACGGTCCCAAGACCGATTAACGTTCCGAATACTACAACGATTTGTCCCATGTTTTCACCTCTTCTAGACTTTACGAACAATTCCATTCATTGGTTTCAAACACGTGCTATTCGCACGTGTTTTTTTAGAAGTAAAGAACGTAAATCACGATGGCCAATACGATTCGATAGACCGCAAACGGCATCAACTTCACTTTGTTGATCAACTTCAAAAAGAATTTAATCGAAAGAAGTGCGAACAAAAACGCGCTGACGAAACCGACGACAAACACGGGTAACGTATCGAGCGTGAAGTACGTCCATTTGCTGTACAGTGACAACGCACTCGCTCCAAACATGATCGGTACCGCCATGATGAACGTAAAATCTGCCGCTGCCCGGTGACTCATTCCGAGGAGAACCCCTCCAGAAATCGTTGAACCGGACCGAGAGAACCCAGGCCATAGCGAGAAACATTGAATCAACCCGACACCAAGTGCTTGCTTGTACGTGATGTCATCTAGCGTAGCGGTCGTCTGACGCTTCACCCCGGATAAATCTGCGGCAATCATAAAGAACGCACCGACGACTAGACCAATCAACACCGTCTTGACTGAGAAGAGATGTGTATCGATGTAGTCCTCAAACAGTACACCAAGGACGCCAGCAGGCAGCAATCCGATCAAAATATGTATGAGATTGAACTGACGTGTGGTTCCGCTTTGTCTTAAGGTGAGGAGCGACTTTGGATTCAGTAACGTTTTGAACCGATCTCGAAAGACGACCACGACCGCTAAAATCGACCCTAATTGAATGACGATTTTAAACGTGTTCGCTACTTCCTGACCTAAAAATTGACTCGAATTCAACCAGAGACCGTCCACGAGAATCATATGACCGGTCGACGAGACTGGGGCAAATTCCGTCAATCCCTCGACGACACCTAACAAAAATCCTACAAATAATTCATACCATTCCACGTTGTTTCTCCTATTGACTCGTTAAGATTGTTCTCATCATACACTTCTCGGCACAATCTTTCGTCCGTCTTAAGACGTAAAAACAGACATGGCTTATGACCCATGTCTGTAAAAATTATCGGGCGGTCGCATGAACGAACCAAACGACAAGCCCGATTAAGATGAACGCCAAAAATAGTGACACTGTCGTTCCTACAATAAAGACAAACCCCAACACGAGGATACCGAGATGCCATAGCATCGAGACGGATGATTCCGTCGTCGCTCGAATGGATGAAGGAACTTGCTGATGCAAAAGACCGTAATAGAGCGGCTCCATCGCTCCATATATAAGAGCCAACAGCCCCATCAGCCCGATTCCGATTGGATTCGGAAAAAGTCCGATGACAAGAAATCCACCACCCATTAGCCAACCGAACCCGTTTAACCAATGTTCGGATGACGCAAATCGTATAAGCGTCCCTGCAAAAAGTTGTCCAGGTAACTGAATCAAGAGTAGGATGCTTGAAATGGCACCGAACCAATAGATCGGGATGGATACATCACGTGCATACAATTGCCAGAACTCATCGATGAAATTGAATGCGGATACGGCTGCTAAAAAACTGATAGTGACATGCCATAGTTGCTTGTTCGACCAAATGAATTGAAAACCTTTCAGCAAATGCCACCACGTCAAACGCTCTTCTATCTCTCGTCGAGTCGGTTCGATGAGAGATAGGCTACAGGTAGTCGCAATCAATAGACTCACGATGGAGAGCTTGTAGTTCCACTCCAAGGGAAGATACTGAGCCAACATACTGCCACTCAATGCCGCCGTCACAGCGGCAACAATCCCAATCGCATTCAGTTTCCCAAGAACCCGTTCAAATGACGACACTTCCTGACTCTCCTGTAACGATTCGTACAACAAGGCATTCTCTGCCCCACTTCGAATAACCGATCCTACAGCCGAACAGCTGATTGCGACAAAAAAACCGGTGAATGTGAACGAGTATAAGAGAATCCAAAATGATAGCCACTCTAAAGCTACACCTACCTGGATCAGTCGACGCCGTGTCGTGCGGTCCGCCCACACGCCAGTCGGCACTTCAAACAGAACGATGATCAGCGCATATACCATCTCTAAATAGACGACTTCTTGAACCGAGATGCCTCGTGACTCCCAAAATAACCGTTCAATCACATATGCTGGAATCAGCCCTTCAAACCAACGAATGCACCCTAACCAAACAATGTTTCGACGAACTTAACTCGGTGAACGTGCTCGTTTTCTCATTTGAATCGCCTCCTTATCTTTCTTATTCCCGAATACTCAAAAAAACCACGAGATTCCTCTCGTGGTCGACGTGTTATTTTAATAAGTTGAGAATCTCACGATTGAATGCCGGAATATCATCTGGTTGACGGCTCGTCACAAGCTGATTTTGACAGACAACGACTTCTTTGTCCGCATATTTCGCTCCGGCATACTCCATATCGACTTTAATCGATTTATAGCCGGTTGCATCACGACCTTCTAATGTCTTCGCCGTAATCAACAGCTGTGGTCCATGACAGATTGCAAAGACAGGCTTCTTCGCATCCATGAATGCTTTGGCGAACGAAACAAAACGCTCGTCTTCTCGCAATAAGTCAGGTGAGAACCCGCCAGGTAAAAGAAGGGCATCAAAATCTTCCGGCGATACATCATCAATCGATTGATCGATGTTCACTTTCGCCTCTCCTTGCTTTCCTTCCACCGTGTTGCCAGCTTTCTTCTCGATTGTCACGACGTCATGTCCCGCATCCACCAATGCGTCACGGGGACCCGTGAATTCTACATCTTCAAACATATCTGTAATGAGCGTTGCTACTTTTGCCATGTTCTAAACACTCCCTCTGTTTGTTTTATGCACATAGGGACTGTTCCACTGGCATGAATCAATTAAACATCTCCAGGAGCATTCAACGGAACTTCGAGACGTACGGATTGTCGCGTTCAAAAAATCGATACGGATAGTCACGCGCCTCGCCCGTGTTCGGGATGCCGATGCGTGGACCCGCCTCAATCACTACTCCAGCCTCACCCTCCACGATATAGAGTGGGTCTTGTTGAAAGGAATGACCGTATAGATCCATCGTGATTCCGAGTGCTTTCGTCAATTTCCCTGGTCCGTTCGTTTGGTCATATCGCTTCACCCCAGGACGGTTCGTTGCAATCCATTCATGGCCTTGAATCGGTTCGACGGCTCGAATCAAGACGGCTTCTGGTGTGCCGACTGGTCCACTAACCACGTTCAAGAGCGTATGCGTATGCATCTGATAGGTGTACACATACCCCGGTTTCCCAAACATGACTTCCGTTCGCTTCGTCCGACGCCCTTCGAAGCTATGCGCTGCTCGGTCGATGGCACCGAGGTAAGCTTCCGTCTCGACAATCTTCGCGATGATGTCACCTTCTGGATGTCGCCTCACCAAATATTGCCCGAGTAAGGCACGCGCCAAGTCAAGTGTCGGTTGTTCATAAAATGCTAAATCGAGTCGCTTCATGGTTCCACCTCCATTTGTTTCATTTTCTCAAAAATCGTAGCTTGCACACAAAAAAGATGCCCTGCATGGCAGGACACCTGGACGTTATGATGCGATTTTGAGCGATTCACGTTGCTTTCCCAATCGGACGTATCCCAAAATGATGGAGAAGACCGGGCTGAGCCAGAGGAAGAAGGCAAACGGTGCGTATTCCAATACAGGTACGCCGAGTGTCGCTGCGAAGAATGCGCCAGAAACTCCCCACGGAATGAGCGGGTTGATGACGGTCCCGCCATCTTCAAGTGCCCGTGACAAGTAGCGCGGGTCGATCCCACGATCGATAAACCCTTGCTTGAACGCTTGACCCGGCAAGAGAATCGACAAGTACTGTTCTCCCGCGAGCAAGTTGACCCCAATCGAGCTGAGGACGACCGATAGAACGGAGCTTCCGGGTGACTTCAAACGCTCGAGCAACGATTCAACGATGGCTTGGAAGACACCGAGTTCACGTAATAAGCCACCAAACGCGAGGGCGATCAAGACGAGACTGACCGACCAGAGCATCGATTCAAGACCACCTTTATCGAGTACATTCGCAATCAATTCATTTTCGACACCTGACTTAAAGCCCGACTGCATGACACCGAGCCAGTTCGAGATGCTCCAGTTCCCTTGAACGAAACCGGCCGTCAACACACCGGCGAACATCCCGACGAGCATCGTCGGTAAGACCGGCATGCGGCGGAAGGCCAGTACTGCGACAAGGACAGGAGCAATCAACGTGAGCCATGAGAGGTCGAAACGTCCACTGAGCGCGGCTTGCGCCTCTGCGATTTGTGCCGTGTCGGCAGTTTGACCGCTACGTCCGAGGAACGTGAATAAAATCAACGTGATGATGAACGCTGGAATCGTCGTCCCCATCATGAAGCGAATGTGGTCGAACAGTTTGACCCCCGCCACTGCCGGTGCAAAGTTCGTCGTATCCGACAACGGGCTCATCTTGTCTCCGAAGAGGGCACCCGACACGATGGCACCTGCAGCGAGCGCTGGCGAGATGCCTAGTGCCGTCCCGATTCCAAATAAGGCGACACCGACCGTTCCGACGGTTGTAAAGGCGCTTCCTGTGAATGTCGAGACGATCATCGTGATCAACAAGACACTCGGCAAGAACCATTCAGCAGAGATTGTATTTAGACCGATGGAGAGGATCGTCGCGACCGTCCCGGACATTTGCCATACTCCGATGAGCATCCCAATCAACAACAAAATCAACACCGGCATGATCGCTTCACGAATTCCGTTGATCATCGCCGTTTCAATCTGTTTGAAGTCGCGTGAACGATAATACGCATATCCACCTACTATTACCATTGTGCCAAAAATCGCCATATGTGGCGTCGCTTTGGCCAAAAACATCAGTGCGAGCAAGGTAATCCCGCTCATCAACACGACGAATACAGCTTCTTTTCCTTTCATCTGCATCGACGTCCCCTCCTTTCGTTATATCTTCTTTATTTATTATTTCGCCTAACCGCTTAAACGCTTTTATGCACAAAAGCATGTCAGTGATGTTTTTTACTATACTCGCTTCCTTTCTCCCTGTCAAACGTCTTTTTATGATAAATTATATGCTTGAGGGTGACCTCCGGAGTTCGTAACCTCCTCCGACATCAAAACTAGCGAAAAGGAAGTGTGCTTCATGCAACACGAAAAAGCATTGGTCGTCTTTAGTGGTGGCCAAGATTCAACTACCTGCCTGTTTTGGGCAAAACAACAATTCTCTCATGTGGAGGCGGTGACGTTCGCATATGGTCAACGCCATGATGCGGAAATCGAAGTCGCCAAAGAAATTGCGACAGAACTCGATGTCCCACACCACATCCTCGATTTGTCCCTACTCGGACAACTCACTTCAAACGCGCTCACGAGACACGATCTCGACATCGACAATGCGGACGTCCCAAACACGTTCGTCGATGGACGCAACCATCTATTCTTATCGTTTGCAGCCGTCATGGCCAAACAACTCGGTATGCATCACATCGTGACCGGTGTATGTGAAACGGACTTTTCAGGTTACCCGGATTGCCGAGACCAATTCATCAAATCACTCAATGTGACACTCAATTTAGCGATGGATTATCCATTTGTCATCGACACACCGCTCATGTGGCTCGATAAAAAAGAAACGTGGGCTCTCGCCGACGAACTCGGTGCCTTTGACTATGTCAAAGAACGCACGCTTACTTGCTACAACGGTGTCATCGGTTCAGGTTGTGGAGAATGTCCGGCGTGTAAGCTTCGTCAAAACGGACTCACAGCTTACGAGGAGGTGCGCGTATGAAACATGCTCCATTCCTCGCTCCGACCAGTGTCGAATCAAAGCAAGAAGGATCGCTCATCTACTGTCCGCATCGCGTTCAAATCGTCAAAGAAGTAACGTTCGACGCGGCGCACCATCTCTTTGACTATGACGGCAAATGTCGTGCCCTCCATGGTCATACGTATAAGCTCCAGATGGGTGTCAGCGGCTTTCTCGACAATCGCGGCATGACACTCGACTTTGGTGATTTGAAAAAGATCTTCAAAGAAGAGCTTGAGCCGTATCTTGATCATCGCTATTTGAACGAGTCACTCCCTTATATGAATACAACTGCAGAAAACATGTGTTATTGGATTTTTGAACAACTGGCGACACACTTGCCAAATGAACGTGACGTCCGTGTCGAGTTCGTCCGTCTGTATGAAACGCCAACGTCTTACGCTGAGTTCCGCCGTGAATGGTTGGTGGAATCGTGAAAATCCCTGTTCTTGAAGTGTTCGGACCGACCTTTCAAGGAGAAGGACGCGCCATCGGACAAAAGACGATGTTCGTCCGGACCGCCGGTTGCGATTATCGCTGTTCGTGGTGCGATTCCGCCTTTACGTGGGACGGTTCAGAAAAACCGGACATGCTGACAGCCGATGAGGTCATCGCTCGCCTGGACGCACTGGGTATGTACGATTACGTCACCATCTCGGGTGGCAATCCACTCCTTATCGCGGCCATGGAAGACCTGGTTGTGAAGTTGAAAGAACGTGGTGTCACACTCGCCGTCGAGACGCAAGGCAGCCGCTATCAAGACTGGCTCACACAAATCGATGACGTGACCCTCAGTCCAAAACCTCCATCGTCTGGTATGAAAACGAACTGGGAGCAACTAGACGCTATCGTCGAACGGTTGCGCCCGGAGCAGACGACATTCAAAGTTGCTGTCTTTGATGAAGTGGACCTTGCCTACGCGAAAGAAGTGCAGCAGCGCTACTCACCGGACGTCATGTATTTGTCGGCCGGTAACCCGGAGCCTGGTGCAGACGGCGACATCACCGATGCCCAGCTCCGTCGTTTGAAACAACTATGGGAAGACGTTGCACGTGATCCGTCATGGCAAAGCGTCCGCGTCCTACCGCAACTACACACATTACTGTACGCCAACGAACGTGGCGTGTAAGGAGAATGAACATGAGACCAGAAGACTTACAAGACCTCTCGCTCCTCGGACAGAAGAGCGTCCCTTATATTTTTGAATACACACCAGACGTCCTGGAGGCGTTCCCGAACCGTCATCCTGAGAACGACTACTTCGTTAAATTCAACGCACCAGAATTCACATCGTTGTGCCCGATCACGAACCAACCGGACTTCGCAACCATCTACATCTCATACATCCCGGATGAGAAACTCGTCGAGTCGAAGTCGTTGAAGTTGTACTTGTTTAGCTTCCGTAACCACGGTGACTTCCACGAGAACTGCATCAACGTCATCGGGAAAGATCTCGTGAAATTGATGGAACCGCGCTATCTCGAAGTGTGGGGGAAATTCACACCACGTGGCGGTATCTCGATCGATCCGTACTACAACTACGGAAAGCCAGGCACGAAGTATGAAAAAATGGCGGAGCATCGCCTGTTCAACCATGACTTGTATCCAGAGACGGTCGACAACCGTTAATTGAAAAGTAGGCGCTCCATCTGGAGTCGCCTACTTTTTTTGATAGCGATGAATCTGTCGCTTAATCGGTTCGCGGAACACAGTCGCAACGAGCGTCAACACGAGCATGATCCCAAATGCCAAGGCGATGAGCGTCCAATCCCCACTGGCGATACTACTCCCGAGAAAATTGTTCGCGAACGCCCCGGGAATCATACCAACGACGGTCGCAAACAGATAGGCGAGTACGTTTACTTTTGCCAAACCAGAAGCATAGCTGACCAAATCAAAATTGACGAGCGGGATGAGACGTAAGATGAGGACGTAAAAGAAGCCGTCTTCTTCGATTTTGCGCTGAATGGCTTCGTAATTCGTTGATTCGAAGTGATGCAAGAAACGATCGCCGAAATAAATTGCCACATAATACGCAACAAGCGCACTCAATGTCGCCCCGATGACGGTATAGATGACGCCCGGTAACATCCCAAACGCCAAGCCGCCTGCGACCGACAAGACGGACGTGGGAAACAAGATGAGCGGACGAACGGTGAACAATAAAATGTAAATGAGCGGAGCCAACCATCCGAATTGAATGATGTAGTCCCGAATATCGCCTGGGCTTACGTCAATCCACTGATAAAGGAATGTCGCCGTCCCGAACAGGAGTAGGATGAGTGCAACCATCCATTGTATCTTCCACTTCTTCATCGTCCTCCTCCTCTCTATTTGCTTTTATTCCCGTAATCGAGGATGTCATCCACCTTTTTTCAGCCATCTCGATGTGGTACGGTTAGAAAAAGCAGAAGGAGGAAATCGATATGAACCTTGCAGATGCCCTAACATTGAAACAGTTGCTCCATGAGCAAATCGATACATTGACCGAAGAGATTGAGCATGTGGCGTTCATCTCGCTTCAAGCGAATGAATCCATTCCGACCATTCAGTCCCGTTCCCTTCAAGACATCGAGATGGAACTTGAACACATTCGTCTAGACTTACGTCAGCTCGACCGTCTCATTCAAGAGGCGAACGTCCAAGCCGTCGTTGAGACGCATGACGGTCCACTCCCGCTCGTCGAGGCAATCGAGCTCGCCATTCAGTTACGTGTCCAGGCACGACTTTATGAGAAATTATCGCTTCGTCCGAAGAAAGACTATGTGCACGGAGTTGCCGTGATCAAACACGCCTTATATGACCCCGAACTATATCGTTTAAAAGCACGCGATATTAAGAAGCGTGCCATTCGAATCGAAAGTGCCATTCAGGCCGTCCGTTATCAGACTGACATTGAATTTGATGCATCACGATATATGTAAAAAAGCGAAGGGATTCCTTCGCTTTTTTACATATGGTCATGGTGATTGTGATGGATATCATGATGACTCGATGAAGAAGAACGTCGACGTGGAGGTGCCTCATCAGCAAATTTTTCTCCGTCCAAAATCCCGAGACGCTTATATTGACGACCGACCCGCTCTTTTGTCTCTTCGCGAACAGTGCTCGACTCCATCACCAATTGGTAGCATCCGAGCGCGACACGAAACGGTTCCATGCGTGTCCGTTCAATCGAGAAGGAATCGACGCCACGTAAATAGTCTGCCAATCGCTCAGCCGTCTCGTCGGCTGGATCATCTGCAAGCTGTGAGGCGAAGTGTTGTAAGTCCTTCAATGTATTTGATGTTTTAGAGTAGCTCACTCCCGATTTGATAAATCCAAATATAATCAGACCGAACACAACCATGAAAATGATTGGAAACACACCAAATAGTCCGCTAAAGAATGAGTCCCCTATCGAGCTATCGAACGGATCCCCGCCAAATCCAAATACTATCATTTCAAACTCCCCCTTTTTCTTTATGTACGCTCACATATTTAAATAGGTTTCAACAAAAAAACCGCGATCACACGACCGCGGCATCGATTCAACTGTTCAGTTGTTTCTCCATCATGATGCGTGGCTCGCCATCTTCTGTGTAGGCGCCCATGATGTCATATCCGCAAAGGAGGTTCAAAATGATGACCCCTTTGTTCGTATTGCGTGCTTTCGTCCGAATCGAATGGAACCCTTGCGCTTCGACCCATTCGAGTTGCGTATCCATCAGCTTGCGACCGATGCCATGCTTTTGGAAGTCCGGATGTACGCCGCCCGCCCAGCTGTAAAATCGATAAGGCTCCGCCTCATAGCCAATTTTAAAGCCGACCAGTTCCTCTTCCGAGAAAGCCAGTAACACTAGCGGATTGGCGTGCCGATATAAACGCTCTTTAAAACGCAACTGATCGAGGTCGCCATATAACGTGCGATACAGTCGGAAAAAGTCCTCTTCAAAATCCTTAAAGTTGTTTGTCACATCTTTTACGATAAATGAACTCGTCGTACTCATCGTGCCATCCCCTTTCAGTTTCTGGACAAAGATTCCGTACGTCTGTTCATTTCGCCGTTCATTCTGAATTTCCTGTCTCCCGTTCAAAAGCCGTGACACCTTTTTGTTTATAAAGTCCGAGTGTACGTTTCGGCAAACTCTTGACCATCCAGTCTTTAAAAATACGTGCCTGATCCTCGACAGGCAGTTCATAGCCCTCCGTCACGATATGTCGCGACCGTGTCGTGACATCGTACAAGGAAATTGCCGCCGCCACGGAGATGTTCAAACTCTGAACGTATCCTTGCATCGGAATGACAAAGTTTCCATCCGCCTTCTTCAATGCCGCTTCCGACACACCACTATGTTCATTCCCGAATAAAAGAACTGTCGGCTTCGACACATCCACTTCTTCGAGCGGAATTGCTTCCTCACTCAATGCCGTCGCATATACTTGATAACCGTCTTCTTTTAAAGCATCAATCGCCTCTTCAATGGAGCCATGCTCGACGACGTCCACCCAGCGGTCGGCACTCTTGGCGATAATCGAGTTTGGTTTGAACTTCGCACGCCCTTCGACGACGTGCAGCGTCTGCACCCCGAACGCATCGGCCGAACGCAATACGGCAGATTGGTTATGCGGATCGTCCACACCTTCCGTCAAAATCGTGATATGGTTCGTTCGTGTATTCAATACTTCATACATCCGTTTGATGCGATCTGGCATGAGCATCTCATATAGAGGAAGATCGTCTTCCTGCAATACACCCTTCTGCAACAACTCTTCTTTTAATTCAATCTGCTCTTCTTTCGTCAAAGCAGATGTCGTCTGTCTCCAACCCATCTTTCTCGCTCCCTTCAACCTATCATATTGTAGCTAGATTCGATTCGACTGACAAGTTCGCCTCACATCTGCTATTCTCACTTCGGAAATGAAAACAAATGAAAATAGCGAAAACGGTTGCATGAATTTATGCAATCGATTACAATCATTTATGCAAGCGATTGCACTATTGGCAAACACAAAAATAGATAAAACTCCCTCACAGGAAGGAAGCGTATAGCATGAAACAATTGATCTCATTCGATTTCTGGCAGAAACTCGGTAAGGCCTTGATGGTCGTCATCGCCGTCATGCCAGCTGCCGGTTTGATGATTTCCATCGGAAAATTGATTGGAATGTCAGCCGGAGATGTCGGTATCTTATTAACAACAGCTCGTATCATTGAAGATTTAGGTTGGGGCATCATCGTCAACTTACATATCCTCTTCGCAGTCGCGATTGGTGGTTCGTGGGCAAAAGATCGTGCAGGCGGTGCATTCGCAGCACTTCTCGCCTTCATCTTGATCAACCGTGTCACAGGTGCCATCTTCGGTGTCAACGGTGCCATGCTTCAAGATCCGGAAGCGACAATCGAGTCACTCTTCGGTGCGAACCTTGTCGTCGCTGATTACTTCACATCTGTACTCGGCTCACCTGCCCTCAACATGGGTGTGTTCGTCGGGATTATCGCCGGTTTCCTCGGTGGTGCACTATATAACCGTTTCTACAACTTCAACAAGTTGCCGAACGCTCTCTCGTTCTTCAACGGGAAGCGCTTCGTACCATTCGTCGTTATCCTTGGTTCAGTCGTTGCTGCCATCGTTCTATCGATTCTATGGCCAACCATCCAAGGTGCACTCAACAGCTTTGGTGAATGGATTGCCACATCACGTAACACGGCGCCTGTCCTCGCACCGTTCATCTACGGTGCGCTCGAACGTCTCCTCTTGCCGTTCGGTTTACACCACATGCTCACAGTACCAATGAACTACACAGAGCTCGGTGGAACGTATACGATTTTAACAGGTGCGACAGCTGGATCGGTCGTTGCCGGTCAAGACCCACTCTGGTTGGCATGGGTGACGGACCTCGTCAACTTGCGTGCTGCTGGTGATACGGCCGCATACAACGCGCTTCTCGCTGATGTCGTTCCAGCACGTTTCAAAGTCGGGCAAGTCATCTTGTCATTCGCTGCATTGATTGGTGCCGCGTATGCGATGTACCGCAACGTCGACGCGGATAAGAAGGCACAATACAAGCCGATGTTCTTATCGGCCGGACTCGCTGTCTTCTTGACAGGTGTCACAGAACCGATCGAATTCATGTTTATGTTCGTCGCACCAGTTCTTTATGTCGTTTACGCACTCATGGCCGGTGCTGCCTTCGCATTGGCAGATATCATCGACTTACGTGTACACGCCTTCGGTGCAATCGAACTCTTGACGCGCATTCCGATGATTGTCAAAGCAGGACTTCTTCAAGACTTGATCAACTTCGTGCTCGTCTCTGTCGTGTTCTTCTTCCTCAACTTCGGTGTCTTCAACTTCTTCATTAAGAAGATGAACCTACCGACGCCAGGACGTAACGGGAACTACATGGAAGAAACGACAGAAAAATCATCCGTTACAGGTAACGAACAAGTCATGGGGATTATTGCACTTCTCGGTGGGGAAGAAAACATTGAGGATGTCGACGCATGTATGACTCGTCTTCGTGTGACCGTTAAAGACGTTACACTCGTCTCTGACGAACCAGAATGGAAGAAAAATGGCGCTATGGGTCTTATCGTGAAAGACCGTGGAGTCCAAGCCATCTATGGCCCGAAAGCCGACGTATTGAAATCAGACATTCAAGACGTCATCGGTGCATAATCTACTGGCCAACTCGCTCGAGAGTTGGCCTTTTTCTAAAGGAGGACTATCGTGAATATTTTAACGCTCAATTGTCATGCCTGGTTAGAAGACCGTCAACAAGAGAAAATCGATGCGATTGTCGAACGTATCGCAAGCGAAGAGTATGACTTCATCGCGCTCCAAGAAGTCAATCAACATAAAGAGGCCCCCCTCATCTATGGGAACATCCGTGAGAACAACTTCGCACACGTCCTCGTCGAGCGCCTGAAAGAGTTAGATCTTCACTATCACATGACATGGGACTTTGCCCATTACGGATATGACATTTACGAGGAAGGCGTCGCCATCTTGTCACGGACACCGTTTCTATCGACCGAATCATTCTTCGTATCCAAGACGACGGACCCTGACAATTACAAGTCCCGTAAAATCGTCAAAGCCGTGATTGAAGGTCCTGAAACGCCGACGACCGTCTACTCGTGTCACCTCGGATGGTGGCATGACGACGAGGAGCCAGTGAAGCATCAACTTGACGAGCTCCTGCGTCGCGTGGAGCATGACGACCACGCGCTCCTACTCGGTGATTTCAACAACGATGCTTTCATTCGAGGCGAAGGATACGATTATTTGATGGATAGTGGGCTTCAAGACTTGTTCCATCTCGCAACGGAACGCGAAGGCGATGCGACCGTCCAAGGGAAAATCGCCGGATGGGATGAAAACAAGAAATCGCTACGCATCGACTTGATGTTGACGAATGCACCCATTCACGTCTCCCGTCATGCCGTCGTCTTCGACGGCGAAAACGGACCTGTCGTCTCCGACCACGCCGGTGTCGAAGCCACAGTGTTTTGGCGTTGATGCACCTTTTTCTTCCGACTTGGGAGAAAAGGGTTTTTCTTTTGGGAAAAATCTTGTAACGTGATAAAAGACTGATGTCTAACTACTAATGAATGAAATAGAAAGAAGTGTTTGAACATGAAGACAAGCTCGCTCAGTCGAAGCGACTGGACTTTAGTTTTATCCCTATCCTTATTAACCTTCGTTCTCGGAACGAGTGAATTTGTCATTGTCGGCATTTTGCCTGATATCGCAAGCGGTCTATCCATTTCCATCGCAACGGCTGGAAGTCTCGTATCGGCATTCGCCATCAGCTTTGCCGTCGGTACGCCAATCACGATGTCCTTGACGAGCCATCTTCCAAAACGCAAATTGATGTTCGGTTTGACGATTCTCTTCACCTTATTGAACTTGTTGAGCAGTCTCGCTCCCATGTATGAGTGGTTACTCGCCTTACGCATGTTGACGGCCGTCGTCACAGGTGTGTTGATCTCGCTTGCTATGCTCGTCGCTAGCGAAAGCGTCCCTCCGGCAAAACGAGGGGTAGCCGTATCCTTTATTTTTGGTGGCTTTACAATGGCCAACGTGTTCGGTGTTCCAATCGGAACATTCATCGGACAACAAGCAGGCTGGGAATCCACATTTTGGTTAACGACCGCACTCGGTGCAGTCGCCTGGGTTGCCATTTATCGTGTCTTGCCGAATCATTTGTCTCAAGAAAAAGCATCACTCCGTGAACAAATGGCACTCCTGACGAATCCGCGCATCTTGATTGCCTTCTTGATTCCGGCGTTCGGTTTTGGGGCGACGTATGTCGTATATACGTATCTCGTACCGATTTTAAAAGATGTACTCGGTGTACCGGTCGCTTGGGTCAGTCCGATTTTATTCGCCTACGGCTTCATCTCGATCTTCAGTAATATTGCTGCCGGAAAGATCGCCAGTCACAATCCGATCGGACGCTTACGATTCGTCTTTCTCGTCCAAGCGTTCGTCTTGGCCGCATTGTTCGTGACGACGTCGAATGTGACGCTCGGTCTCTTCAATATCGCCCTCATGTCGTTCATGGCGATTTTATTGACGACGTCGACACAGATTTATTTGATCGACTTGGCGGAGAAGTTTAACCCGAACGCCAAAGGTCTCGCCTCGTCACTCATGCCCGTGGCGAGTAACGTAGGGATCGGACTCGGTTCCGCTCTCGGTGGTGTCGTCTATGCGACAAGCCCTATCATGACGCTCGCGCTCGTAGGCGGCTTGGTCGCCCTCGTCACAGCCGGGTTGACCGCAGTCAGTTATTCGCTCGACCAACGTTAAAAACGTGCGCACCTCGATGTGAACTGCACCCCAATTGTTAGACACATCTAACAATTGGAGGTGCAGTTTTTTAATGACTAAATTTACAACTGATCAAAAGTTAAGCGCCGTCATGGCCTATCGGGAAGGGAAAGATAGTATGAATCATAGACTATTACAACACACGACGAATCAAGGCAAAATTAAAACTGAGTCCGGTGCAATACCGGACCCAGTTCGTTCACGTAGCCTAGATGAAATAACCGTGTCTAACTTTTAGGGGTCACTTCAGATGCAGGTGCGCACGTTTTTTATAACCATTCGAGAATCGCGGATAGGACTTCGTCGAGTTGTTCTTTCGATGTGAGCGGACTTTCCTGATCGCCTTTTTGAGGACCATACATTCCGAAATTTGCATGATTCCCGCCTTCGATTTGTACGAATTGACTATCGTCAGGAAGGTCGCTTCGACTCGCCTCGATGTCTTCTGGGACAGCTAATCCATCCAACTCACCCGAGATAGATAGCACGCGTAAGTCACTATCGACCATCGAGCTGATTGGATACGATGCGAGGAAAATGACACCTTCCACCGCCTCTTGATGCTCAAGCGCGTAACCCGATGCCGCCGAACCTCCGAGTGAATGACCGGCCACGACCCAACGTTCAATCTCCGGATGTGCTTCGATGATTGGATCGGCTGCGTCGATATCTAAAATGCCTAAGTTGAGACGAAGCGACGGAATGGCGACGAAATACCCTTCCTCGGCTAAACGTGTTCCGTAATACGCATACGCCTCTTTCTCCACTTTTGCTCCTGGATAAAGAATGATGCCGATCTCGCTCGTCGTATCTCCGAACTCGAGACGGTTGTCGACCACTTTCCCCTCTTCCGCATACTGTGTCGCTTCATCGGTCGGTCCGTACGTGAACTGCGTCCAAATCAAAAAGCCTGCTACCGCGACAACAAGCAATCCTACGATTGAGAGTGCGGTCCACTTGAAGAATTTCTTCATTATATAGCCTCCGTTTGCATCCACTTCATCATAACGTTACACTAATAAGAAAAAGCATGATCAGGGGGACACCATGACCAGAAGTAATGTAACCACGACGATTCAGTGGTTTATTTTTATTTTAGCTACAAATATTGTACCACCACTCTCCATCGCCGCCTTGTTTGAACTGTCGCCAGATGAGACGATGACCTTCATCTCCCGCTCACTCTTCATCTTCGCACTCTTCAGCATCATCCAAACGTTGCTCGGCCATCGCCTCCCGATACTCGAAGGACCTGCCGGCATTTGGTGGGGTGTCTTCACTTTATACGCCTCCATCGGTCCCGCTCTATACGGAAGTCAGCAAGAGACCTTGCAAGCACTCGGATTCATGCTGTTTTTGAGTGGAATCCTTGGTGTGTTGTTGACCGTCACTGGTATCTTAAGACGCATGCTCGCCCTGTTTACACCGCAAGTGCTCGGCGTCTATATGATTTTGCTCGTCCTTCAATTATCAGGGGCCGTCATTAAAGGTGGCTTTGGGGTGACGGAAGACGGAATCAACGTCGTTCAGGCAGTGGCGACGGCAGGTCTTGTCTTGTTCGCACTCACGCTCGAGCAAAGTCGCTTTAAACAATATGGGCTCGTCATGACACTATTCGTCGGGTTCGGCTTATTCCATTTACTCGACCTTGGAAATCCAATCGTTCGTTCAGAATCCTTCTTCCTCGTACCAGAACTTCTTCCGTTCGGAAATTGGGTATGGGATTGGAACTTGTTGCCAACGGCTTTCGTCATCACCTTACTTCTCATGACGAACGTCCTTGCGAACATCAAGTTGATTGAGCGCATCGTCAGTTCTCGCGAAAAACGAGAAATCAAAGGGAACGTTCCCGCATCGGGTGTCGCCAGTGGCGTCAGTCAAATCGTGGCCGGTCTGTTCGGTACACCGGGTCCTGTCGCCATCTCCGGGACAGCTGGTTTTCTCTCTTCGACGGAGAGCGTCCAGCGTACCCCGCATTTGATTGCCCACGCCCTCATGATGGCGTTAGCACTCATCGGTCCATTCGTCTCGTTGATTGCGAGCATCCCAGCCGCTGTCGGTTATGCAATCGTGACACCGCTCATTGCAACGATGATCATCATCGGAATCAATGAGGCGGCCTTTGAATTGAAGCAGTCCACGGCATCTCTCACGGTCGGACTCCCGCTCGTCATCGGTGCCGGGGCGATGCTTCTGCCACCCGGATCAATGAATGAGTTACCACCGCTTCTTGCGACCGTCTTCTCTAACGGACTCGTCCTCGGGACGATTGTCGCCTTAACAACTGCCATCTTAAGTAAAATCAAAGATTGAAAAAAGAACTGGCCATATCGGTCAGTTCTTTTCACGTACATGCATATGGTAACGGGCATCGTGCGGTAAAACAGCGCCTTCTTCTTGTTCGAAATGCGCACGGTCTTTCCAATAACGAACGACTGACGAAGTATCACGATGCAGGGCGCGTTGTAGCGCTTGTTTTGCCGTGACAGGCGTTTCGTCATCGTTTTTCAATTCAAGTCCCATCAGTTTATAACCGATTGTTTGTCCACCCCGACTCATTTGCCAGGCTTCCATGGCATATGTCAGTAGTGTCGGTGTGATGACCGCATGCACAAACTCGCTCTTTACTTTCTTTCGCACGAGCTGTTCTACGCCCACGCTGACAAGACCTGCAATGACACTGTCAATCATGACTGCTTTGGTTCGCTTTTTTGTCAATGGATTCATCGGCTCATCCTCTGCATCATCCCTGACGTCAACACTTCGATTCCTTCGCCTTCTTCAGAGGCCATAATCAAGGCACGAGCGACATGCAGCGCTTGAATCGGTGCGACTTCCGGTGTCTTCTCAAGCAAGATTGACTGGAACGGTCGACTGATGACCTCGGCCGCTTTCTCCCCGAAGCGGAATGAATGACGCTCTCCGAGTAACAGAGAAGGACGCGCGATAATCAAGTGATGGAAGTTGAAAATACGTAACGCGTTCTCAAGCTCCCCTTTCACACGGTTGTAAAAGAAAGTCGAACGCAATGATGCGCCTTGTGCCGATACGACCGCATAGCGCGTCGCACCATGTGCCTTGGCGACACGGGCGACTTCAAGTGGTAATTCTAAATCAACTTGTTTGAACGCTTCTTGCGAGCCGGCTACCGCAATCGTTGTGCCGAGCGCACAGTACACGTCGTCGATCTGTGGAAGGGATGAATCCATCTCCTCGAAACCGACGACCTCATGTAACTTCGGATGACTCCAACGCTTCGAGCGACGGACAACGATCCAGACCGCATCATAACGGTCACTCTCTAACAACTGTTCAACCAATTCGCGGCCAATCAAGCCAGTCGCGCCTACAACAAGTGCAGTTTTCCCCATTCGTGACTCCTCCTAGACTACTATTTCCTTCAGTCTAGCTGACTTGCCGTTCCTCGGCAATGATTGTCCCGGGACGGAATCGGTCCATCATACGGAAAAATCCGTTCAATGCGAGCGCCGTGAATGAGCCTGCCACGATAGCACTGTCCGTGAACAACCGCAGCCACTCCGGCATGTTTGCGACGATGGCTGGATTGGCGGTAATACCGAGCCCAACACCGATTGAGAGCGCAATGGTAATCAAGTTCTCGTTTTTCGAAAAGTCGACTTGACTGAGGATACGAATGCCAGAAGCAGCGACCGTTCCGAACATGACGAGCATCGCTCCCCCAAGCACAGGCTTCGGAATCAATGTCGTGAACGTAGCGACTTTCGGGAGGAATCCGAGCAAGATGAGCAATCCGCCTGTCCAAAAGATGACGCGACGCGATTTCACACCTGACAATTGAACGAGTCCAACGTTTTGACTGAACGTCGTGTACGGGAAACTGTTGAAAATCCCTCCAAGAATCGTTGCGACGCCTTCCGCACGATACCCTTTCGTCAATTCTTTCGCACCGATTGGTTGTTTCGTGATATCGCTGAGCGCCAAGAACACCCCTGTCGATTCAACCATCGAGATGATGGCGACGAGCGTCATGACGAGGATGGCAGACAGGTCGAATGTCGGCATCCCGAAGTAGAACGGCTGGACCATTTGGAACCATCCTGCTTCACGAACAGGACTGAAATCGACGAGACCAAGCGAAGCGGCTACCCCTGTTCCAACCAATACGGCAAAGAGGACGGCAGCAGCACGCGTGAAGACGGTCCCGACACGGTTCAAGACGAGAATGAGTAGAATCGTTAAACCACCTAATCCGAGATTCTGCATCGATGCGAACCCTGGTTCACCGGGCATCCCGCCACCGATGTCATTGACGGCGACCGGAATCAGCGAGAGACCGATGATCGTCACGACCGAACCGAGCACGACCGGCGGGAAGAAGCGCGCGAGTTTCCCGACAAATCCAGAAATGAGGATGACAATGAGCCCGCTCGCAATCAACGCGCCATAAATGGCAGTGATCCCGTTCGCGCTTCCGATGGCGATCATCGGACCGACCGCAGTGAACGTACATCCGAGGACTACCGGCAATCCGACACCAGTGAAGCGTGTCGTCCATACTTGTAGTAGCGTCGCCACCCCACACATGAATAAATCAATTGCGACGAGATAGGCGAGCTCGGTTGGACCAAGCCCGATGGCACCACCGACGATGAGTGGGACGATTGCCGCTCCCGTGTACATCGCGAGTAGATGCTGGAATCCTAGACTAGCTGTCTTGAACGTATTCATCGAACGACCTCCACGAACGAGATATGGTCTTTCTCTAATTTCGCAATGCGTGCCAACGATTCGACGCGATAGCCACGCTCGATCAATTTATCGCGCCCTGGTTGGAATGACTTTTCGATGACAATCCCAACGCCTGCGACCTCTGCACCTGCCGCTTCCACGAGTTGTGTCAGTCCGAGTGCCGCTTCCCCATTCGCGAGGAAGTCATCGATGACAAGAACACGTTCGCCTGGTAAGACGAAGCGTCGGCTCAAGCTGATGCGGTTCGTCTCTTGTTTTGTGAACGAATAAACGTCCGCTTCCACGAGGTCGTCTTGGAGTGTCAGCGATTTTCGTTTACGCGCGAATACGAACGGGATACCCATCTCAAGCGCCGTCATCATCGCCGGCGCAATCCCACTCGATTCGAGTGTGACGATGCGGTCTATTTGAGCGTCTTTGAAACGTTCTGCGAATTCTTTGCCGATGGCTTGCATAAGTACCGGGTCGACCTGATGATTCAAGAAAGCGTCGACTTTCAACACTTGGTCGGAAAGGGCCCGACCTTCTTCACGGATTTTGTCTTCTAACTGCTTCATTGTTTTCCCTCCAATAAAAAATGCGATTCGTCACCCCTCATCGGGAGGCAACGAACCGCATGGAAATCAACGATAGCATACGACAAGCGCCACCCGTAGTCGAACCATTTACGGTAGTTCGGTAGAGACTTGCGGACCATATTTCCGCTGATATACGAGTGCGAATCTATTTATTTAAGATAGACCTTATTGTAGACGAGCTGACGAGAAATGCAATAGGTTGGAATCAAACGGTGAAATGTTCGATTTTTCTGAAACTGCTGTATACTGTAGATATTGGATATGAGAGAGGAGCCTTGCCCTTATGAAGTTATTCGTTTTAGGCGCAACCGGTCGAACCGGACATCAATTCATCGATCAAGCCATCGAGCACGGTCATGACGTCACCGCGTTCGTTCGTGAACAGAAAAAGTTGATTCGGACGCCACAACTTGAAATCATCGAAGGCGACTTATATGATGTCGATGCTTTAACAGAAGCGATGCACGGTCATGATGCGGTCATCAGCTGTCTCGGAACGGATTTGAGCGATCCGGACTTTTTAGCGAGTGTCACGGACAAGCTCGTCCCCGCGATGAAGACGAATGGCATCTCACGCGTCGTCTATTTGGCCTCAGCCGGTATCGACAATGAGATACCTGGACTTGCCGGGAAAGCCATTACGTTCATGCTCCGGAAGCCGCTCCGTGATCATCGGGCAGCCGTGGACTTATGGCGAAATTCGTCATTCGATTATACGATTGTACGACCGATGCAATTGACGGACGGTCCTCGCACCTCGACATATCGCACGGCCATCGATGAAGTGCCAGAGAACGGGAAGCACATCTCACGGGCAGACGTCGCCCAGTTCATGCTTCATACGATTGAAGAACAGGAACACGTACGAGAGTCGGTCGGACTGGCGTACTAATTTGATCCAATTCATGCTACAATATCGGGTAGTTTACTTTGAAAGGAACGAAAACGAATTATGAGTATATTAACGGTACAAAACTTGAGCCACGGCTTTGGTGACCGCGCTATTTTGAACGATGTCTCTTTCCGCCTCTTAAAAGGGGAGCATATCGGTCTCGTTGGAGCGAACGGTGAAGGAAAATCGACGTTCATGAACATCATCACGCGCAAGCTGCAACCGGATGAAGGGAAAATCGAATGGGCGAAAAACGTCCGTGTCGGTTACCTCGATCAACACGCGGTACTTGAGCGCGGGATGACGATTCGGGACGTCTTGAAAGGTGCCTTCCAATACCTGATTGACATGGAGACGCGCATCGGCGAACTCTACATGGAGATGGGCGACGCGACACCGGAACAGATGGAAGACATGCTCGCAGAGGTCGGTGAGCTTCAAGAAACGCTCGACTCGAACGACTTTTATATCATCGACGCGAAAGTAGAAGAAGTCGCACGCGGTCTCGGTATTTTAGACGTTGGTCTCGACCGTGACGTCACGGACTTGTCAGGTGGACAGCGTACGAAAGTATTGCTCGCAAAATTACTTTTAGAGAAGCCAGATATCTTGCTCCTCGATGAGCCGACCAACTATTTGGATGAAGTGCATATCGAGTGGTTGAAACGCTATCTTCAAAACTATGACAATGCCTTCATCTTGATCTCCCACGATATCCCGTTCTTAAATAGTGTCATCAACTTGGTCTACCATATGGAAAACCAAGAGTTGAACCGCTATGTCGGGGACTATGACAAGTTCATGGAAGTGTACGAGATGAAGCGTTCGCAACTTGAAGCCGCCTACAAGCGTCAACAGGCCGAGATCGCGGATTTGAAAGACTTCGTTGCCCGAAACAAAGCGCGTGTGTCGACACGAAACATGGCGATGTCACGTCAGAAGAAACTCGATAAGATGGATGTCATCGAATTGAGTGCGGAACGTCCGAAACCAGAATTCCGCTTCTTGCAGGCACGTACATCGGGGCGCCTCATCTTTGATGCGAAAGGTCTCGTCATCGGATACGATGAGCCACTCTCACGTCCGCTCGACCTTCAGATGGAGCGCGGTCAAAAGATTGCCCTCGTCGGAGCGAACGGAATCGGGAAGACGACGCTCTTGAAGAGCTTACTCGGCTTGATCAACCCGCTTGAAGGAACAGTCGAACGTGGTGAGTTCCTCGAAATGGGTTACTTCGAACAGGAAGCCGCATCAAGCAACAACACGTGTATCGAAGAGATTTGGAGCGAATTCCCGTCACTCAACCAACAACAGGTGCGCGCGATGCTCGCGAAATGCGGTCTCATGACGAAGCACATTGAAAGTAAAATCTCTGTCCTCAGTGGTGGAGAAAAGGCGAAAGTACGTCTTTGCAAACTCTTAAACAACGAAACAAACTTACTCTTACTCGATGAGCCGACGAACCACTTAGACGTCGACGCGAAGGAAGAGTTGAAGCGTGCATTGAAAGAGTACAAAGGCAGCGTCCTCCTCATCAGTCACGAACCAGAATTCTATGAAGATATCGTCACAGACGTTTGGAACTGTGAATCGTGGACGACGAAAGTATTCTAATTCAGTAAAGGACGTGTCGTATGGCTGGCCCAATTCAAACGAATGAACGGATTATTTTGTATGACATTATCCGAGGGTTTGCCCTCTGCGGCATTTTCCTCGTCAATATTCCTACCATGCTCGGGAGCGACTGGATGTCCGGTCGTCCCGACTATGCGGGAAGCGACTTGTTCGTCCGCACCCTCTTCGACTTGTTCGTGCAGACGAAGTTTTATACGATTTTCTCCCTCTTATTTGGGATCGGCTTTTCGATTTTCCTCGAGCGTTCCTACGCCCGAGGTGAATCGGTCAGTCGTTACATACGCCGTATTGCGATTCTTTTCTTATTCGGTCTCGCGCATTTGGCGATTTGGTCGGGTGACATCTTACATACGTATGCGATGTGGGGCTTATTGCTCCCTCTCTTTTATGGGTTGAGTAACCGCGCGATATTGACATGGGCGTGGAGTTTATTGATTGGGAGCTTTTTACTGTTCTATGTGTCATCCATGTACTTAGAATTGTCGCTCGGATTTAGGTTTAATGGAGATCCTTTCCCGGCCGTCTTCAATTCTGGATTCGGCCCATGGTTCGACTATCGCCTAGACGAAGAGATTTTTGCCATGTTCCAAAACTCATTTTTTGTCGGGGTTGAAATTCTAAGTCTGTTCTTGTTCGGCCTTTATATCGGACGGGAACGGAAACTCCTCACTTGGAGCATCCAAGGACTGACGCAGACAGCTATCATCTGTACGGTAACCGCCCTACCGTTCTTCGCAGTCATTATTTGGCATCACTACGGTAACGGTGCCGAGTATTCGGCGACGAACTCTGCGGCCGTTCTCGTCTCCGGAAAACTACTCGCCACGACATATGTCTGTCTGTTCACGGTCGCCGTTCGAAAAGGTCGCACGTTCGCCCCGCTCCAAGCGCTCGGGCGGATGGCACTCACAAACTATTTGACGCATACGCTGATCGTCGTCATTCCGGTGATTGCTCTTGGCGCATACGGAAGTCTTTCCTTAACCGAAGGCCTATTCCTCAGCATCGCCATTTTGATTGTGCAATCGTCCTTCTCGATGTGGTGGCTGAAGAGTCACCGTTATGGACCGTTTGAGAAACTATGGCGTCTCGGAACATACGGAAGACAAACAAAATCATCCTAAGATCGGACTTCATTGTCCGGTCTTTTTTTGTACAGGTAGGAAATCCCATATTCACATGCTATTCTGATGAAGGAAAACGCTTGCACGATTAAGGAGGAACGTATGTCACAGTCAGCTATCGAGGTCCGCGACCTTGTGAAACACTATCAAATTTTAGAACGAGATGCCGGATTAAAAGGCGCCATCAAAGCTTTGTTTTCAAGAAAGTATCGCACCAAAGAAGCCGTGAAAGGAATTGACTTGTCTATCGCTCCAGGCGAACGCGTTGGATATATCGGCTTTAACGGTGCCGGAAAATCGACAACCATCAAAATGCTCGCCGGTGTCCTTCGTCCCGATACCGGTTCCGTCCGCATCTTTGGAATCGATCCGCATGAGGACCGGATTCAAAATGCTCGACAAATCGGGGCAGTCTTCGGCCAACGGACCCAATTGTTTTGGGATATTCCCGTCCGTGAGTCGTTCGACCTGCTTCGAGAAATCTATGAAGTGCCGCGCGCAGAGTTCGAGGAGACCGTCGCTTGGTTCATTGCACGTCTCCAACTTGAACCGCTTCTCGATGTGCCAGTCCGCCAATTATCACTAGGACAAAAAATGCGTTGTGAGCTCGCAGCCGCCTTCTTACACCGACCTCGTGTCGTGTATTTGGATGAGCCGACGATTGGTCTCGATATTGACATCAAAGAGACGATTCGGGCGTTTATTCGCGAAATCAGCGATGCCTGGGGGACAACAGTCATTTTGACGACGCACGACATGCAGGATATCGAGGAAGTCTGTGACCGGGTAATCGTTCTAGACGAGGGACGCATCATTTATGACGATCGTATCGAAACGCTCAAACAGACGTTCAACAATGAACGCACCCTTGAAATCACACTCGACGACGAGACATCATTCACCGTCCCGCCGTCGGTGACAGGATTCGTCACGGAACTCACCTCTGATCGAGAAACAGATACGATTCAATTAGCATTCAACCATCATGAGATTTCAAGTGGACAACTGATCCGTGAAATCGTGAACTGCAATCAAGTGAAAGATTTATCCGTTGTCGTGCCAAAAATGGAGACATTGATTCGAAATCTGTATCAGCCAGAGGTGAGTGCATGAGGCTTAAAAAATATGTAGCGCTCGCCTCCTCGCAAATCAAAGTCGATATGGCTTACACAGCCTGGTACTGGGCGAGTATGTTCTCGGTGACGATGCGACTGTTCATCTTATATTTCTTTTGGCAGGCCGTCTATGAGAATAAGACTGACGTGTCAGGTATCTCGCTCTCGATGATGTTGACGTATGCGGTCCTCGCAACGATGCTCGATCAATTCCGGGGAGGGGCCGGACGCGAACTCGCGCATCTCATTAAACATGGCGGAGTCGCCGTCGAACTGCTTCGACCGTATCATTTACTGGATAAGTTACTCGCGCAAGATATCGGGACAAAAACGTCGACCTTTTTTCGGTCGACGCTACCACTTCTCGTTATCGCCATGCTGTTTATCGGGGTTGACCCACCGACCTCACTTGAGAGTGCGTTCGCCTTCTCGATCAGCGTCGTACTCGCAATCCTTCTTGCGACACTGATCGATTTACTCGTCGGTGTGCTTTCCTTTTATACGGTGAACGTATGGGGACTTTCTGTCTTACAGGAGGCGGTCATTACGATTATGTCCGGGGCAATCATTCCGCTGACACTTTTTCCTGACTGGTTCCAGACGATCAGCTTATATTTACCGTTCGCTTCTCTTGTCTATGTACCTGTCGCCATATATACAGGTGACATCCAAGCATCTGGTATATGGCCGTCGATTCTGATTCAACTCGCATGGGTCGTGGCATTCTTTCTATTTGTACGACTCTTATTCGCATATGCGGTTCGGAAAGTGACGGTGTTTGGTGGATGAAACGATACGCGAAACTATATTGGCTCTATGCCAAAAATCATTTCAAAGTAATGATGGAATATCGAATGGATTTCTTGATTGGCGTCTTGTCAGTCTTCGGTCAACAATTTGCCGCCCTCTTCTTTTTATCCATCGTCTTTCGACATATCGAGTCGCTGAACGGATGGGGATTTTATGAGATTTTGTTCATTTACGGAATCGCGTTTTTAGGCCGGGCTGTTCATCATATCTTTTTTGATAACCTTTGGACGATTGGTTGGCAATATATTCGCACGGGGAACTTGGACCGCATTCTGATGCGTCCCGTAAACCCGTTGTTCCAAATCGTCGCCGAACGGGTTCAACAAGATGGGTTTGGTCAACTCTTGATTGGTGGGAGTGTGCTCTGGCTCGCCTCGAATGAGCTAGGAATGACATGGAGTATGATGGATATTCTAGTCCTACTCGTCATGGTTCTCGCGAGCGGAATGATTTATATCGCGGTGAACCTATTCTTTGCGACATTCTCGTTTTGGATGATTGATAGTCTACCGGTCGTATTCGCTGTCTTCAGCTTGAGTGATTTTGCACGCTATCCGATGACCATCTATTCGAAAGTCATCATGTTCGTCTTAACGTATATCATTCCATTTGGCTTCACGGCATTTTATCCGGCGATGTATTTCTTTGAAGGACGTGGGTTCACCATGTTTGCATTGGCGACCCCGCTCGTCGCTATGCTCTCACTCGTCATCGCCTATCGGTTTTGGTTGTATGGACTGCGTGCATTCGCAAGTACAGGATCTTAATGAAGGAAGGGTGAGTAGATGAAGATCGTTCAACAGTGGGATCAGGAAAACAACGACTATATTCGACAGCGCCTGATTGAATATAACGCATCGCAATTACCCGATGAGGTGAAGCACCCCGTCGAGCATGTGAGTTTGATCGTTCGAGATGACTTCAATCAGATTGTCGGGGGCGTTACCGGAACGGTGTTTTGGTACACGATGCACATTCATTTCTTATGGGTGGATGAACAGCTTCGAGGAAAAGGATATGGCACGCAATTGATGACGCGTATCGAACAATTGGCTATCGAGCATCGATGCCGTCTCATTCAACTCGATACGTTCAGTTTTCAGGCACCTGATTTTTATACCAAGCTCGGGTATGAAATTTTTGGAGTGATTGAGCACCATCCGACAGCCAATCATCAGCAATACTATTTGAAAAAGACTCTTCTCAATCAAAATTAAAACTGCAGACGTATTAACGTCTGCAGTCCCGCTCGAGGCCACGGCTTCGAGTTTTTATTTTGTTGCCGCTTCAGTTAAGAATGGCACGATTTGCTTCTTACGCGAGACGACGCCAGGAAGTGTCGCCAATCCGTTTTGAAGCGTCACGTTGAACGCTTGTTCGAAGAGTTCTGGTTTTGGTCCGACAACGACGGCTTCCGAATCGTTCGTCAAAATGTTCGTGATGGCGAATACGAACAAGTCCAAGTTTTCCGCTGCAACCGTTTTGGCGATTGCGGCTTCAACTTCCGCTTTCCGGTTCAAGACATCGTTCGCATCGACCGTGTTCACTTGTGCGATTTCGACACGATAGTCGCCCATCGCGAATTCTTTCGCATCGAGTGAGATGAGCTCTTCAATCGTTTTTTGGCTAAGGTCCGCACCGGCTTTGAGCATCTCAAGTCCGTATACTTCCGCATCGACGCCAGCGATCTCCGCAAGTTCTTTCGCTGCTTTGATATCTTCATCTGTGCATGTCGGTGATTTGAAGAGAAGCGAATCCGAGATGATGGCTGACAGCATCAAGCCGGCCATATCCGCAGCAATTTCGACACCATGCTCTTTATACAACTTCAACAAAATCGTTGCCGTACACCCGACTGGCTCCGCACGATAGTAGAGCGGGTCTGCCGTTTGGAAGTTTGCGATACGGTGGTGGTCGATGACTTCAAGGATTCGCACATCTTCAATTCCATCCGCACTTTGCTGGAACTCGTTATGGTCGACCAAGATGACTTCTTCCGCCTCACCTTTCACACTTTCAATCAAGCGTGGTGCTTTCACACGGAAGTGATTGAGCGCATATTGTGTTTCACCGTTCACTTCACCGAGACGAACCGCCTCTGCGTCCATCCCTAATTTCTTTTTCAACTCGGCATAGGCGAGCGCTGACGTGATTGTGTCGGTATCTGGATTTTTATGTCCAAAGACTAGTACTGTACTCATGTCTCATTCTCCTCACTAAATAGTTTTCCCTTATCCATTATAACGCCCACGGCATTTCTTTCAATTCCCAAACAAAAAGAGCCGTGTCTCGGCTCTTATGCTTGTTCATCTTCATCTGTCTCTTCGAGGTCGGAATGATCTCCTTTTGAATCTTCTTCATGGGAGATGTCCGGCTGATCTCGCTTCAACTTTTCTTTTTCTTCTTGTTCACGCTTTTCTTTGTCTGACATATGGTGTCATCCTTTCGAAAATCCGACTTGTCGTAATATGTTCCCCTAGCTCGATTTCGTCAAACGACATTTCATCAAACGTAAACAAACTGAAACGTCAGGCCTGCACGAAGACGATTTCTTCTCCGCGGAGCTCGACCTTCACGTCTTGTCCTTGGAATAACCATTCGTCTTGTTCTGCCACAACGAAGCGAATCCCATCTGCCTCTGTCTCAACAGCAGCATTGTTCACATCTTCTGTGATGACCCCGACAGAAAAACCGTGCGTCAAGTCTGTCGAACCCCCATATTTTGCAAACAAACGAACCGTTTGACCTGCTTCAACTTCCATCTCTTGTTTGAACCATTGGAGCGCTTCTTCTGTTACTTGAATCTTCATAACATCTCCTCCTCTCGACTACTCCTTTCATTCTAAACGTTTCAAAAGAGTCGAGCGAGGAAGTTGCCTAAAGTGTTGTGCCAACTTGATAGCTCACCGTCATGCCATGCGTTTCCGGTTGAGCACCGTTCATTTCAGCGAGCGTCGTTTCAAATAAGCGTCGCCCGATTTCTTCATTCGGTGAGAGCATCGTCGACAGTCCGAATGCATGACCGATCGGATGTCCGTCAAAGCCTAGCATGGCGACTTCCTGAGGAATCTTGATGTCTCGCCGTTGCATCTCTCCTAAAAATCCGAGGGCGACATAATCAGACGAGAAAAAGAGCGCTCGAGGACGCTCTTTTTGAGAGAGGAACGCTTCAGCTAACCGAATGCCGTCCTCACTCGTCAAATAGCCGGTCCAAATCCATTGCTGACGCGCATGCTCTACTTCATCGAAATAGGCTTGCTGACGCGCAAGGGAGCTCGGACTATGGCTTCTTGACAAGATGATTCCAATCTCTTCATATCCATGTTCCTTCAAGACATGAATACCTGATACGAACGACGCGTAATGATCGACATGGATGGACGAAATCGTCTCCGGTGCACCGACGGTCGCCACAGCGATTGGCCCGTACGCGCGGTATGCCTCCATTTCCTTAAAGGACATCTCGTGAGACAAGACAATCGCCCCATCGACTTCACGATGCTTCAATAAATTGAGTGCTTGTCGTTCCTCGCTCAATTTATACTCCGTCTGCCACATGACGAGCCGGTAATCGTGCTCGAGCGCCGCCTTGGCGAGTCCATTGACGAAGAGACCGTAATACGGGTGATCCATATAAGGTAGGATCACGACAATTCGTTGCGTCTTCCCTGTCGACAACGTTAACGCCTGTTGATTCCGCAAATACCCGAGCTCTTTCATCGCTTCATGAACACGGGTCCGTTTTTCTTTCGATACGTACGGATGCTCGTTCAGGACGCGTGAGACCGTCGTCACCGAAACGTCAGCGTGCTTTGCGATATCTCGAATGTTTGCCATTCATCTCACCTCAACTTGTCAGTCTTTGCATATAGTGTACCCACTCTGCTTGCTGACTGTCACCTCTTTCGACGACTTGGCAACGGATTGCCTGAACGAGACGGAAGCGCTCTTCTAACGGCAAGTGAAGAAACTCTTCACGGAAACGGGTACACAACATTTTCCCAAACGGTGTATACAACTGATTGATGACGAGCTCGTATACGATTCCACTGCACCATGTCTTCCACGTTGTCGGTTTCATATCGGTTCCCCTCCCTTTGTCTATACCGTATCTTCTGAAACGCGTTTCAGAGCAAGCTTCTTTTAAAAAAAAGTTTATTTCCGAACATTTTTTACTATTGTTCCTCATTTTTCATGTTTTTCACGTAAAACAATTGACGTGAATCAAACATTTTTGTATAGTCATCAAGTTGATAACGTTAATTTAATCATTTTTTTTAATTAATGTTCGGAAATAGACCGAAATAAGGAGTTTTATCGATGAATATCTTTCAATTAGAACAACATGGAACGAATGTTAAACAAGAAGTGACTGCTGGAATCACAACGTTCGTGACGATGGCGTACATCTCTGTCGTCAACCCGGCGATTCTATCTGATGCTGGGATTCCATTCGCACAAGCTTTCACGGCGACAATCATTGCCATCCTCATCGGGACTGGCTTGATGGCGTTTTATGCGAACTTACCAATCGCCGTGGCGCCAGGAATGGGGCTCAACGCATTTTTTGCTTACACGCTCGTCGCCCAAGAACAGATTGCGCCGTCTGCCGCGCTCGGTGTTGTCTTCGTCTCGTCCGTCTTCTTCTTGATTTTGTCGCTCTCTCCAATTCGGACGAAGTTGATTCAAGCGATTCCAACTTCGTTGAAGCATGCCATCACGACCGGGATCGGTCTTTTCATCGCTTCACTCGGATTAAAATTATCAGGCTTAATTGTTGCTGATGAAGCGAACTTGGTACGTCTCGGTGACGTGTCTTCTCCAGAAGTACTACTTGTACTCGGTGGTTTGATCGTCTCGGCACTCCTCTTTTCACGAAACGTACCCGGCTCTTTACTCATCGGGATGGTACTCACGGGGATTGCAGCATACTTCATGGATATCTTAAAAATCGATGGTGTCACGGCGATGCCAACACTTCCGGAAGGACTCATGGTCAACCCCGTGACGGCATTTAGTGATGTCATTCAATACGGTTTGTTCGGTGCTGTCCTCTCGTTCTTCCTCGTCACTCTTTTTGATACGACAGGTACGCTTGTCGGTGTCGGAAAACAGGCAGGTCTCTTAAAAGAAGATGGAACAATTGAGAATGGTCACCGTGCACTCTTTGCCGATTCACTTGCCACAATGGGTGGATCACTCGTCGGAACGAGCCCGTCTACGGCATACATCGAGTCTGCTGCCGGTGTCGCGCAAGGTGGACGTACAGGTCTCACGACGGCCGTCGTCGCTGGTTTATTCGGATTGACACTCTTCTTCAGCCCACTTATCGGTGCCATTTCTGGCGTAGCGGCAATCACAGCTCCCGCCTTGATTATCGTCGGTGCACTCATGTTGACGAATGTCCGGTACATCGACTGGAGCGACTTTAGCGAATACTTCCCGGCTTTCATGACGATTTTGATCATGCCTTTGTCAGGAAGCATCGAACGCGGCATCGCCTTCGGGTTCATCTTGTACCCGATCTTCAAAGCGATGAACAAAGAGACGGTTCACCCGCTCATCTACTTGTTCGGCGCACTCTTCATCTTGGAAATGTTCTTCCTATAAGTTAGACAGAAGATCCTCGTCATGTGTCGAGGATCTTTTTCTGTTATACGTTCTCCTTAGCTGTTTTATATCAGAAAAGAGATGAATATCTGTTCAGTGAGATACGTTATCAATTAGACAGGATTTTACAAATAAATCAGTTTTTCTCCCCATTTTTCTGTCACTTTCCTACGCTTTATGAAATAATGACGTTGAAATCGCTATCATCAGAAGAAAGAAGGAATGGCTATGCCGAATGTAGCTTTATTCGTCACTTGTTTATCTGATACGTTGTTTCCATCCGTCGGACAAGCGACAGTCGAACTACTCGAACATTTAGGGTGCGAGGTGACGTTCCCCTTTGAGCAGACATGCTGTGGGCAGCCTGCTTACAACAGCGGCTATCATGAGGAGACGAAAAAGGTTGCCAAGCACATGATTGAAACGTTTGAACAAGCAGATGCAGAATATATCGTCGGACCATCGGGGTCGTGTGTCATGATGATGCGCGACTACCCTCATTTGTTCCAAGATGATCCAGTATGGGGTCCTCGCGCTGAAGCGCACGCCGCCAAAACGTTCGAACTGACGCAGTTCATCGTCGATGTGCTCGAAGTCACAGATGTCGGTGCCAAGTTTCCCGCCAAAGCGACCTATCATGCGTCTTGTCACATGACCCGCCTCCTCGGAATCGAAGCGGCTCCCGGAAAGTTGCTCGGAAACGTCGATGGACTGACGATGGTCCCCCTCGCGAACGTACATAACTGTTGCGGGTTCGGTGGGACGTTCTCCGTCAAGATGCCAGACGTGTCGGTGCAGATGGTAGATGAAAAAGTCGATTCGATCTTACAGTCAGGCGCAGAGGTGTTGATCGGAGCGGATGCGTCATGTCTGATGAACATCGGCGGACGTCTTCATAAACAAGGACATCCGATTAAAGTGATGCATATTGCTGAAGTCTTAAACGAAGGAGTGAAGCAAGCATGAGCATGGGGATTCGCTTAGATGAGAAGTTTCAAGATCGACGAAAAGATGGAATCGAAGATGCGTTCATGCGGCAGGCCGTCAGTTCGGCTCAAAACCGTCTACGGGATGGTCGGTTGAATGCTGCAGGTGAACTCGGGGACTGGGAAGCGTTTCGCGACCATTCGGAAGAAATTCGTCAACATGTGCTGGAACATCTGGATTATTACTTATATCAATTGAGCGAGAATGTCTCAAAACGTGGTGGAAGCGTCTTTTTCGCGGAGACACCGGAAGAAGCGAACCGCTACATCCGGGAAGTCGTTCGGTCGAAACAAGCCAAACATGTCGTGAAATCAAAATCGATGGTCACAGAAGAAATTGGGTTGAACAAGTCACTTCAAGAAGAAGGGTGTACTGTCGTCGAATCCGATCTCGGTGAATGGATTTTGCAACTCGACGAAGACCCACCGTCTCACATTGTCGCCCCGGCTCTGCATAAAGACCGCGACGCTGTGCATGAGACGTTCACTGCCCACGGCTACAGCGGGTCGAACGATCCGACTGAACTTGGACGCTATGCACGACAAGAACTACGGAAAGACTTTTTGAAGGCAGAAGTCGGCATCACCGGCTGTAATTTTGCCATCGCAGAGAGTGGAGCCGTCGGGCTTGTGACCAATGAAGGAAACGGACGCATGGTGACGTCACTTCCTGACACGGTCATCTCTGTCATGGGCATGGAACGCGTCGTCCCGTCTTATGAAGAGTTCGAGGTACTCGTCAATATGCTTTGTCGAAGCGCAGTCGGTCAGCGACTCACGTCATACATCACGACGTTCGCCGGGACGCGCGCAGTCGGTGAAGTCGATGGACCAGAAGAGTTCCACCTTGTCATCGTCGACAACAAGCGTTCTGGTATTCTCGGGACACAGTTCCAATCGGTCTTGCAATGCATCCGCTGCGCGGCCTGTATCAACGTCTGTCCCGTCTATCGCCATATCGGTGGTCATGCGTACGGGTCGATCTATCCAGGTCCAATTGGTGCCGTCTTGGCTCCGCTCCTTGATGGATACGAGAACTATAAAGAACTCCCCTATGCGTCGAGTCTCTGTGGCGCCTGTACAGAGGCGTGCCCTGTAAAGATTCCGCTGCACGAGCTGTTGATTGAACATCGACGCGTCATCGTAGAGGAGAAAAAGCAATCACCTTTCGTAGAGCGGATTGCGATGAAAGGATTTGCCGTCACGGCCTCGAGTCCTTTCTTATTCGAAGCAGCAGAACATGTCGCACCTTTTGCGACATCACCATTTGCCACATCGGGTCAGATTGAGAAAGGGCTACCGGCTTGGACAGACTCGAAAGACTTGCCACAACCGAACAAACAGACTGTCCGAGATTGGTTCAAGAAACGGGGGAATGCCTGATGAATCCTGGTACAATCACAAACCGTGAGGACTTTCTACAACGAATCGCCAAGCAACTCGGTCGTGAGGTCCAGCTCACGCCGCCAAAGCGGGAATATACACATCGCCCGCAAGATGCGGTGTTGAAAGGCGCGAGCGAAGAAGAACTACTTGAAACGTTTCGCATGGTCGCGACCCGAATCCATACCGATTTGGTGGAATGTGAATCTGCGAATCTTGATGATACGCTCCGCCTCTTGATTGAACGCTATGATGGAACAAAGATTCTTGCGGAGAACGATGCACGAATTTCCACTTGGGCACCTACAACAAGTGAGACGTTTGCCTGGTGGGATTCGTCACAACCGGAATCGAGTCGAGAGCTGGCCATTCGAGCGGACATCGGAATCACGATTGCGGATGCGGCATTTGCGGAAAGTGCGACAATCGTCCAATATGCGAAGCCTGGTAGATCACGGACGATCAGTCTGTTACCGCAAGACCATATCGCAATCATCCCGAAATCTGTCCTCGTTCCACGTATGACGCAAACGGCACAACAACTCGCCTCACTTGATCGAGATGGTCTCCATTCCCCGAACGGTGTTAATTTCATCTCTGGTCCGTCGAACTCGGCCGACATCGAGATGAACCTCATCGTCGGCGTACATGGACCCGTTCGAGTCGCCTATGTGTTGGTGCATGATTTATAAACATAGCCCCTCCATCGATCGATGGAGGGGCTATGTTTACCCTGATACGGTGATGCTCCCGTTCGAGCTTGTTAATTTCACTTCAATCGACCCGTCTCCAAATACGCACTCTTTCGACCCCTCCCCGAACACATCGACTTTCCCGTTTCGCGACTTCGCTCGAATGGTCACATCTTCTGGACGTTCATCGACATGCAAATCAATTTTCCCATTGCTCGACTTTAACCGAATCGGTTCATGAATCGCTTGTACGGAACAGTCTATCCGTCCATTAGAGGTTTTTGCATCGACCGTTCCCGAGACGTGATCGACATCGATTCGACCGTTCGAGGAATGGATATTGATCCGCTCGAGCTGAGAATGTTTCGCTTCGACACGACCGTTCGAAGAATGAAGCTCCCAATCGTGACCGTGACAACTCGATGCGAGCACCTTTCCGTTCGACGTGCGCAGAACACCATGACGTGCTTGAATGTGATGCGCGACGATTCGACCGTTCTCACTCTCCACGTGTAACCGTTCCGTGTGAAGGTCTTGTACATCACTCGAACCATGACGATTCTTCAACTGAATCTGATGATAGGCGTGATGTGGCAATTCAACCCGAAGTACAGGTGCCTTTGACCCAAACCATGAAAACAGGTCCGAAAGACCAAAACGACGTTCGGATTCAATCCGTATCTCTAGGGTGTCCCCCACGATATCCATCACGACCCCATGATCGGTCTCCGTTTCAAGCGTCGCATAAGCGTACCCATCTCGTGATGGGGTGACGAACACCTGCGCATTCTGTACTTGAATAAGAACGCTTTGGAAGGCTACCGCCGAGCTTTTGACAACCGCAGCTGGTCGTGTCGAGATCGATTCTTCAACGTCGACAGAGGCGAGTAATTCTGATGCGAGTACGCTCGGTTCCCCTAACTCACGTGCCATTTCTTCGTCACTTCTTCCTTCTAATCGACCGCTTGTGAAATATTCAGACACATCCCTTAATATATCGAGCCGATCTTTCACCTTCACGTCCATCAATAGCTGTTCGAGCTCTGACAAGTACTGTTCTTCATTCATCTGTCGTCTCCCCCTCGGATTAAGTCATTAACACCGTTCGTGAATACATCCCATTCCGTTCGCAGTTCAACTAAGTGTGTTCGCCCTTGCTCCGTAATCTGATAGTACTTCCGTGGAGGGCCTTCTCCGGATTCGATTAAATATGTTGTGAAATAACCCTCTGTCGTCAGTCGACGCAACAACGGATAGACCGCACCTTCTGAAATCGCAACTTTAGCGGAGATCGCCTGAACGAGCTCATACCCATAGCGGTCTTGTTCCGCGACGAGTGCTAACACGCACAGGTTGAGCACACCTTTTTTGAATTGAGGATTCATCATCTCACCCCCTACTATACATTGAACAATAGCACATCATTCACTACTATTCAATGATTAATAGTGGTCATTGCCTTGATTTCTCAATTTGTGGCATATAAAGAAACGAATCTGTACAATGAAAGAACGACACTCGTAGGATATTAGTCACAGTCGGAATGTTCATCATTCTAGGAAGGAACGGTCTTTATGAAGTCATGGATTGACCAGCGGATCGGGAGACAATTTTTATTTGTCTTCTACTTATTCATCGGACTGATCCTCCTCACGTCGCTTGCCGTATATGTGTATACGGAAAACCAAATCGAACAGACGACGTCATCGCTCGAGAACATCAGTGAACGGCGCACGAATGCGACCGAATTGTTCGAGACATGGCAGTCGATGCAATATGAAATGCGCGGCTTTGTCCTCCTTGGAGACGACGCGATGTTAGAGCGTGTGCAAGATAAACAAGTCTTGATTGACGAACAGACCACTTGGTTCGAGCAGAATGCCGTAACCGAGAAAGAAAAAACGTACGCGAGCGATGCTCGTACGCTCTTTGACGCATATCAAGAACGTGTCATGCCGAGCCTCGAACGTTATGTAGCAGGAAAACGGGACGGTAGTGTAACCGAACCCTTCTTAAAGATGCCGACGCTCGGGAAAGTGAATCCACAACAAGAGCCACCGGCAGATCGTAAATTCAAAATCAATTCAAAAAGTGCCGCAGATATGAGTGCGAGCATCGTCGATATGGAGAGCGTCTTCACGGAATACCGGAACTCACTGAACGCAGAAGAGGATGCGCTCCGTGCTCAGCTTGCGACCCATACGAAGTGGGCACAGGCCTTTTGGCTCCTCTCTTTACTCGGTGTCCTCTTCATTCTCTTTATCGTCGCCCGTCCATATGTGAGACGCTTAACTGGTCAACTGCAAGAGTTGATTGAAAACAGCAAGCGCCTTGCCGGAGAGCGACAGCCGATGACACCGGCGGCCGCCCAATCTAAAAATGAAGTCGGGCAATTGACAACATCATTCCGGCAAATGGCTACATCTCTCACGGCACAACGCTATCGGATTGAAGAGGAGCGTGAGAAGACAGCGCGCCTCCTTCACTCGATTCGCGATGCCGTCATCTATGTCGAACACGCAACAAGTGAGAAAGTAGCAAACCAAGCGTTGTTCGTCTTATTCAATCAACCGATTACGCAGCGAAATGAAGTCGATTTATACCGTTTAGACGCTAGCCTTGAGGAGCTCGGACTGCAGGTCGACCAAAAGGATGCCTTTTCCGCGTTCATGGAACGGTCATTCGATGGACAGTGTAAAGAAGAGAGCGTCACGTTCTCGATGAATCAGGAAGAGCGCTTCATTCAAATGTATGCGGAGAAGATTTACTTGCGAGGAACACGCCATGGAACGATGCTCGTTTTCCGTGACGTGACGCACGAGACCGAAGTCGACCGTCTGAAAACCGAACTCGTTTCGACCGTCTCTCACGAACTCCGGACTCCGCTCACAAGTATCATTGGATTCACTGAACTTCTTCGTTTCCGAAAACTTTCATCTGAACGTTCCGAAAAATATTTAGGAATGATTCATCAAGAGACATTGCGTCTCGAGGACTTGATTTCAAACTTGCTTGATGTACAACGGATGGAGTCTGGACAACAGACGTATCATAACGAACCAGAGCGCCTATCCACCATTCTTGAACAAGCGATCTCGGTGCATCAAGGCTCGAGCCAACACCATCACATCACGTTCGATTGTACGGAAGACGTCTATGTATACGGAGACCGGACGCGACTCAATCAACTCTTCATGAACCTACTTCACAACGCTGTGAAGTATTCGCCTCGTGGTGGCGAAATCAATGTCCGTGTCGAATGTGAACGACCGAATTGGATTGACATTTCAATTGAAGATCACGGCATCGGGATTCCCCAAACCGCGCTACCAAAATTGTTTGACAAGTTTTATCGCGTCGACAATTCGGCAAGTCGAAAAATTGGGGGGACCGGTCTCGGTCTCGCGATCTGTAAAGAAATCGCCGAAGGTCACGGTGGGACGATTCACGCTACCTCAAACATCGGCAACGGCTCTATGTTCACTGTCACCCTTCCCAAGTTGGATATGACCAATCAAATGAGTAGCTAAACGAAAAGAGAGTGCATCATCGCACCCTCTTTTTTATTGCACTTTGTTCTCTGGACCGAATGACGGATAAAGCGAAAGCCCACCGTCTGCAAAGATGGTTGTCCCCGTCACATAGGACGACTCATCCGACGCGAGCCAAGCGGCAACAGCTGCGATTTGTTCCGGCTTCCCAATGACGTGGGATGGGATGAGCGCTTCTAACCCCTTCTTCTCTTCCGGGTCGCTCATCGTCTCCTCGTTGATTGGTGTATCGATTGCCCCAGGTGCGATCGCATTGACACGAATATGGTTTGGAGCATACTCAAGCGCGACGGATTTCGTGAACATTTTCACGCCACCCTTGCTGGCTGCGTAATGTGTATACCCCGGACGCGGGATGACTTCGTGAACAGAAGACATATTGATGATGTTCCCCTCGATTTCATTCTCAACGAAGTATTTTAAAGCAGCACGAACACCAAGGAACGTCCCGTTCAAGTTGACGTCGATAATCTGCTTCCAGTTATCAAACTCCATCTCATGTGTTTTTGCCTCGACTTGTACGCCGGCATTATTCACGAAAATATCCATCTTCCCAAACTCAGAGATGGCTTTTTCAATCATCTTCTCCGCGAGTCCTTCCTCCGCGACGTCTCCTTTCACGGCGACAGCCTTCCCGCCAGCTGCCTCGATTCCACGGATGACTTCTCCCATCTCTTTTTCACTGCTGCGGTAATTCAGGACAACGCTCATCCCTTCTTTTGCGTAACGCTCCCCGATGGCACGACCGAGCCCCTTCGAGCTGCCCGTGATGACCGCGACTTTGCCTTTTAACTCTGGATAGTTTGCCATGTCAATTCCTCCTTCATCTTCTCGGGTTTAGTTCCCGCATTCCCCTCTTCATCAAACATGATTGGCTGCATTTTGAATATTTGAAACAAATCAACTATACTGAAACAAACTATTCGTTTTCAGGAAACGCCTGAAAGACGTTTGATCTTATACTCAATGGAGGTGACTCCCCGATTTTTGGGGGAATTGTTGGACAGTCCCATGTTACTCAGCTTACTCGTCGTTGCACTTTTAATCTTTTTGACTGCCTTTTTTGTGGCAGCCGAATTTTCAATTGTGAAAGTGCGTGGCGCTCGACTCGACCAGCTCGTGCTCGAAGGAAATAAGAGAGCGGTCAGCGCGAAAAAAGTCATCGAGAATATCGACGACTCCCTTTCTGCCTCTCAGTTCGGAATCACGCTTTCTGCACTCGGCCTTGGATGGATTGGTGCCGATCAAATCGAAGCGTATATCCACACTCTGGTCGAACAATTGAACATATCGCCATCTCTCGTGACATTCTTGTCGTTTTTGATTGCCTTCTTATTGATTGCGTTCGTCCATGTCGTCATCGGTGAACTCGTGCCAAAGACACTTGCAGTTCATGAAGCGGAAAAACTGACGCTCCTCGTCGCACGTCCGCTCTACGTCTTCACAAAAATTTTCTATCCGTTTATTCGGGCCTTGAACAGTATGGCTCGAATCACACTTCGCTTATTCGGGGTACAGACGACAGCGCAAGAAACGGCACACTCGGAAGAAGAACTGAAAATCATCATGACGGAAAGTTTCCGTAGCGGTGAGATCAATGAAAACGAGTTGGCTTATGTACAAAATATCTTCTCCTTTGACGAACGGATCGCCAAAGATGCCATGGTCCCACGAATGAACATGGTGACAATCGATGAAGAAGATACGATTGAAGAAATCATTGCCGTTGTCGAAGAGCATCAGTATACACGCTATCCCGTCACACGAGATGGCGATCGCGATGACGTTCTCGGATTCGTGAATGCGAAACAGCTCTTCACTGCTCAACTTTCAAAAAATGATGCACCGTTCGAGTCGTTCATTCATCAATTGCCGCTCGTCACCGAGTTCACGCCACTTCAAGAAGCGATGGTGAAAATGCAAAACGCGCAGACGATGATGTGTCTCGTCATCGATGAGTACGGCGGGACGGCAGGACTGTTGACGATTGAAGACATTTTAGAAGAAATCGTCGGCGAGATTCGAGACGAGTTCGATCGAGACGAACAGGCTGAAATTACAGAAGTCGCTCCGAAACATTATCGCCTTTCGGGACTCGTTTTAACGCAAGAACTCGAAGAGCGGTTCGGCATCGAAATCGAAGATGACGTCGATACGGTCGGTGGATTCGTTTTATCACAAAAAGCGAATGCCCGAACAGGCGAGCGCTTCCTTTTACCTGGCAACCATGAACTGATTGTCAGTGAAGTCGATAACCACCGCATCGTCTTTGTCGACTTGATTCTCGCCTCTCACGAAGAGGAAGAACCATTATCTGAATGATGCTTTCTTTAAACCCTTCTCCGAAATATGGAGAAGGGTTTTTCACGTTTGCACCGAACTGTCGCTATATTTTCGCCTCTTCCCGTGATATACTGCACATATGTTGCTTATTTGAGTGTCACCCACTCAATGACACAACATCACCGAAACATGGCGAGATGTTCGGTTTAAACAGAAAGAAATAGAAAGAAGGTTACGCATGGAACGCAAACTATTTTTGATTGACGGTAACTCCATGCTGGCCAGTGCTTATTATGGTGCCGCCGCGAGCCGAACGAAAAAAGGACGCGAGGTATCTAAAAACGATCGGAGTGCCGTCATCGGAATGACCGGCCTCATCCGGACGATTCTACGCAGACATCGTCCGACTCATTTTGTCGTTGTTTGGGACGTCTCACGTGAAACATTATGGCGTCGAGAACTGTACCCAGGCTACAAACGTCGCAGACGTCAAACACCGCCTGAATTAAAAGCGCAGATGGAACTCATGCGCCAACTGCTTGAGGATAGTGGAATCCCACAATTCCAAGTAGAAGGGTATGAAGGGGAAGACTTGATTGCCCACATCGCCCGTAAATTCAGTTGCAGTGCCCCTGTCGTCATCATGACAAAAGACAAAGACTTGTTACAGCTTGTCAGTCCACGAATCACCGTTTGGTTACAGACACAGGAGCTTCAGCAAATGCAGGCTCGCTGTGACATTCGTGATAATCGTCCGTTGCCACTCAAGCGTCATTTAGAAATTCGACCAGAAGAGATTGCGGCGCTATACGAAGGATTGAAACCGAAGCAACTGTCAGCCGTCAAAGCGTTGACAGGAGACCGTTCTGACGGAATCCCTCCAGTTGCCGGGCTCGACGAAAGCCAATCGGTTCAACTCATCAAACGATTCGGTTCGCTCGATAAGCTGTATTCTGCCTTGAGCATCAAGGGTGAAAAACGACAACAAGTAAATGAAACGATCGCGGCACTGACGTCAGAGGAGGTGCCCCGTAACTTGAGACGAACACGCAAAAAAGCAGAGCGCAATATGGAGCTCGTTCGCCTCGATGTCACGGTGCCGGCACTTGAACATTTGAAGCTAGCTCACCTTGAGCTCAGCCTCAATCCTAAACGAGTCGAGCAAGCGTATCAAAAACGCGGACTTCGTCTCTCGTTTAACGCAGGTCAGAAGAAAACATCCGCACGTTAAAAAGAACGAACGCTCAAGCGTTCGTTCTTTTAATATGCACGGTAATCCCGTCTTCATCGGTCAACGACCATTCAGACGATGTTCCGCCTAACGCCTGGTTCGTCTCTTCATTGACGAGAAGCGTCCATGCTTCGATTCCGGTCTCCATTCCCACAGGATCGCTCGGACGGGCCCACACGTTCGTTCCGATGTGATGGTGGTAGCCATCAGCTGCTAGGAAAAGTGCGCCTGGATAAGAATCCGTCGTAATGGAGAAGCCAAGCCGATCATGATAAAAACGTTTCGCCGCCTCGATTGAGCGTACTTTAAAATGCACGTGCCCCATCGTCGTTCCGATCGGTAAACCAGTAAACGACCGATTGGCTGCCGCTTGAAGCATCGATTCATAGTCGACAGGCTCGGTCGCCATTTTCACATGGCCGTTTGCCTCGTACGTCCATTGGTCCTTCGGGCGGTCGGCATACAATTCAATCCCGTTTCCTTCTGGATCGCTCAAGTAGAAGGCTTCACTCACGAGATGGTCGCCTTGCCCCACTTCGATGCGTCGCTCAATGAGATGTGCCAACATGCTTCCTAACTCTACACGGTTCGGGAACAGAATAGCTAAATGGAACAAGCCTGCCGCCCGTGGATTGGTTTTCGCTTGCGGGACACTGTGCAAGATGACAAGCGGACGTTCCTTCGTACCGAGTGTAATGAGCTCTTCGCTCTCTTCTAAAATACTCATCCCAATCACGTCTACGTAAAATCGTGTCACCTGTTCAATGTCACGGACTCGAAGCGTTACCGGACCGAGTTCGATTTTTTCGATTTTCATATATTATCACCTCCCCTTCACTATACCCGCTCGGTCGATGTTACAGAAGTAGGCACAAAAAGGTGGTATAGTTACTTCAACGATACTATTGGAAAGGAAGAGCGACGTGACTAACATAACAAGCTGTGAAGTCGATACGGCACTCGAACTGATTACAGGAAAATGGAAACATTCCATCCTCCTCGTGTTGATCAATGGAGATACATTGCGTTTCAGTGAGTTGAAACGCGCGTTACCAAAAATCAGCCAAAAGATATTGACCGCACAACTCCGCGACTTAGAAGAACAGGATATCGTCATCCGGACCGTCTATCCAGAAGTTCCACCACGTGTCGATTATCGCTTAAGTGAGTACGGGAAAACACTGATTCCGATTCTCGAAGCGATGAACGAATGGGGAATGCGTCATGCCGAACGGATGCGCTCTAATTAGTTGTCCACATGTGGATAACCCATTTTTTCTACTGAACATATCACTTATTCACAGGAGGTTGTCATGATTCGTTATCCACAGTTAACCGGTCATCAAATTGGTGTCACCGCCCCTTCGTCAGGTATACCAGAAGAACTGCACCATCTATTGCATCAAGCGGAACATAAGTTTTCCAATCGAGGGTTCACATTGCAATTCACTCCGAATGCGTGGAAACAACGATTTGGGAAGTCCGCTCCGGCTCGAGTCCGTGCACATGAACTGACATCTCTACTTCAAGATGACAATGTCGACTTGATTGTTCCGCCCTGGGGTGGGGAACTCTTAATGGAAATCCTCGATCACATCGAGTGGCAGTCCTTGTCCGCAAAATGGATGCTCGGTTATTCGGATACGAGTCTATTACTTTTTGTGTATACGCTAAAAACCGGAATCGCCTCCGCCCACGGTCCAAACTTAGTCGACTTGCGTGCCGATATGTGGGACGAGACGAGTTCACGCTGGCTCGATGTATTGTCGACGCGGACCGACGAAACGGTCATCCAACGCTCGTCCGAGAAGTTCCAAAACGAATGGCAGCATGATAATCCGACGCCACATCTGTTTCATCTGACGGAGACGACCGAATGGAAAGCGATCGGTGGTCAAAACGCAACGGGGCGCTTGCTCGGTGGATGTCTCGATGTGCTCTTACATACAATCGGGACACCGTATGGAGACGTCAAGACGTTCCAACGCGATCACCTGAACGATGAACCGATTCTTTGGTATTTTGAGAACGCTGAGCTGAACGTCCCAGCATTAAAAAGGACCCTTCTTCAAATGAAGTGGGCCGGTTGGTTTGAGCAGACGTCGGGCATTCTATTTGGACGGAGTGACGCCCCCTCTGTGCATCAAGACTATACGGTCGAAATGGTATATGAGGAACTTCATCATATGTTAGAAGTTCCTATCTTTTTTGATATCGATTGCGGACACGTACCCCCTCAGATGACACTCGTCAATGGGGCCCACGCTTCTGTACAAGTCGAGCATGGCAAAGGAACATTGATTCAAACGTTCAAGGGCTGATTCGTCAGCCCTTGATTTGTTGTAGCAATGTCTCTAAACGTTTGCGAAACAGTCCTTGCGGGAATTCAGCTACTTGTTCTTCGATGACTGGCACCCAGTCATCCCCACAACCGTTCAATGTTCCCCTTAATAAACCTTCGTAGTAAATCGCGATATCGACTAAGCTATGTGTTTTCCACTCATCTCTGTTTTCCCATAATGCCAATAAACACTCTCTTCCCATTTCCGTTTCCCCTCGAAAAGCGTAGTACACACCTTTCGCCATCGAAATCGCTGCTATAAATGGTTCGACATCTGTCGTGAGAGATTCCATCAATTTGATGTTCTTTCCTAATAGTTTGACATGTCGATATTCCATCGCATAGAGCGCTTCAGAAAGTGCCACTTTGATTTCAGCCAAACGATCTTCCGTGAATTGAATATATTGCTTCGCCTTTTGTAACGACTCATGAATTTTCTTCTCATCGTTCAAATAGAGCGCGCAAATCGAAATGGTGCGATACACGTCGTCCGCACGGTAGTAGATTCTTGTCCGTGTCATATACTCGAGCACGTCTTCAAGCTGTCGAATTGCCCCTTCTAAATCCTCATCACAAAGAAGATTCTTAAATACAATTAACATGGCATATTCAGTTCGTGTCTTTGTTTTCATATATTTTGCATCAAGTAGTTCTATCGCTTCAATCCGTTCAATCGATTCCTCGTAGCGGTTCCACATCAATAAATAATAAGCCTGGCTAATTCGTCCCATCGCCAATTCTTCGGACTCACCTAGCTTCTCAAAAATCTCAATCGCGCGGTCATAGTAAACTAGTACTCTCTCATTCTCGCCCTCTTGAAAGTACGTATCACCGTACAGCATATATGCTTTTCCTTGCCACACGGAGTTCATTTCTTCCTGTAAGTAAGGCTTGAGCATTTCCCGAATTTTTTGATCCGGTAGTGAAATGAGTTGCATCTCCTCAAATTCTAGCTTTTCCACCAGCGACTGTAGTTCGACCTCTTTTGGATCGGTCAATAACTGTTGCATCGAGACATCTAATCGACTGGCAAGTTCTCGTAAACTGCGCATCGATGCCTCTGCTTTTCCGTTCTCAATCATACTGAGCATCGATTTTGTGACAATCCCTTCCGCCAGCTGCGTCTGAGTCATTTTTTTCTGTTTTCGCAATGCTTTAATGCGCTCACCAATCATATGTCACCTCTAAAAGTTAAATTATATTGAACTTTATATTTACAATTCACTTCGTTGCCTTTATGATAATGTTAAATCACATTTAACTAATTTGCAAAGGAGTGTTTCTATGAAGTTTCTCTCTTCAAATCTATCAATTTTACTGCTCGGTAAATTCATGTCGTTATTCGCATCCAACTTATTTACGTTTGTGGCGGGACTCACGGTGTTGACGACGACAGGATCTGGGCTCCAATTCGCCTTCGTTCTCCTCGCAGGTACATTACCCCGTGTGCTTCTATCCCCATTCGCCGGCGCTTATGCAGACAAACTTGACCGAAAGCGAGTCATCATTAGGATGGAGTCTTTGAACGGAGGATTATTTTTACTCGCAGGTGTTGGAAGCTTACTTTGGACGTTTGAAGCACCCGCTTTTTACGTCATCACATTCTTCTTAGCGATCGTTTCCACTTTCTTATCGGTCACGTTATCAAGTTCGATTCCTCTTTTATTTGAGGAAGATGAACTGCAACGCGCCAACTCTCTCATTCAAAGTATCATCTCCATCTCAAGCATCGGTACCCCGCTTCTTGCCGGGGCACTGTTTAAGCTTATACCGATTCCTGTCTTTTTGTTCAGTTCAGCTCTATTCTTTATGATTGCCGCACTTCTCGCCTCTCGACTTAAATTTCATCAGAAAGAGGTCGCACCCACCGAACAATCGACTTGGGAAGACGTACGGTCCGGTCTGTCTTACTTGAAACAACAAAGAGTCTTGTGGACAGTTGCTGTCCTCGCCGCATTTTTGAACTTCTTCTTCGTCGCATCGGAAGTGTTGTTCCCGATTGCAGCGTTACAGGAAGTCGGTGTGTCCCCGTTTCAATTCGGACTCCTTGAAAGCATGGTCGCCATTGGTTTTTTAGTCGCTTCCTTACTTCATGCCTTACCGTTATTCAAAATCAAACATCGCTTAGCAACGATGCGATCCGCGTTGACCATTCTTAGCGTTCTGTTCGTCGGACCCGCCATTCCATTATATTTTAACTTCAACGTCCTCACGTCAATTTTCTTTTTCGCGGTCTTCGCTTTATTGAGTGGTTTCTTGATCGTACGTGTCAACATCCCGATTCAATTGTTCCTCCAAACGAATACGGATCCGAACTATTTAGGGCGCGTCATCGGTGTGCTCGAATCACTCGCGATGGGGATTACGCCGATTGGATTTATCCTATTCGGGGTATTGAGTGATCTCGTCTCTGTTGCCCATCTCTACACCGCTTGTATGGTGGGTCTACTCATCTGCACGTTCGTCCTCACGTACCGAATACGTCATGACATTCGAGCAGAACGAGATTCAGCTCAGTCAATGGATCGCGTATCATAAAAAAAGACATCGAACGAATCAGTTCGATGTCTTCTCTGTTGACGGGAGTACCCGTTTTTCTAATAAAAATGGTCCGAATGGGATAACCGATGCCATGACAGCAAGCGTCAAAACTTTGAATCCCCAGCGCAAGCGCCATGCCATGTACATCGCCGCGAGCACATACGCAACAAATAAGAAACCATGTGCTGCACCAACGATACTGACCGCGAGTGGAATACCAGCCATATATTTCAACGGCATCGCGATGAACAGTAATAACAAGAAGGATACACCTTCTGTGTAGCCAAGCCATTTAAAATGAGTCGTAGTCATATGCGTTCTCCTTTATTTCTGTAGGCTATGTCTATCGTAGCCGAAACGTGAGAGGTTTGTCACAAGAGAACGCATAAAAGTTACGAGGCTATTTGACGATTTGGTGAACGATGCAATACTTTCGTGTCGACAAAACGGCGAAGGAACAACCCGTCGACCCCAATTTTTCCAGCGTTATGACCGGCAACTAAAATCAAGACAGATACGATCAACATCGTTGGGTTCGTACTGACTGTTCCTGATAGTAAGAACGCCATGTTCATGACGAGTCCGAAGAACGCTGCGCTACGTGTGAGGGCACCGAGCAATAATCCTAAGCCTACCAAGAATTCACCGTAAGGAATCAGGACATCGAATAGCCCGGCGTTTGGAATCGCAAAGTTTTCTAGGAATGCAGCCCACCATCCAGCAACGGCCGGATGTTCTCCAGAAGCGAGTGACACCGCATTGTTTAAGAATCCTTCTGTTCCAAAACCTCCCGTGATTTTACCCCAACCTGCCGTTAACCAATGATAACCGAGCCATACACGTAACACCGTCAAGATCGCTGTAGCGATGTTATGATTTTGCCAAAATTTCGTGAACATCATAATTCCTCCCTTTCAAGAAGTTAAATAAATGTATAATGTGATTACATTCACAATATACCATTCATGTTCACTATTTCACATATGTATTTTCCTTTGTTCATGATTCGTCCATATGTACGCCATATTCTATTCACATTCATCCACAAAAAAAGACACCTGATTTAGGTGTCTTAGAAGAGATTATAGTGTCACTTCTTGTGGTGGTTGACCTTTCTTGTTCATCACGCGCATCGATTCCGGTTCGATTTTAAGGATCACAAGCTTTGGATCGTCCGGACCATCGAACCATCCTTCAAGTTTCTCATTCCATACTTTCTCTTTCATCGATTCATCATCCGACACGGTCGCTTTACCGAGGATTTCTAAGTAAGTGTCGCCCACACCATCTCCATCGTAGCCGATTAAAATATGCGTATATGGATTCTTTTCTAGTTCTTCTACTTTATCTGTATCGTTAGAGGTTGCTGTGTAGAGTGTGAAATCATCATGGAAAAATGTCATATATCGACTGTGGGGTTTCACCTTATACACGGTCGCCATCGTCCCGACATTGCTACCCTCTAGAATTTTTAACGCTGTGTCTTTTGCACTCATTCCAAATTCCTCCTTCATGATTTGTCGCTCGTATACTGTTCCCTCAAACTATGGGATTAAACACAAAAAAACCTGCTCGCCGATGCGAGCAGGTATCATATTCCTTAGAAAGGAAGATTAGATTTTTTCAACGTTAGAAGCTTGTGGTCCACGAGCTCCGTCAGTGATTTCGAAAGTTACTTCTTGGCCTTCTTCAAGTGTTTTGAAGCCGTCGCCTTGGATTGCTGAGAAGTGTACGAATACGTCGTCTCCGCCTTCCATTTCGATGAAGCCGTAACCTTTTTCTGAGTTAAACCATTTTACTTTACCTGTGTTCATGAATGAACCCTCCTGAAATAAACGCTATGCGTTATAGTAGTGCCTTACTAGAAAAAACTTGACCAAAAAAAATACAAGCCTCTGGATTATCTAATGAAAAATAATCCCAAGCACTTGTGAATTATGATTCCAGCTATTCTTAATTAAGCACATATTGAATATAACACGACTAGATGTTTCTGTCTAGTAAATACTTCTGATTGCTAAAAAACAAGGTGAAACGGGTACATGCTAGAGAAGATGATGCTAGGAGGATTTATAATGAAAAACATTAAGGACCCACACGCAATCGCATCGATGATTGCCTCTCATTCCGATTGGTCGGAAGAAGACCTCATCCAACAAACACTTGAATGGCACCGTGCTACACGGGAAGCTTCTTACTTTGAGCAACAACAATCTATCCCGTGTCGAATCCCATTGACGGAACGGATCACCCCTGTCCGCACGTCCTTTCCGCTCGAGCAAGTCGACGGCATCGTTCGTCCCGTCTGGATGCGTCGGCTCGATGCCGAATATTTGAATTTACTGCAGACGACGAAACAATGTGTTGATGTGACGGACTATGGTGCTGTCGGAGATGGAAAAACGGATTGTACCCTCGCCTTTCGACTCGCCATCCGCTCGAACCGTCGTGTCTTTGTCCCAGCAGGCGTTTATATCGTTCGGGGTATTCGTCTACCTTCCAACTGCGTGCTCGAAGGCGCAGGACAAGACGTCACGATTCTCAAACTGTCCGATCGTGCACCGAGACATCGACGATTGTTACGAAACGCCACGCCTTTCGCAGGAAATCATCATATCGAGGTATGCCACCTGACGCTCGATTGGAATGTCGCGCGCTTAGGAGATGTGAAACGGACGACGAGCGGTGACACGACATCGAGCGCCTTGACGTTTGCCCATGTGACGTATGGATGGGTGCATCATGTGATAGCCAAAAATGCTGGGCTCCATGCGTTCGACATCACGTCTCCGCACTATCATTACTTAGGGGACGGGCTTCGCGCGGCAAACGGGAGCCGATATATCCATCTCGATCATCTCGAGGCGACGAATTATGGGGATGACGGAATCACCACACACCATAGTGATGCCATTTATATTACCAACTGCTATTGTCATCATCCTCACGGTCGAACACACGCCTTAGGGTTCTCAAACTCAAATGGGATTGAGATTGATGACGGTTCGCGGCACGTCACACTCGTTCACAATAGAACGGAAGGCTGCTTTGGAGGCATCGAAGTAAAAGCACATGGGACCTCATCTGCCGCACACGACGTTCATATCTTCGGCCATCTTTCGGTGCATGACAATCGTTCATTTAACTTCCGTCACATCGGTCATCATTTAGCAGACGATCCGAACTCAGAGACAGCCCGCTTCCTATCAGGCACAAACTTAGTGTCCGTCGAGCCGGTTCACAGTTCACTCTATACAAAATCCTCACCACGAAGCCTGGTTGTATCGGCCTATCAAGACGTCTTGATTCATGGTTTGACTGCAATCGGCGACCCGACCTACGATTACGAACAACATCCGGCACTTGCGATCCAATACAAATCGAGACGCGTTCAACTGAAACGAATCGCCGTGCGCGGGTTTACCACAGCCCGAGCCGACCTCGAACTATTTGGGGGAGATAACCGCACCGATGAAGTGACTATCGATGTCTTACGATGCCAAGAATCTGCACCCATCGCTCTAAAAATCGGTCGTCAACTCGAACACCTTGCTCTTCATCAGATTGAAGGGCAGAAAAGAAGCGGAGATGTACTCATCTCCACGAAAAGCCCGATTGATGTGCATGATTTACTCGCTCAAGGATTTTCAGACCGGGTGCGCTCAGACGTTTGAGCGGCTTCCACGAGTTGATTCAGTTTGGCGTCATCGAGTTGAAGTGAACTCTCTTTTTGTTTGGCCATCATGCGAACGATTGCTTTGTCTAAAAAGCCCATTCGTTCAAAGTCGTACCCGCTCCCGACGACCTCGACGAAATAGGCATGTTCGCGCAGCGTGTCACGATAGGCTTCTTCTAGCTCGCGAATCCGTTCCGACTCTGTCGGTGTCCCGGCACACAAATATAAAGCGAGGGGATGCTCAAGCAAGTGTGCTTCGTGAAGCGTCAACCATTCCTTCATCTCGTCTTGGATCGTGCCCATTCGAATTGAGCTCCCGACGATGACGTGATCTACCATCTCCCACGTGACGTTCGGCTCTTCTACGATATTTTGGACACGAACGTCACCCGATAGACGTTCAGCGAGTAAAGCCGCCACTTTTTCACTCGTTCCATATCTGGAAGAGTACGCGATTAAAGTACCCATGTCGTTCCCTCTTTTCATGTCAGACGTTACTTACACTATTCCCGAATCATCGAGAGAAGATACGTATGCACTTAAAAAAGCTCGCCGTCTGGCGAGCTTTTCGTCACAGTTTATACACTTGTGCTTCATAAGGACGAAGGGTGAACGCTTCTATCGGTTCCATGTTTCCGATGACACGTTCTTTCACGTCATATGGTAGCTCTCGTTGTTGTGTCTCGTCGGAGAAGTTACAGAGTACGAGCCATGTCTCACCTTCGAATGAACGTGTGAATGCATAGACCGCCTCATCTTCCGGTAACAACAGCTCATACTTTCCGTAGACGACGAGCGGGTTCGCTTTACGGAGCGCAATCAACTGACGGTAGTAATGGAAGAGTGAATTCGGATCTTTCCTTGCCGCTTCCGCATTGATGTCAACAAAGTTCGGGTTGACCTCGATCCATGGCGTCCCTGTCGTAAATCCACCATGTGCTTCGTCTGACCACTGTACCGGTGTACGTGAATTGTCACGTCCTCGCTCATGGATGCCACGGAAAATCTCGTCGTGCGTTAACAACCCTTTGGATGTGTAGTCACGGTAGGCGTTCAACGTCTCAATATCTCGGTACTGATCGATTGATTCAAACGCGACGTTCGTCATGCCGAACTCTTCTCCTTGATAAATGTAAGGCGTCCCTTTCAATAGATGAAGAAGTGTCGCGAGCATCTTCCCGGAACGAACGCGATATTCAGGCGAATCGTTTCCAAAGCGTGAGATGGCACGGGGCTGGTCATGGTTACTCCAGTACAGGCTGTTCCATCCTTCCTCTTCGAGCCCTTCTTGCCAACGCGAGAAGATTGTCTTTAACTCAGTCAACTTCCAGTCTGTCGGATTCCACTTCCCGAAGCTTCCGTTCCCGACGTCCACATGTTCAAAATGAAAGACCATGTTCAGTTCGTTGCGGTCTTCACCCGTATAAAGTTTGGCTTCCTCCACACTGACCCCTGGCATCTCCCCTACCGTGATTGTGTCGTATTTCGATAAGACTTCCCGATTCATCTCCTGCATGAATTCATGGATGCGTGGTCCGTTAAAGAAGAATGGTGTACCGTCACCGAACCCTGTTCCTTGCGTTTGACCATCTGGATAGCTTGGATTTTTTGAGATCATATTGATGACGTCCATCCGGAACCCGTCGACCCCTTTATCGAGCCAATATGTCATGAGGTCATACACTTCACGACGAAGCGTCTCGCTTTCCCAGTTCAAATCCGGTTGTTTCTTACTGAAGAGATGGAGGTAGTACTCATCGCTTGCCTCATCATACTGCCAAGCACTGCCTCCGAAGAAAGCCCCCCAGTTCGTCGGTGGCTGACCGTCTTTCCCTTTTTTCCAAATGTAATAGTCACGATATGGGCTGTCTTTTGAAGAACGCGACTCCATGAACCATTGGTGTTCGTCAGAAGAATGGTTGACGACGAGGTCCATCATGATTTTAATCCCGTGACGGTGTGCTTCTTCAAGCATCGCATCAAAGTCATCCATCGTACCAAACTCGTCCATGATGGCACGGTAATCACGAATATCGTATCCGTTATCGTCGTTCGGTGAATCGTATACCGGTGAGAGCCAGATGACGTCGATCCCGAGTTCTGCCAAATATGACATCTTCTCCGTGATTCCTTGGATGTCGCCAATCCCATCTCCGTTTGAGTCATTGAAGCTACGTGGATAAATTTGATATACGACCGCTTCTTTCCACCATTGTTTCATGTTATGTCCTCCTTGAAGTTCGTTTTCCGTTTCAACGCTTTCATCGTACTGCCTCCAAGGAATCATGACCATCCATGATATGATTAAGATATGTACAATCTTGCTATTAAAAGAGGAGATTATTATGGAAATCGGCTTTTGTGGCTATTCATACCATACAACGACTTATACTTTTCCATTTGCTAATCGACTCGATACGTATCTGATTCGCTTACAAACGGCAGGAACGGCTCGGATTGTGGTCAATGGGGAAACGATGATCACACGACCTGGTGACGTATTGATTGTTCGTCCGGGTGACTTCTATGAAATGCATGTCGATACACCCGCGAGCGGAGACTATCATATCTTCTGTACCGGGCATTCAATCGATACATGGTGGCATGCGACTCCACGGGAGCGACTATATGCCATCACTATCGATTCTCGCCTACTCTCACTATGGCAACACATTACGGAAGAAGTGCGCCGTCCACCGTCTGAACAAAGTGCCGTTTTAATTGAAACACTCGTTCAAGCACTTCTGCTCATGCTCGATCGTTCGATTCAAGATGTGCATTCCCATGCGCGACCTCCAGTCGTCTCTCGTATGATGCGCTTTATCGAAGCGCACGTAACGAGTGACTTCAAAGTGTCAGACGTCGCCGCAGTGGTTGGACTCAGCGTTTCACGGACGGTTCATCTCTTTAAAGAAGGGACCGGGATGACGATCATCGAATATGCACAATCGATTCGCTTACAGCTTGCCGAAGAGCAAATGCGCTATACAAAACATTCGTTAGAAACGATTGCAGAACTGTCTGGATTTCGAAGTTACCCATATTTCCACAGAATTTTTAAACGAAAATATGGCGTCGCACCAGGGGTTTATCGTACTCTTCAACAAAAAAACGAAAAAAAATAAAAAAAGAGTGATCCATTTTTTGAACTGCTCCGTTAGATGGGTGTAAATAACGACAACACTCACTTACGAAAAGGAGCGATTACCCATGAAGAAGAAGACGTTAAACAAAATCGTAGCACCGGCACTAGCCTTAGGACTACTCGTACCAGTCAACGCACAGGCAGCGGATCACACACCGACAGCAAGCACACCAGCAGGTGACCTTCGCGCCACACTCGATCAACTCTTATCTGAGCATTACGTGTTAGCCGTCACATCGATGATGAAAGGATATGACGAGGCGGCAGATGCTGAGGTCGCGGATCAAGCTCTCGATCAAAACGCGCTCGACATGACACCAGCCATCGCTTCCATCTACGGTGAAGAAGGCGCTGCACAATTTGAAGAAATCTTCCGTGGTCACAACGACTACTCAGCTGATTTCGTAGAAGCAGCAAAATCAGACAACCAGGAACTACGCATGGAAGCTGAAGCGGAAGTCGATGAGTTCGTAGAAGAATTCTCAACATTCCTCGACGCAGCGACGGAAGGCAACTTACCGAAGGACGCAGCAGCTGATGCACTCGAACTTCATGAAGACCAAGTCCTCTCTGTATTCGATAACTACGTCGAAGGAGATTACGAAGAAGCTTACATGACGTTCCGTGAAGGCTACAAGCACATGTTCAACATCAGTAAAGCTCTCTCGGGTGCAATCGTCACACAAATGCCTGACAAATTTACGACTGGAGCAGACACACCAGCTGTTGAACTCCGCTCAACATTGAACAGTCTTGCAGGTGAGCACTTCGCCCTCGCTGCAATCGGTATGCAAAAAGGGTACGACCAAGCAGAGGACTATGACTACGTGACATGGGCAGAAGACCAGAACACACTCGACTTCAAAGCAGCCATCGCATCCGTATATGGTGACGAAGGTGCAGCACAGTTCGAGAAAGTATGGAACTCAGATCACATCACAGCACAAGGTGACATCGTTGCCGCTACACTCGAAGGTGACGAAGCGATGATTGAAGATGCGCGTATGCGCCTCGACACATTCGCTGTCGACTTCAGCACATTCCTCGATGCAGCAACAGAAGGTAACTTACCACAAGCTGCCGGTGAAGAAGCAATCAAACAGCACGAAGCGCTCGTACTCGACACATTCGATCAATATGTCGCTGGCGATGCAGAAGCGGCTTGGATGTCATTCCGTGAAGGATATGCGTTCATGTTCGGTGTTGGTGAAACACTCGGTAACGCGATCGTGACACAAATGCCTGACAAGTTCGAAGAAACAATGATGCCTGAAGAGATGCCTGAAACAGGTCTCGGTGGTGCACAAGAACAATCAATGAACACTCTCTACGCTGGATTAGCTGTACTTGGCGGAATCTTACTCGCCTTCGTAACGCTTCGCAAACGTAAAGTATCTGAACAATAATCAATAAGGAGGGAGTCCCATGAACAAGCGCCTTTTGTTTCTGGCGCTCTCTCTCTTTTGTTTTAGCTTCTGGACGTGGACGAGCGCCCAAGAATCGTCGTCACCACCTGTAGAAGAAAAACAAATAGAGGAGAGCCCGGATTTAACGGCTGAATTCTCACTTCTACAGGAAGAGGTGAAAAAGCTACGCTTAGCCGAGGAAGAAGAAAACGCCAAGGCCGTCACCCCTGTTCAAATCCAGATCCCTAAAATCGATGTCGACACCGCCATCGAACAAGTCGGGGTCCTCGATAATGGACAGATGGGTGTACCAGAAGATGAGAACCAGGTCGGGTGGTTCGAACCCGGTGTCACACCGGGTAGCAAAGGAAATGCTGTGATTGCCGGTCACGTCGACAGCAAGACCGGCCCGGCTATCTTTTATCAACTCGATCAACTGACAAAAGGCGATGACGTTCTGATTCAAGATGAGGCGGGTAACACCCTTCGGTTCCGCGTCACGAAAACAGAACGATATGATACGAAAACCGCGCCAATTGAAGAGATTTTCGGTGCCACATCAAATCGGAACTTAAATTTGATTACCTGTTCGGGTACGTTCGGGGACGGGGGCTATGATGAACGATTCGTCGTCTATACAGAGCTGGTGGATACCGAACTGAACGAAACTGTCGATCTCGAGACACCGACGGCAGTCGAATTGAAAGGTAACTTATTGACATGGCACGCCGTTCGTCAAGAGAGCGTGATTGGATATCGAGTCTACGAAGTCATCGACGGAAAAGCGACTCATATCGAAAGTATCCCTTCCCATGCACGAAAAAGTATCGAGGTCACAAATGAGAACAATGCATCCTACTACGTGACTGCGATTGACCAACTTGGAAATGAGTCAAAACCTTCCGAGATGACAAAATGACAAAAAGACCCCTTACTCGCTTTAGAAATGAGTAAGGGGTCTTTTGTTGTTTATACGAAGCAAGGAATTTGCGGGTTGAACGTCTTGTTGTTCTCCGTCATGACCTGCTTTTTAATTTTGCCTTCTCCAAGGTAGACAATCCGGTCGGCAAGTGCCTCGGCATCTTCCTCGTCGTGCGTTACGAAAATCGTTGTCGTACCTGTCTGCTTCAAGAGACGACGCAAATCGTCGCGAATCCGGTGTTGAAGTGACGTATCCAAATTACTGAACGGTTCGTCTAGAATCAAGAGCGCCGGCTTCGGTGCGAGCGCACGCGCGAGCGCGACACGCTGTTGTTGTCCCCCACTGAGTTCGTACGGATAACGGTGACGGAACTCCGTCAAGTTGACGAGATCGAGCATCTCTTCGACACGCGCATTCCGCTCCTTGCGGTTCAGTTTATGAAGACCGAATCGAATGTTCTTTTCAACGGTCATGTGCGGGAAGAGTGCATAGTCTTGGAAGACCATCCCCACGCCACGATCTTCTGGCGGCATGAACTGGCAATCGTCGCAACAGACACAGTCATTCACGACGACGACGCCCTGGTTCGGCATCTCGAGTCCTGCGATCAAACGGAGAATCGTACTCTTCCCCGATCCGCTGTCCCCAAGAAGTGAGACGATTTCACCTTTCGTGATTGAAATCGAGAACCCTTTGATTGTCTCTTCATGTGCACCTTTATAGCTAAAATGTAAATCATTGATTTGAACAAACATTAGTCGGCCTCCTTATCAAGCACCTTGTGGGAAACGAAAATCAACAGTCCACTCATGAGGACGATGACGATGGAAGCGAGTGCCGCTTCGTGAATCTTCTCATCACTCACGTATTTGAACGCCTGTGTCGCAAGCGTCGAAAAGTTAAATGGTTGTAAAAAGAGCGTCAACGGCAACTCTTTCATAATATCAATAAAGACGAGGATAAACGCGCTCATGATGGCGCCTTTGATCATCGGGATATCGACGCGAAAGAACGTTTGGACCGTATTCCACCCCAGCATACGGGATGCTTCGGTAAACGACTTCCCTACTTTCTCAAACCCGCTCTCGATCGAGTTGTAGCCGATGGCGAGGAAGCGGATGACGTAGGCAAAGATGAGCATGATGAGCGTCGTGCGGAACACGAACGTCTGACTCAAGTCGAGCGCCCGTGCCGTTTCGAGCACTTTGTCATCGAGCCACAAGAAGAGCGTGATGACCGCAATCGCGATGGCTGCTCCCGGAATCGAATATCCGAGTGTCGTCACTTTCGAAATGACGCGTGTCATGTTCGACGGGAAGAGTCGTGTATAGTTCGCGATGATGAGTGCGAACAGTAGGATAATCACGGTCGCGGTAAAGGCGACCCGAACCGTATTCCAAACAAGTTGCCAAAATTCTTCCGTGAAGACCGTATCGAACGTCAGAAACGTCCATGCCGCCAACTGTGTGAACGGGATGACGAATGCGATCGCAAAGACGATAGAGACATATGCGAATACCGCGTAGCGATGCCAGCCTTGTAGCGGTCTCGGTTTGAGCGGCTTTACTTTCGTCGAAGCGTAACTGAACTGCTTCCGTCCCCGGATGAGCCGTTCCATCGTCAAGATTGCGATGACGAGAATCATGAGAGTCCCCGCAAGCTTCAGCGCCGACGATGTATCCTTCATCCCGAACCACGTGCTGAAGATGGCGGTACTAAACGTCTGAATCCCGAAATATTTCACGACGCCATAGTCGTTGAGCACTTCCATCAACACGAGACTGACACCACCGATGATGGCGACTCGGGAAATCGGTATGACGACCGTGAAGAAAATGTCCCACGAGCCACGACCGAGAATTCGCGCGTTCTCAATCATCGAGGACGATTGGTTATGCAGGAAGGCTCGTGTGATCGTATAAATGTATGGATAGAGGAACAAGGTAAAGATAAATACCGTTCCTTGAATCGACATGATGTTGAAGTACGACTGATCGACGGTGATACCAAATTCGTTTCGTAACGTCGTCTGGATCACACCCGTATAGTTCAAGATGCCGTGATACGTATACGCCCCGATATAAGGCGGAATCGCGAGCGGCAGGATGAGTGCCCATTTAAAGAAACGACGGAACGGGAAATCATAGACGGTCACGAACCAAGCGAGGCTCGTTCCGATCACGGTCGTCAAGACTCCTGTAGCCACCATGATGAACAGCGTGTTTCGCACGTAACGGGGCAACAGGTACTCTTGAATGTGTTGCCAATTGTCATTGACCGGGGCGAACAATTCGACGAGCACGACAATTCCCGGCAAGACGATCAATAAAATCGCGAGAAAGCTGAGGATCGCCCATCCATTCAGTTGTCGTTTTACTGC